>NZ_JBFROV010000041.1:0-61934 GCF_041471725.1 Vibrio sp. 10N.261.51.F12 | reverse complement strand
GACGGTATGGAGATATATGCATAATGGTAGGTTTTATTGAGCTTTTGTTTCCAATGCCTTTATTCGTTCGGCGTGGTCTTTGAGAATATCGCGCATCCATTTAATATCGACCTTTAGGGCAATGACGGTCGCCATCGCTGACGCGCCGCCCGTGAGCGCTGACAGCAAAAGTGATTCGACTAACCCCATTAGCGAGCCTTAAATTCATTGCGTATCGTTTCCCAAAGCCCTATCACCACCGGAGCCGCTGCACCAATGATGCCGCCAGCTTGCACACCATCTTGTGTGACGGTTGCTGTGAGTAGTTCTGGACGTCCTGCGAACAAAGCGGCGGCGCTACCCAATAGCACCAAGCCTTTTTGTGTGGACGGTTGAGAAAAATCAATCCCGCTTCTAAGAAACGTATATTAATGTCGCCCCCGTTCGATTGAGCATTGCTCAATACATCGGCATTTTCATTACCGCTATCATCGAGGTATGAAACGTCGCCCGATATGTGGATTCGCGGTGACAACGACTCTAAACCCTGCAAAAAGGACATGGGAAAACGTGCACGAACCACACCGCTACCTGTAAACTTTCGACCTTCCAATTCATGCGCATAAGGGTGAGGTAAAATTTGCTCAATATTGCCACCGCCAAGAACCGCCCCTGAATCACTAACCAGAGCCAGAGAAAACGAGACCTCTCCAACATAGCCCACCAACGCAACGTGCATCGATACATCAAAAACCAACATTGCTGTCATCAAGCCCCACGAAATGACGGTATAATAATTTTTAATAGTCAATAAGTTATAGTGCATTACATCTTTATCGAAATAATATTTGCAACGGAAATTAATATAAGTAAACCTTAGTCTACCCTGTCTACTATAGGTCGCCATTATAATTCGAACGCGTGCAATTAATATTCACAAAACCAGTAAATCCCTTGATATCATAACTGTAATTAAATTCAATATTTATACTTAACTGCATATAAATAAAACCTGCTAATGAGTTTATGTTTTTAGTTATTTTTATTCGCTTTTATTAACAAATACTATTTACAGCGTGATTATTTTGATTATTCTATAAATGAACGGTCGGACAGAGACCGAATAACTAAATATAGAAAAGGAACATTCTATGACACTACCTCTGATGTGGTTTGAAACAAGTTATACACGAATTAAAAAGTGGGATACCGAAGGGCTTTCTCTGTTAGAAGCAGAATCAGCACTAGACACCTATTTAACAGACAACAACCCTATTTCACTTGAAATGGCAGACTACGTTGCAGAAAACTGGACTTGTAGACGAATACAAATGCTGGATGCAGATGCCCGTCGTACGCTAATGAGGATATGGGATGAACGCGAAATCGCAGCACAGACGTAAAGCGACTCGTAGAGCTAATCAAGGTAGATCTTTACTACCTTGATTTCTTTTGCCCTTTTGATTTAAAGTTCTGGTATGGAAATACATTCCTGATTCTTTGCTGACTTTTCTTATTAATTGATTTTGTGAATTTTAATAGCATGCCAGAACGTGTTTGGTATACTTTCAATATTCCCGTGATATGATCACGTTCAGATATATCTTTAAGGTTATGATGGAATGAAGGTGGTATGTGCCCTTTTATTTTCAATAGCTTTCCATCTGATATTTGAACGGTGAGTACTGGTCGGTCTATTGCAACCAACCAAAATACTAATAGCGCACCAAGTAAAATAACATACAACATGTACAAGCCTCCTTATTTACTCATCATCAAGTAGTTTACTTAAATCTTCCTTCAAACTACTCACTGTTTGTGTTGCTTTCTCGCTTCGAGATGCTTCACTCAACAAGTACTCAATAGCTTCAGAAAGCGTACATCCAAGCTCATTTGCTCTATGAGACAACTTTTCCCAAACACGAAAATCCAAATCAATGGACTTCTTTTTGGTGTGGATCTGCTCAGCATTATAATGACGTTTTCTTTTCGCTCTAATGGCCTGCTTCAGCTTATTATCAACATCGGATGACATATGCTGACCAATCCAATCCAACACAAGTGTTGGTTCATTTTCAATGGCTTTTAACTGTGAAATCGCCGCATCAATTTCACTCGTATCGACATATCGTGTGATGTTTTCTCCGTCTCGATACTTTTTTGACAAATATTGCCATTTCCAACCACACTCTAAGTTTTCAAGTTGTTGGTATTTCATTACATTTGCCTCTGCCTTGATTAGAGTGACAGCGTAACCCAGTTAGCATGACTTCTCAATCTTTCCTAGTTCAAAGTGAGAATCTAATCTCGTTGATTTACGTCCGATTGACTAACTTTAGTTATCAAATCGTTGTATACTCCATGCAAATCTAAACTAAGTCCCCAAACAATGAATCAAGTCCTTTGGCAAGATGTCTGCCCGCAATATGATGAGTTTCAAACCGCGTTAGATAATGTTTTAAACATTGCTCCAAAATCCTTATTCGACCTGCAACCTAGGTTGAGACAAACCGTACAATATTTTGCCTCAAGTGCTTGCTTCTCTAAGGTGTTAGTCATTAAAGATGGTGGCAGTTTAGCTTATCGTAAGCTCATTGCAGATGAACTACGTAGCTTGGGGGAACACGTCATTGTCGCCCAGGATGCACGTTCAGAAATACTGTTTGATCGATATGACATCGCCGACGGTTTAACACACACGAAACAAGGCCTAATCCACCAATCGAATGATGGTATTTTGTTAGCTTCTGCCAACACGGTTTTATCTTCTGTGATTAGCTGGAGTAATACAAAGGCATTGCTCCAGGGCGCGCAACTTGAAGCAACACCCATCAATGCTCTAAACAGCCAAATTGAACAACCGATTTATTCATCCGACTTCAAACTAATTATCATCGGAGATAGAGACCAACTAGCCGATTTTGATTACCTTGAAGCCGAATATCGCTCAGGATTCATGCAGTACACGGAGCTGGAAAGTGATTTCAAAGTCAACACAGACTCTATCGAACTTTACCTTGGCTTTGTGAAACAATTAGTCACCAATAATCTTGGTGATTACCGCTTAGATACATCCGCTTATCTCCGATTGCTGCAAGCAGGTGCTCGCGAAACTGAAGACAAACAATATGTCCCTCTTTCTCTTGATTGGCATCTTGCTGTTTTGGGAGAAGCGTCATCGTATTGCTCTAACCAAATGATTTCTGCAGGTCATATTGAGTCTGCAATTGTTGCAAAGCGCTATCGTGAGGCTTATTTGCCAACACGTGCGGTAGACGACATCCTAGAAGGACAAGTCGTTATCGAGACGCTAGGTGAACAAGTCGGCCAAGTTAATGGCCTTACTGTTATCGATATGCCTGGACACCCACTCTCTTATGGTGAGCCCGCTCGTATCTCTTGTGTTGTGCACTTTGGAGATGGCGACATTGCAGATGTCGAACGGAAAGTTGACTTAGGTGGTAACATCCACGCCAAAGGCATGATGATCATGCAAGCGTTTGTGAGTTCAGAATTAAACTTAGATGCTCCGCTACCCTATTCTGCTTCGATTGTGTTCGAACAATCGTATTGTGAAGTTGATGGTGATAGCGCTTCTCTTGCTGAGTTATGTTCGTTAGTCAGCGCATTGTCCGGTTATGCTATTGACCAACAAATCGCGGTCACGGGCGCTGTTGACCAATTCGGTCGAGTACAAGCCGTTGGCGGTTTAAACGAAAAAGTAGAAGGTTTTTACAGTGTCTGTAAGCACCAAGGATTTACAGGCCAACATGGTGTTATTTTACCCAAAACCAATGTACAGCATCTTGCGTTAAGTACAGAGGTTGTTGAAAGTATTAAAAATGGTCAATTCCACATCTGGGCGGTTTCCCATGTGGATGAAGTGATTCCATTACTTCTTGGCAAGCCATTTAAAAGTGAATCAGAAGAAAGTGTCTTAAGTAAGATTGCCGAGCGTATTGAAAACTTCGAGAAACTCGAACTTCCTGAAACCATGTTAGAAAAGATTAAAAACTGGTTCATTTAGTTGTGGTCGGAGTTGTTTAGCTTACACGTGTTCTCTAAGATGCTTATATTAAAATTTGGAGTAATTTAAAAATGCAAAACCGACGTGATTCGTATACTCGTGAAGATCTTTTAGCCTCTAGCCGTGGAGAGTTGTTTGGTGAAGGTTACCCTCAGTTACCTGCTCCAAATATGTTAATGATGGACCGCGTCACTAGAATGTCAGAAACTGAAGGTGACTATGGTAAAGGTCTTGTTGTTGCAGAATTAGATATCACACCTGATCTATGGTTTTTTGATTGCCACTTTATCGGCGACCCTGTCATGCCAGGTTGCTTGGGCTTAGATGCGATGTGGCAACTTGTTGGATTTTATCTTGGCTGGGTTGGTGGCGAAGGTAAAGGTCGTGCACTTGGTGTGGGCGAACTTAAGTTTATGGGACAAGTTTTGCCAACCGCCAAAAAAGTCACCTACGAACTTCATCTAAAACGTGTTGTGAATCGAAAACTCGTAATGGGCATCGCTGACGGCCGTGTACTTGTGGACGGTAAAGAGATTTACGTAGCGAAAGATTTGAAAGTTGGTTTGTTTAAAGACACGTCTAGCTTCTAATTGATGGGTTATTAAAAACGGCTGTATTGGCCGTTTTATTTTAACCAAACCAATTAAGTTATAGTGCATTAGAGCCATAACAAAAAGGCCTCCGCTGAGACCTTCATGTTTTAATTCTACTCCGACTATTTGAAAAGTCCTGAATGTCTATCATCCCGCGCATCGCGCCACCCGCCAAGCCAATATGACTTCGCATCCATTTGTTGATATGGACAGGTTTCCATAGATTTACCGTTCGCTCCCGCTTTGTATCCTTGGGATTGAGCTCGATCTAAACGGTCACGCTTTTGTCTCTTCATAGTGCGGTCCTCGCTATACAAGACCAACTGTGTGTTAGCCTTCTAGTATTAAAGATTGGTGGAGTTTTTATGACTCCCTAGTAATAATTGTCTACTTTCCACCAGAACTCAAGGTATAAAAAAGCCCAGATTTACAGAAGTAAACCTGGGCTGATCATTAGACGACTTTACTTGTTACGGCGTAACCCCAAGAAGCCTAAGAAAATCATTGCGATCCAACCTAAGCTGCCACCTTTACGTTCAACAGGCACAGAATCTAAGGAGCGAGTTACAATTGAGCGGTCTGCTGCATTTGCGATCGGGATCAACTTCACCGCGACGACTTTTTCTCGCGTTTGACCATTACCACAATAAGAGTTATGGCCTGTCGAATCATAACCAGGTTCACACTTAAGGGCGGTAGCGGCAATCACGCCATCATCATTGATATCAGCGGCATCAATAATACGATAGTGGTTGTTATTCTTACTGATGTCGGCGTCGCCGCCATTAGTCAAATCATCAAGCAACCAAGGTTTGCCTTGGAATACAGCGAGACGGTTTGCATCAGTTCCTGTGGTATCGTACGGATAAATAAATCCACGTTGACGACGCTTTTTACCGTAGAACTCCGTCGCTTGTTCAGCATCGACAGCACCGACAATTTCGTTAAAGTTGTTGATTGCGCCAGTCTTACCGCCGACACCACGGAAAAAGATACCGCTATTACCATTCAGTTCGTCGAAGTACTGGGCCGATGCACCGCCGCTACTGTTCACTTGAGATAGGAACATTCGATTTGCCGCTGCACCGTTTTCACGCTTATCGCCACGTCGCTTCGCTTCGCCAATTAACACTAACTGTTCATTGATGTCGGTAGCGACTGAGTTACTGTAAATGAAATCATCGCCGTCTTTAATCGTCGAGCGACTGATCCGAGATGGTGACCAAGCATTACCATCCATTATGGGTGTATCGTTTGGTCTAAACACAGTAGCCTCAACGAAAACATTACTTCCGTCTTGATAACTGTTTAAACCAACGAGTACTGGTTTGCCGTTAAAAACGTTGGGGTTTTTACTAACAACCGCACCACGAACACTGCCTTGCATGGCTTTTTTATCGACGTTTCGCGAGGTACCATTATTCCAACCTGATATTGCAGTTACGGCACTGCCATCTGAAGACCAAACGGCCGCTTTGGACGCAAACGCAAAATTTTGACACTCACGTTTTGCTGCTGGGTCATCGCCTGAAAGGCAGTTGTTTAGGTCGCCTCCCCAGTTTTTATTGTCATCGTTATAATCGAATGGACCTACTGCGGCACTACCGACATAATAGGTACTACCGCTATCTGTAAATGAATCCCAGGCCATTGTGCGGCCCATTTGAGTCGTAATCTGCTTTTCTTGATCACTACCACTATCGGCAATAGGTAAAAGCATCGTCGTATTTGTACCATCAAATACGTAACCACGTTGTCTATAGGCAGTGGCCAACTTGCCTGAATCCAGCTTAAAGTAACCTGAACTGGTCGTGCCTATTGTCTTTTCAGCATCAAGGTTATTGATAACAATATTTGCTGAGTTAGCTTCTGCTACTTGAATATCACCAGGTTTATATATTGACGTTGGATCGACAGATAGTTTCTCTACAGCGCTTGTTTCATTGCCGGAGAAGGCTTGGGCATTAGACTTATACTCACTTGCATTATAAGCGTCTCTTTCACGCTTTAATCCACCAATCGAACTAAAACTGTGCCACATTTTATCGGTCCAAGCCGGGTCACAAGTCTGGTAACCCAATTCAGAACGACAATAATCTCGATTTCGATTCCAATCCGTATAATAAAAGCTAACATCAAGGTTATGTGGAATTTCATCCCTATAAGAAAACCCTTCTGACCCATTTCTTGAGTCACCATAAAGCGTATAATCCGGACAGCTGCGACCGTCATCAAAACAGCCCATCGGCGATGAAGAGAGATCGTCGGTTGTTTTCGCTATTGCTGAGCCATAAAACTCAGTGTAAGTCGCGTCATAGATACCATCACTTTGAATGCTGGCGGTTGGATCAACTTCTACTACTTTGTATAAAGCGGCATGTGCGGTGGTTGCAGCGAATACGCTTGCAGCGACCATTGAAATTTTAAATTGTTTACAACTCATCTAGGCTAACTTTCCTGTTGCATTGCTTCAAGCTCTTCCCATCGCTCGAAAGCAACGTCCAACTCCTGCTCTTTAGCAGAAAGCTTATCTAATACGGGTTGAGTTTCCTCAACGGGTTTTGAGAAAAACTCGGCGTCGTTCACCACTTCTTGTAGCGTACCAAGTTCATCTTCTAACTGCTCGAGTAGTGCGGGTAACGCTTCTAGCTCTCTCAGCAGTTTATACGACAATTTTTTCGGTTTGGAGTTCACCGCTGTTGGGTTCTTTTTCGTTTCAACTGGCGATTTTTCTGTCACCTTGACAACATCAACACCACGTCGGGCATCTTTGACCTGCAAACGTTGCTGCTGAGCATCATGA
This sequence comes from Vibrio sp. 10N.261.51.F12, assembly GCF_041471725.1. Lineage (NCBI taxonomy): Bacteria > Pseudomonadati > Pseudomonadota > Gammaproteobacteria > Vibrionales > Vibrionaceae > Vibrio > Vibrio sp. 10N.261.51.F12. Next base: position 54,532 of record NZ_JBFROV010000041.1, on the reverse strand, counting down.
TAACCGCCTACAAACTCTTCAATAACCCCTTCACCTTCAAAAATCCAGCTCGTCGTCACAGTATTATCAACAAATTGACGATCGTGACTAACTAACAGCATTGTTCCTTGATAATTACCGAGTAAATCTTCGAGCAATTCGAGCGTTTCAATATCGAGATCGTTCGTTGGTTCATCGAGAATTAATAAATTATTAGGCTTTAGGAAGAGTCTAGCCAATAGCAAACGGTTTTTCTCGCCACCAGAAAGTGCTTTAACCGGTGTACGTGCTCGTTTTGGCGCAAACAAAAAGTCTTGAAGATAACTCAACGCATGTCTTTGACGGCCACCAACCGTGACTTCCTGTTTACCATCGGCGAGGTTATCGATGACGGTTTTTTCCGGATCGAGTGCCTCTCGATATTGGTCAAAGTAAGCTACCTCTAATTTGGTGCCACACTTCAATTTTCCAGAAGACGGTTGCAACTTATCAAGCAGCAACTTGATTAGAGTACTTTTGCCACAACCATTTGGGCCAATCAAAGCAATTCGATCGCCTCTCATAATATTGAAAGAGAAATCTTTAACGATCGTCTTTCCTTCAATATCGTAATTTAGACCTTCTGCTTCAAAGACAATTTTTCCTGAACGCGTGCTGTCATCAACGTTAAGATTCACTTTACCTTGAACCTCACGACGATCACTTCTCTCTTCCCGAAGCTTTTTAAGTGCGCGAACACGGCCTTCATTTCTGGTGCGACGGGCTTTAATACCTTGTCGAATCCATACTTCTTCTTGTGCTAATTTTTTATCAAACTCTGCATTTTGCATCTCTTCGATACGCAGGTTTTCTTCTTTTTCAATCAGGTATTGATCATAATTACCCGGATATGAGACTAACTGGCCTCGATCCAAATCAACAATACGTGTCGCCATCGAACTAATGAAGGCGCGATCGTGCGAAATAAAGATAATAGAACCGCGGAAATCTTTTAAAAACGTTTCAAGCCATTCAATCGTCGCGACGTCTAGATGGTTGGTTGGCTCATCGAGTAATAGAACATCAGGGTCACACACCAGTGCACGTGCCAGTGCGGCTTTGCGTTGCCAACCGCCCGACAGATCGGTAAGCAGCGTGGCTCCGTCGAGTTTTAATGCGGCAAGAATATTTTTGATTCTGTCTTCAAAACGCCAAGCCCCAAGAACCTCAAGGTTTTCCTGAACGCGAGCAAGCTTGTTAATGTTTTTTTCGCTTGGATCATGCATCATCAGATCGAGTAATGCATGATACTCCTTGAGAACTTGACCTACCTCTGCAAGCCCTTCTGCCACGTAATCTTCGACCGTGCCTTCTTGGTTGCGGGGTGGATCTTGCTCAAGACGAGAAACGACCACATCTTGTGTAATTTGCAGTTTGCCGTCGTCCATGATGATTTCACCGGCAATGACTTTCATTAATGTCGACTTACCGGCACCGTTACGGCCAACTAAACACACACGTTCATTTTCTTGAAGTGCAAAATCTGATTTGTCTAGCAAAGGATGATCACCAAATGCTAGTTGTCCATTATGAATGGTAAGTAATGCCATTGAGGTTCAACCATTGTTGTAATTGATAAATATCGAAGGGCCAATTTAGCTCTGAAGTATTTGTCGCGACCACAGGTATAGTGACACCGTAACGCTCAAATAAATCGTCGTTGAATGCTATATCAATTGTTTCGAATTGTAGAGAAAGCCCTACGCTATGAAGCAGTTCGGATGCCATCTCACAGAGATGGCATCCTTCCGTACTGTATAAAATCAGTTCCTTTGTCATTAAATCATTTAGCTCTTGTGAGTAATCAGCCAGCAGTTATGGATATGCTTATTGCGGGCAAAATCAAGCGGTAAGGTTTTATCTGAAATGTTCTTCGCGACAAGCCCTACTTGAGCAAGTGCATCATGGTCCATCTTGAACAAACGCTTGTTATTGGAAAAAACAATCGTTCCGTCTTCTCTGAGCAAACGTTTAAGATTTTCCATCAGCATGACGTGATCACGTTGAACATCAAATGATTGAGACATGCGTTTTGAATTAGAAAATGTTGGCGGGTCAATAAAAATTAAATCGTAGTCCGTATTTTCATTCTCTAGCCATTGCAAGCAATCCGCTTGAATAAATTTATGCTGCCCACCCACTTGGTTGTTAAGCTGCATGTTCTCTTTAGCCCACTCTAGATAAGTGTTGGACATATCGACTGTTGTGGTGGATTTTGCACCACCAACTGCTGCATGTACGGAAGCAGAGCCGGTATAAGCGAACAGATTTAGAAAGTCTTTCCCTGCAGCCATTTGACCTAATTTACGACGAGTAATTTTATGGTCAAGAAACAGCCCAGTATCAAGATAATCATGAAGATTAACAATCAACTTAGCGCCGTACTCATTAACTTCCATGCGATCAGATTTCGTTGCCAATCGATTGTACTGAGATGAACCTTTCTTCTTCTCACGAACCTTAATCACAACGTTATTCGTCTCAATACCGGTCACGTTAATGCTGGCGCGAATAATTTCCGTCAAGCGACGTTTTGTCTTCTCTTCTGGAATGTCTTTAGGTGCGGCATATTCTTGAATGACAAGATGGTCTTGATACACGTCAATGGCGACATTGTACTCAGGAAGATCGGCGTCATAAATACGATAACAATCCAACTCCTCACGCTTAGCCCACTTGGCTATCTTCGCAAGGTTCTTTTTAAGTCGGTTAGTAAAATCAGGGGCAATGACTTGGTCAGTGCGTTTTTCGGCAAGTTCACCTGCAGAGCGTCCAGATATTGAGTAATTTTTCTGGTGACACGGTAACGCACCATTATTCAACTTAAATTGTTTGTCAGCACGCATACGTAAACAACTTAACAGGTCATCAGAGCTTGAAAATATAGAAGCGTTACAGCCACCGAATTCGATTTTTAATTGATTACCAAACTCAGTATATAATGCGATTAGACCAGGTTCGGTCCCTAGTCGCTCGCCATAAGGGGGGTTACAAATAATCACGCCATCGCCAAACCCGTCAGGCTTCGTCAATTTACTCGCATCACCCACTGCAAACGTAATCAGGTCTTCAACACCAGCACGGCGTGCATTGTCTTTTGCCGTTTGTATTACTCGAGGGTCGTTATCAACCCCCCAAAACCGGCTGTCAGTTTTCTTGACACCGCGTCGACCTTGCACACTGGCTTCCGATTTAGTCTCTGCCCACAGCTCAGGTTGGAAGTCTTCATAGGCTTCCAAACACCAACTTTTGCGCTTAACGCTTGGCGCCATATTGGCCGCAACCATCGCGGCTTCAATCAATAACGTTCCAGAACCACACATAGGATCTAATAAGTTACCACCAGGCGTCCAACCACTCCTAGCTACAATAGCGGATGCTAAAGTTTCACGTAATGGTGCGCGACCCGCTTCGGTACGGTACCCACGTTGATGTAAACCGGAACCAACCATATCAAGGCCTAATATCGCTTTCTCTTTATGTAAACGTACGTGAATACGGACATCAGGGTTTTCTTTACTGATATTTGGACGTGGTAGGCTCTTTTTAGTGAAACAATCAACAATTGCATCTTTTACTTTCATCGCGCCGTATTGGCTATTGCGAATTTCATTGTTAGTGCCGTTAAAATCCACAATGAATTTTTTAGAACTATGAAAATGGTTAACCCAATTAACTGCAGACGCAGACAGGTACAAATCCATATCATCTTGACAGGTGAACTCAGCGAGAATCTTAACGAAGCGAGAAGCATATCGGCTCCACAGGCAAAGACGATAGATCTGCTCATTAGTTGCTTTAAATTTCACCCCTGCCTGGACGGGATTGACGGTTTCGATTCCAAGTTGCTCAAGCTCACGAGCAAGTAAGTTCTCAAGCCCATTTGAAGTAACGGCAAGATATTGATTCATAGTGTTTGTCTGACTGCGGAAAAATGGCACTAATTATACCTGATAAAGCCGAATCTCACTAACCAAACAAGCCGCTTTACTCATGATTACTGTTTATTTGCGCAAGCTTTAATCATATGAAAACAAACAACACTCCTCTTGATTCACTTTGCCATTTTTTAAATACAACTCACGCCCGTATCGCTTAAGGCCGAAGTGACTACTTATTCACACTAAAATTGGACTATACCAAGCAAATATAATTACTGAAAGTTACTTACATAATGAATAAAATGAGGAATAAATGATGAAAAAATAGAGGTTTTATGATGAAAAATAGAGCGCAAACTACGTGATATTTATCGCAATTATTTGCGGCCCTTCAAAATATGTCGTGACGGGAAAGCCCTTATGAGGATGCTTCCATGAAAGCGATGGTATGAGGTGGCGTTTTCCAAACAAAAAAAATCGACCCTAAGGTCGATTTATTATTGATGGAGCATCTTAACGTTGGAATAAAGCACCACTGCTTTTCCTCTTTGGCGTTCTCACGCCCTTGCTAGCCAACCAATGCGATTGGCTCTAGCGACGTCATGTAGAGATGTGCTGAAGCCATCCTATCATGCATCACTTTAATACTTTGACCAAACTGGACCCCTTTAGATGACGTCAGGTTAAACGCCTCTAAATCGACTAACGCGCACAAGCTCGCGCTCTCTCCCACTTCTAAGACAATAAAGAACCCCGCAGAGTGCTGGTTCGTCAATCGAACCAACTCGCCTTCTTCAGGCTCGAATACGGTATTCTGATGGTCAAAGAACCAGCTCTTCGGCTGTACCGGCTTATGAAAGCGCTTGGCCGCTACACAATACAGAGCTAACTCGGCTTGTCGTGGTTCAGAAAGGTCTAATGTACTAATTTGGTCTTTATAGATTTGAAACGCGGACGCGTCATCAACTGTGAAGTTATTCTGACCCATCGCGCACTCAACTAAGAGTTTTCGGGAAAGATTGGTTTTAAAAACCATCTCATCTCCCAAATCCAGCATCAGAGAATTTTCATCCTCATCCATATACCAGATCCATGTATCGCTGGGTTTAAGCATCGTTCCGTCTCTTATAACTAAAGAATAATCAGACTGTTAGGTAAAACGCTTAATTACCTTTTTGGTCAGTTGATTCTAATTCTACAAACGATTGGATAAAAAAAAAGGGGAAAACTATTTCCCCTCTCTATGGTTATAACTTGGACAGAACTGTCAATATATGAACGTATTGCTCGTCTATGAGCGTATTAATGAGTGAAGAACATTATAAGTTCTTCACTATCTCTTTCACGAGCTTAGGTCCATGGTAAATAAAACCTGAATAGACTTGGACCAATTCAGCACCAGCCATCAACTTTTCTTTTGCAGATACATAAGAATCGATCCCGCCAACACCAATGATCGGTAGTTTACCTTCAAGATGCTTAGCCAGTAAGCGCACCACTTCGGTACTGCGTGACTGAACCGGTCGTCCGCTCAGTCCACCAGCTTCATTTGCATGCTTCATACCGTCAACAATGGTACGGTCTAACGTCGTATTCGTCGCGATCACACCATCTATATTGTTGTTAATGAGTGATTCACAAATCTGTTGAAGCTCATCATCGCTAAGATCTGGAGCAATTTTCAACGCAAGTGGCACATACTTTCCATGCTTCTCGGCCAACTCGGCTTGCTTTGCTTTTAGCTCACTGAGAAGATCGTCAAGTGCTTCACCATACTGCAGCGAGCGCAGCCCTGGTGTATTTGGGGAAGAAATATTAACGGCAATATAGCCTGCATGTTCATACACTTTTTCCATGCAAATCACATAGTCTTCAGCCCCTTTCTCAATCGGTGTGTCTTTATTCTTACCAATATTGATCCCAATAATACCGTCGTACTTCACCTTTTTAACATTCTCAACTAGGTTATCAACGCCTAAGTTATTGAATCCCATTCGGTTAATAATGCCCTCAGCTTCTACAAGACGAAAGAGGCGTGGTTTGTCATTACCCGATTGCGGACGTGGTGTAACCGTCCCTACTTCGACAAAGCCAAAACCCATGGCACCAAATGCTTCAATGCACTCGCCATTTTTATCAAGACCAGCAGCAAGTCCCACTGGATTCTTAAAAGTCAGTCCCATACATTCGACTGGACGATCAGGTAGATGTTGACGATAAGCTAAGTCAAGAGGTGTGCCGGTAAAGCGCTTGAAGTTTTGAATAGCAAGATCATGAGCCTTTTCGGCATCAAGTTGAAAAAAGCCAGTTCTGGCCAGACGGTAAAGCATGGTGCCTCCGATAGATAACCCGTGTAAACGGGGAGGTATTATTCACGCAAACGTTTAAACTTGCAATTGAGAATTCGCTTTTGTTTACCAAAAGCAATCGTTTAGGCGAATAAGCATACAATCACAGAGTGACAACGTCACTAATAACGCTAAAGTAATAAAAAACGCCCTAATTGGGCGCTTTTATTTAGGCTAAACCTAACATTATCTGATTAACATACTGCGTGAAGCTCTGGCTTAAGCCGTGGCCGCACAGTTTAGATTAAGTAGGCTTAACTCTCTTAAGGCCACAGAGAACTTAGCAAACTCATGAACATTACCCACTTTAAATTCATTGAGTATGTTCTCCCAACGTTGAAGGCTTACTGAGTTCGTCTCCATCCAATTATCAAGTGACAGGATAACGTTTTTATCGTCACCACAACCACACCGCAGTACTTGGGCGGTGAGTTGGCGTTGTTGCCAATCGAGATCTTCTCTAAATGCCGCTCTTGCAAGTGCTTGCCAGTTATTGTCTACCGCTTGGCCATTGATTTGATTCAAGAACCAATGAAGCGACAAACGATCCCCAAGATGGAAATACAGTTTTGATACTTGCTCAACAGCAACGTTGGCTTCTGCGGCTATTTCTGAAATATCCACAGCAGACAATAGGCTTGATAAACGAGACACATAGTTTGCTAGATCTGTATCTACCCCGCTCTCAATCCACACTTGGGCTTGTATATTGTGTTCAGCGACTTCTTCATTAACTAAACAAGTTTCAAGTTTTTGTTCAATTTTAATCACATTATCGCGGTAGCGTGCGACAAGTTGTTCTACTGACTGCTTGCCAGGGCGATTACGTAATAACCACCTCGCTAACCGGCGTAATGTGCGGCGAACAATAAACAGTAGCTCATATTGAGCCTCAGAGGTCGCGACATTATCAAGTTTACGAATTTGCTCAAAGGTAAATGCAAAACCGTAAATCTCTCGTGACGCTGCATAGGCGTTTGCAATATCAACAATGGTTGCACCCGTCTCTTCTTTTAGACGCGTAACAAAGTTGCACCCCATTTCGTTCACCATTTGATTCGCCAATCCTGTTGCGACAATTTCTGCCTTCAATGGATGGTTAGGCATACTATCAATATAGTGACGGCGTAACAGTGATGGGAAGTATTGAACTAATTGTTGGTTGTGATACGGATCATTGGCAATTTCATCAACGGCTAATTGCTCTTTAAGGACCATTTTCCCATACGCGACAAGAACAGATAGCTCGGGACGAGTCATCCCAATGCCTTGCTTCTCTCGCTCTAGCAAATCATCATCGGCGGGAAGATACTCTAACCCACGATCTAAATAACCGGCTTTTTCTAGTGTATGAATAAACCGTATTTGCTCCTTCATAAGCGGAACGCCCTGGTATTCAGTCACTGAAATAGACTCAGCTTGGCAATATGCATCGTCAAGCACGATGTCACCAACTTCATCTTCCATTGCCTCAAGCGTCTCATTGCGCTGTTTAATCGTCAGATCACCACTTGAGACCAGTCCATTAAGGAATATCTTAATGTTAACCTCGTTGTCTGAGCAATCTACGCCACCAACGTTATCGACAAAATCAGTATTAACTCGACCACCAGCCAACGCGTACTCAATACGGCCAAGCTGTGTCATACCAAGGTTGCCCCCTTCACCAACCACTTTAGCGCGTAAGTCACCGCCATTGATGCGAAGTACGTCGTTAGCACGGTCTCCTACGTCGGTATGCGTCTCCGATGACGCTTTCACGTACGTGCCGATTCCACCATTCCAAAGAAGATCAACTTTCATAGAAAGTAACATCTTGATGAGATCGTTTGGCGTCACGGAACTTTTCTTTGTGCCCACCATTTTTTGGATCTCGGGCGTCAATGTGATCGATTTCGCCTTGCGTGGGAAGATCCCACCACCAGCAGAGATCAATTTAAGATCGTAATCTTCCCAACTCGAACGAGGCAGATCAAATAAACGCTTTCTCTCGATCCAGCTCGTCGCTGAGTCTGGATTTGGATCAATAAAGATGTGCATATGGTTAAACGCGGCTTGCATACGAATATGCTTGGAAAGCAACATACCGTTACCAAACACATCTCCTGCCATATCGCCTACACCAATTGCAGTAAAATCTTCACTCTGGCAATCAATTCCCATTTCGCGGAAGTGTCGCTTAACGGACTCCCATCCGCCTTTCGCTGTAATACCCATCGCTTTATGGTCATAACCGTTAGAACCACCAGACGCAAAAGCATCACCAAGCCAAAAGTTATACTCTGCTGATACAGCGTTAGCTAAGTCAGAAAATGTTGCTGTTCCTTTATCCGCTGCAACCACCAAGTATGGATCATCTTCGTCATGACGTACCACACTTTTTGGGGGAGCCACCTCTCCTTCGATGATATTGTCAGACACATCAAGTAACGCACGAATAAACTGCTTGTAACAACGTTGACCTTCAGCAAAAATTTCATCACGCGAAGTCAGTTGTGGCTGACGCTTACAAACAAAGCCACCTTTTGCACCAACGGGCACAATCACTGTATTTTTAACTTGCTGAGCTTTTACTAAGCCTAGAATCTCGGTACGGAAATCCTCTTGTCGATCAGACCAACGTAATCCGCCACGAGCGACCTTACCGCCACGTAAATGCACACCTTCTATATCAGAGGCATACACAAAAATTTCAAATGCAGGGACAGGGGCTGGAATATCCGGGATCTTAGACGGCTGCAGTTTCAGCGATAACCAAGGCTTATTAAGTCCTTTATCATCTTTTTGATAATAATTGGTACGCAAGGTCGCTGAAATCATTTCGACGTATCGTCTAATAATACGATCATCGTCAAGGCTCTCAACCTTATCCAATTGAGTCTCTATTTTATCAACAATTCGTTGCTGGCCTTTCTTGCTGCCCTTCAACGACGGCATGAATCGTTGAGAAAACAATTCAACCAAGTCTTTAGCAAGCTCTGGATAATGGTTTAATGTATCCTCGATGTAGTGCTGGCTAAATGGAAAACCGACTTGCCTCATATAACGCGCATATGCTCTGAGGATAGAAACCTCACGCCCCGTTAAACCAGAGCCAAGTACCAAACGGTTAAACCCATCACTTTCTAGATCCCCAGCCCATATTGATGCAAAAGCTTGTTGGAATCGATCGCGGGCTTCACGAAGATCTACCACAGTTTCGCTCTTATGGAGCATGGAGAAATCAAGGATCCAATAGCTACCGCCATCGTTTTTAATGACTTCGTAAGGCGATTCACCGATTACTCTCAAGCCAAGGTTTTCAAGCATCGGCATCACATCAGAAAGATGTATTGGCTCATCTTGATGATATAACTTAAGCTTTACTTCTTTTGAATCGGCCGCAGCTTCTTGAGGTCGATAAAACAGCATCCCTAACTTGTTACTTTCGCTCAATGCTTCAAGGCGTTCGATATCGGCGACTGCCGAGGTTGGCATCATGTCTTCTTTGTAAGAGCGAGGGAAAGCTCGAGAATATACCTTAGAAAGCGGTAATCCCTTACTCTCACCAAAGTTAGCCACGATCGCTTCTGATAAACGATCATCCCATGACGCCGATACTTCCATCAAATTCTGTTCTATCGCTTTTACATCCACATCCATATTGTTGTTATCAACCCTTACTATATAGTGTGTTCTGGCCAGAGGGCTTTCAGAAAAATAGGTCGTAAATTCAACTTCTTGCTCGCAGCCAAAGTAACTTTTTAAGATCCGTTGCGTATCTTTACGAAGCTGGGTGTTATAACGGTCTTTGCTTACATAGACCATACAACTAAAGAAGCGACCAAAAGGATCTCGACGCACAAACAAGCGGATCAGGTCTCGATCCTGCATTTGCACTACACCCATTCCTATCTCAAGTAATTCTTCTTCTTTGGCCTGAAGCAATTCATCACGGGGATAGTTTTCAAGAATGTTTCGCAGCGCTTTATAAGAATAGGATCCATTGCGATAACCGCTTGAATCAAGAATTCTATCCATCTTTTCACGGATCAATGGAATCGTTGAAACACTCTGGTTATAAACGGCAGATGTATAAAGTCCAGTAAAGCGATGCTCACCGATCACCTTCCCGTGCTTATCAAATTTCTTGATACCAATGTAATCGGTATACGCAGGTCTATGTATACGACTCGCTTTATTACCTTTGGTTAAGATCAGTAAGAAAGGCTTTTTTGCTTCTAGTCGAGCTGAGTCAGAAAAATCTGAGATTTTAACGGCGCGGACTCGTTGCTCACTAGAAAACAGACCAAGCCCTCTTTCTTCCGTTGGCTTAAGAATTGAGTCGCCATCTACTTGGACTAAGTCAAATTCTTTGTAACCCATGAAAGTAAAGTTGTGGTCTCCTAACCATTCCAAAAACGCCATCGTTTCATCAAATCGATCATCTTCAGTCGGTAACATCGATTTATTCTTAAGCAGATCTTGAGTGATTTCCTTAAGTTTATTCGACATCGGCTCCCAACCATTAACCACTAAACTCGTATCTTCGAAAATAGTGACCAGCTCATCTTTGAGCGATGTCATTTCTTGCTTGTCGTTAAGTCGGTCGACTTCAATGTGGAAAATAGACTGCAAATGCCCTTTCTTTTCATTGACCGAAGTGATCTGCCCGTTACTGTTCCTCTCAAATTGAGTCGGTCCATGTAGAGTAATATGACAGGTCAAATCAAGTCGGTTTAAAGCCATCTTAACGGAATCAACAAGAAACGGAGAATCCGGGACCGCAATTTCAACAATAGTGTGTGTCGATTGCCATCCATGTTTACTTACAGACGGATTGAAAACTCGAACTGAGATTTCATCGTGTTTCTTTTCGTTCAGGTGGTGCCATAAACTAATCACGGCACCATACAGGTCGGATTCATTTCGTTGTAACAAATCATCAGGGGAAACATTTGAAAAGATATGCTTGGCGAGTTTGGTCACTAGAGGTTGATTCGAACCCTCAAGTTTCGACTCAATCAATTTGTACACTTTCTCCAGAAGAACCGGAACAACGGGTTCGCGCGTGGTCATGATAACGCTCCACTTTTCTATTTTTATGGGGGATAAGGCTGCTTTTATTGTAAAAGCTTTATTGATAAAGAGTTAATAAAATTTAGCAGTAGTAGGAGAGAAAAGTTTGATATTGTGACTAATGTACTTATTTATATCGCTAGCAAACGTACTAATTACAGTGAATCTAACCGTAAAAATTTATTGTTGTGGTCAGTTGTCAATCTAAAACGACCTTTTATACCCAATTGTGTTAAATACGCTCGAAATCTGACCGCCGGTAATTGTAACCGTAGGCCACAATCTGTTTGAACCATAATGCTCGAAGCATGCCCGGAATAATGAGAAATAAACGCTTGGTAACTCAAGTTCATCGAAAAAAAATACTTTTTGGTGACCAATTTTTACCTCTCGCACAAATACTGTATATAAAAACAGTATCAAAATTGACTAAATAATAGGGTTGGTTGTTAATAAATGCAGAAATTCGTTCAATTTTGTTCATTAAACAGACAATAATAGAACATTGAACGACAAGTCAAATAGAGCTGTATATAAAAACAGTACTTTCGACTTGTCATTGCCTTGTGCACTTATTGTTAACTAAAAAACAAATTATTTATTCGATTCACGTCACCGGTGTCTAAGCTTCTAAGGCCTTAGTGACTTTTTCAAATAGATCATTCGCAAGGTTATCTAGTGCTTTCAGCTTTTCTAACTCCACGACAATCAAGGCTTGTCGGGTTGCATCGTATTTCTTAAATTTCAGCAAGGGATCAATCAATCTTGACGCAACTTGAGGGTTCGATTCATTTAGTTGCTTTAGAATCTCGCCTGCAAACTGGTAACCACAACCCGAAATATCATGGAAACGACGTGGGTTCATATTTAGAAACGAACCGACCAAACTTCGTATACGATTTGGATTATTGAGGCTAAACGCAGAGTGAGACATACAAGCTTTTACGTTATCAAGCGCATCTTCACTTGGGTTAGAACCTTGTAATACAAACCATTTGTCCATCACTAGCCCATCATGACTCCACTTGTGACTGTAGTCATCCATCAAGGTTTGCCTTACCGAAAGAGATGCACTATTCGCTGCGGCCATTGCGGCCATCGTATCAGTCATGTTATTGGCAGCTTGAAATTGTTCATGAACCAGGCCTTCATACTCATCGAGTGTCGCTAAGTACTGTAGGCAAAGATTTCTGAGCGCACGCTTGGCAATAGCCTCGTGCTTAATGGTATAAGCTTCTTGACGAAGAGAATGATATGTCGCAGAAAATTCATCTTTCAGTTCGAAGGCTAAAATCGACTTAAGCCCTTTTAACGCGTCGCACACTGCATCAACAGGCACTGTATCGTACCAACCAGCAACCTCATTAAAGCTTGGTAATGATAAAACTTCAGCGATAAATGCCGGATCAAGCTGATCATTTAAGATCACACCGCGAAAAGCATCTACAACAAGATCGGGTAAGGCAATTGATTGCTGATTAACGACCGACTCGACATTTGACTTAATGTACTTGGCCAAAAGCATTTGTCCGGCATCCCACTTCGCAAAGTCATTTTGTGCGTGAACCATCAGAAATGCCAATTGTTCATCTGAGTAATCGAATTGTAATTTTACCGGTGCCGAAAACTCCCTCAACATGGACGGGATGGGTTGAGATGTAATATTTTCGAATACATACGTTTGCTGTGCTTGTGTCAAGTTCAAGACGTTATCAGTCACCTCACCGTTACAGCGTAACTCAAGAATATTTCCTGACTTATCATACAGTTCTACATCGAATGGAATATGAAGCGCGTGCTTCTCTGCTTGATCTTGAGTCGAAGGTGTCACTTGAGTTAACGTCAATGAATAGGTATTTGTGTTAGCATCAAAATGATCGGTAGCCGTAACACATGGTGTCCCCGATTGGCTATACCATAATCGGAACTGCTTAAGATCAACACCAGAAGCCTCTTCCATTGCACAAACAAAATCTTCACATGTTGCTGCGGTGCCATCATGTCGTTCAAAATATAGCTTCATTCCCGCTTGGAATTTTTCTTCCCCAAGTAGCGTGTGCATCATTCGAATAACTTCGCTCCCCTTTTCATACACGGTAAGCGTATAGAAATTATTCATCTCTATCACTTTTTCCGGACGAATCGGATGAGACATTGGACTTGCGTCTTCCGCAAATTGCGGGCCACGAATAATGCGGACGTTATTAATCCGATTAACAGAACGAGAACCTAAGTCAGACGAAAACTCCTGATCTCGAAAAACCGTAAGCCCTTCTTTCAAACTTAGTTGAAACCAATCTCGACAAGTAACACGGTTACCCGTCCAGTTATGGAAATATTCGTGACCAATGACAGCTTCAATTCCCAAGTAGTCTGTATCCGTTGCCGTATTTTCATTCGCTAATACAAATTTTGAATTGAAAACATTTAATCCTTTGTTTTCCATCGCGCCCATGTTGAAAAAATCAACAGCAACAATCATATAGATATCGAGGTCATACTCTAAACCAAATCGCTCTTCATCCCACTTCATTGAATTGATCAACGACACCATTGCGTGGTTCGCTCGGTCAAGGTTTCCCTTATCGACAAAAATTTCTAAAACCACATTTCTACCAGACTGAGTAGAATAGTTATCACGAAGCACATCAAAATCACCCGCCACTAGAGCAAATAAGTAACAAGGCTTTGGATGTGGATCTTGCCACACGACATAGTGCCGATCTTCTGATATTTGGCCTTCTTCAATTTTATTACCGTTACTTAATAAATACGGGAAGGCAGCTTGGTCGGCAATAACTTTCGTGGTGTAAGTAGCAAGCACGTCCGGTCGATCAAGAAAATACGTGATGCGCCTAAAACCTTCCGCTTCACACTGAGTGCAATATGCACCATCCGAAAGGTACAGTCCCTCAAGAGCTGTGTTAGAAACTGGAGAAATCTTGTTTTCAATCCGAAGTTCAAATTCTTTGGGTAAATTATTAAGCTTTAACCCCGTTTTAAGTATTTGGTAATCTTTCCAATCTTGATTGTTCACTTGTACTGAGACTAACTCAATACCTTCCCCATCGAGAACAAGTGTGCTCGACTCTACGTTCTGCTTAACTTGAGATATTGCTGTTACGATCGTGTTTTGTTCATGGAGGTCAAAAGTGAGATTAACATCTGAGATAATATGAGAAGGCGATTGATAATCGCTACGGTACTTGGCTTTAGGTGCTGACTCAGTCATCCTTTAGTCCTTATAAATTATTGTTAGCATTTTTGCTTAGATACAAATTGATTATACCCCCATGTATCAATTGATTGCAGGATAGAAACGAAAAAAACGCCAATTAACATTGGCGCTTTGAGATAGATTTGAATGAAGGTTTTATTGGTACCTATATCAACTGCAGTGACAGTATGGTGCTTCGCGAGTGGAGTCGACTAATCCGTAATCCGTAATCCGTAATCCGTAATCCGTAATCCGTAATCCGTAAAATTATCGGATTCTATTTAATACCGCAAACATATCACCGTCTTCCACTTCCAACGTTAATTCATCCTGGTTAAGTGTATAAGTCGCATCATGTTCACCATCTTGATACAACAAAACAATATGGTCGTCTTCGGTATAATACACACCGCTATGAATAGCTTCATTACCTTCATTAGAACTTACACGAAATGTGAAAACAAAGTCTGGTTGCAGAACCAAATCCATTCTTGCAATATCACTTGCATGTTTGTCATCGCCGGTCACGGTGGTCGAAGACCAAATACCAGCAAGTGCATTCGGTAGCGCTTTAGTGAATACCACTCCGTTCAAATTTAACATGTGATGATTACCATCATATTTGTAAACTTGAGGTTCATCGCTATTAAGTCCCAAAATAATCGTGTCTTCGTTTGCGGTGAACAGTCCTTCCCAGTGTTCGATACTGTAGTCTTGCTTCTGAATATCAATATTGAAGGAATAATTAGAATTAAGTGATAGCTTGATCGCCAAAAAGGCATCGGGCGATTCTTCGGGACTGGGGTTAATCAGGTACCAATCACCGAGTAAAAACGGTTGGTCAAACTGGGTTAAATCATTGTTGTCTTTACGCGTATCTGATATTGCTCCAAACGACACGACACATAAAATCAGTGTAATCCATCTCATATGCTTCCCCTTTGCTGTTCATATAAGCCTAGGTGTTCAACGAGAGAAAGCGAATTTTTTTGATCTAAATCACAATTTTTATTGTGATGTATCAGCTTTGAGATTGAAAATTCGAATAGCAGATACAAAAAAAGCGAGCCCTTAAGCTCGCTTTTCAAATAACACGGTAAAGTCGTTACTTATTGATCATGTCAACCATGATTGCAACAGCCTCGTCGAGGTAGGCATCAGGGACTTCGTAATCTTTCGGCACATCATCTAACGTGGCAAATGGCTTTTCACCGGCCGCTTTTTGACGAGCGTTAATACGATCGAGTCTTCTGACATCGTTATCATCACTTTCAGCCTTTCTCGTTGCTTCATTGAGTGATAACGTTTTGTCATCCTTTTCAGCATTATATTTGGCAATATCTTCAGCAATGAAACCAAATTCCATGTCTGAATCAACACGTGCTTTATGCTTCAAGGTCAACGCCGCAATCATCTCGTCGTTACGTTGTAACACGTCATATTTTGCAGGTTCAATACTATCCCAAGGCAGTGCATTGTCCTCTACGCTCTCACCAGTTTCCGCAGGATCAATTGGTGTTGGGAATGCAATATCAGGTACTACACCTTTATTTTGCGTACTTCCACCATTAATACGATAAAACTTTTGAATCGTGTATTGAACATAGCCAAGTTCTTTATCAAACAAATCATAAATATGATTTAACGAGCGATGTTGCTGAACGGTACCTTTACCAAACGAGTTCTCACCTAAAATAATCGCACGGCCATAATCTTGAAGAGCGGCGGCAAAAATTTCAGATGCTGATGCGCTATATCGATTCACCAAGATGGTTAAAGGTCCGTCGTAGCTAACTTTACCATCTGTATCGCTATTAACATTGACGCGGCCATAGCTATCTCGAACTTGTACTGCTGGACCACTTTCAATAAATAAGCCCGTTAATGCCGTTGCTTCGGTAAGTGCTCCACCACCATTGTTGCGTAAATCAACAATAATACCGTCAACACCCTCTTCTTTAAGTTCGGTAATTAACTTATCGGTGTCTTTTGAAAGGCCAACGTAATAGCTAGGTACTTCCAGCACACCAATTTTCTTACCGTTCTGTTCAAAGACTTCCGATTTAACCGCTCGGTCTTCTAGGCGAATTTTATCACGCGTAATTTCAACGACTTGTGCTTTAGCATCTTTGCCCTCAGACAAAACTTGCAACTTAACTTTTGTTCCTTTCGGTCCTTTGATCAGTTGCACTACATCATCAAGTCGCCACCCAATGACATCGACAATTTCTTTGCCATCTTGACCGACGCCAATAATCTTATCGCCTTCGCCAAGTTGTTTACTCTTTGACGCAGGTCCACCAGCAACAAGAGAACGAATTATGGTGTAATCGTCCGTGAGTTGCAGTACCGCCCCGATACCTTCAAGAGACAAATTCATTTCAGATTGAAATTGTTCGGCAGAGCGTGGCGATAAATAACTGGTATGAGGATCTACTTCACGCGCGAAAGCGTTCATGTATATTTGAAATGCGTCTTCGTTATGAGATTGCGTGATACGCTTGATGGCATTGTTATAACGCTTACCCAACGTTTCTTTAATCTCGTCCCAATCTTTACCTGCTAGTTTAAGATTCAGAGCATCGTATTTAACACGTTTACGCCACAATTCATTAAGCTCATCTTCGCTCTTAGCCCAGTTGGCTTCGGAACGATCTAGCTCAATGCCCTCATCAACATCAAACTTCATTTCTTTGTCTAACAAAGACAAGGCATAAACAAAACGTTCGTATCGTTTTTGCATAGAAAGATTGTAGACATCGAATGCAACTTGATTATTTCCAGCCTTCAATTGATCGTCGAGCTGGGTTGACCAAGCATCAAAGCCGTCGATATCTGATTGAGTGAAAATATTGCGGTTGTAGTCGAGCATCTCTAAATATCGATTAAAAATCGCCTTAGAGAATTCGTCATCTAGCGTAAAATGCTTGTAGTGAGAGCGTGTAAAACGAGACGTAACTCGCTTACTGGCAGTTTCATGTTGTGCTTCTGGGGCCAGTTTTGGAATATCAGATTCCTGATACTTAGCCTCCAGAGCGTGAGCTGACGATACAGCTAGCCATAGGCTAGCTGTAATCAAAGATACTTTTGAACGGCACTTCATGCGTAGGAGTTTCTCCTTTAAGCGCGCAAATGCTCCGCTTTAACAACCATTTGTAGGCCATTGACTAGCTGAACACGCACATCTTCCTTATTGATTTCAACAATGGTCGCAGCCATGTTCCCTTTACCCATGTTTACGTTTACGTCTTTGCCTACGATCATTTCATCTGCATTCAAAGCACGCGTTTCAACTGGCGTGTTTACTTTTGCGTTCTTGTTCGTGTTAGTTTGTGGCTTGCGAGCCTGTGGTTTCTTCGCTTTAGGCTGCTTAGCTTTCGCTTCTTCACGTGCCTTTTGAGCTTGTTCTTTACGTCGAGTAGCAACTTTAGCTTTGCTTTCAGCAAGTGTAGCTTGTGCATGCTCAACATGCTCTGCTTCTAATTCGCCACAAGCGTTACCGTCTAAATCAACTCGTGCGGCACCCGGTTTAACACCGTGTAGATAACGCCAAGAAGAAGTGTATTGTCTTAACGCGGCACGCAGCTGAGTTTTACTAACTTTCTCATCGTCTTTCAAGCGTTCAGCAAGATCTTGAAAGATACCAATTTTAAGCGGTTTCGCTTCACCTTCTACAGTAAAGCATTTAGGGAAACATTCAGCAATATACGCAATAATTTCTTTGCTGTTCTTCAACTTCTCAGTGTTTTCCATGTGGGTTCCTGGTTAATGCGGTTTTCCGCGAAGCATTAAGAAAAATATTCTTGGTATTATAGAGACCTGCTTTAGAAAAACCACTGGCAAATGTGATTTTAAACCACGTTTGTATGGGAATTGAGCACCTTTTCTATAGATCTCATGAACTTTGTTAGTCCAATCTCGTCAATTTCCGAAAATCGATTAATAGTTGGGCTATCAATATCCAATACTCCTACTACTTCGCCATCCACGCTAAACGGAATAACAATCTCAGAGTTGCTCGCTGCATCACAAGCGATATGCCCTTCAAATTCATGAACGTCAGAAATGCGCTGCACAGTATTCGTCGCAATCGCCGTTCCGCAAACGCCACGACCTACTGGGATGCGCACACAAGCGGGTTTTCCTTGAAACGGTCCCAACACAAGTTCACCTTGATTCATGAGATAGAAGCCAACCCAGTTGAGATCGTCTAACTCCATGTTCAGAAGTGCACTAATATTAGAAAGGTTAGCAATAAAATCGGTTTCAGACTCTATCAGTCCAATCGCTTGCCTACCTAGGCGCTCGTAGTTTTCTAAATTCATGATTTTTCCATTAATAATACTTTGCTTTTATTTTAATAAACGTACAATGCCCCAACCTAAATAGGACTCATTCTCATAAATATGATCAGTACGAAAGATACTATTAGCCGCTCTTGGTTGATAACACAAGTAAAAACTCATAAGTCTCGACTTATCGGTGCGAATTTAATCGCAATCATCGCCACGTTAATCAGTGTTCCTATCCCATTACTCATGCCACTAATGGTCGATGAAGTTCTCCTTGAGCAACCAGGTGTCGGACTCGATTACATGAATCGGCTCCTCCCTACTAACCTTGAAACCCCTATCGGCTATATTACGCTTACCTTAATTCTCGTCGTTCTAATGCGAGCCTTTAGCCAGGCATTTAACATTTTACAAAGCCGGCAGTTCACGCTGGTCTCTAAAACGATTACCTACAAAATTCGTTGTCAGATGATAGACAAACTTGGGCGAATCAGCATTCGGCAATATGAGACACGAGGAAGTGGCGGGATAAATGCGCATCTAATTACTGATATCGAGACAATTGACCAATTTATTGGCTCAACATTAAGTAAGTTTTTAGTGAGTTTTTTGACGGTCATTGGCACCGCGATTGTTTTGCTATGGCTTGACTGGCGACTAGGTTTATTCATTTTGTTAGTCAATCCTGTGGTGATCTATTTTTCACGAAAACTCGGTGGAATGGTAAAACACCTTAAAAAACGTGAAAACCAAGCATTCGAAGGCTTTCAGAATCGCTTGGTAGAGACTCTTGATGGGATTTATCAGCTAAGAGCTGCGAACCGCGAGCGGGAGTTTTTACAAGAGCTGAAACAACAGGCCGATCAAATTAGAGTCAACGCCGACAAATATGCCTGGCAATCTGAAGCTGCGAGTCGAGTCTCCTTTCTCTTATTTCTCATTGGGTTTGAGCTATTTCGCGCCGTCGCGATGGTCATGGTTTTGTTTAGCGACCTGACTATCGGACAGATCTTTGCCGTATTCGGCTATTTGTGGTTTATGCTTGGTCCTGTTCAAGAATTGTTAGGTATCCAGTTTTCTTGGTACAGCGCTAAAGCGGCATTAACACGCATCAACTCTTTGCTCGCATTGGATGAAGAACCAAGGACGGTAAGTAAGCTCAATCCATTTAACGATGGTAAACAGGTCGATGTGTCCATCGAAAACGTGAGCTTTAGCTACGATGACGATAAAAACGTACTAAGTAACCTAACCTTGCACATCCCTGCTGGAAAAAAAGTCGCATTAGTCGGTGCCAGCGGCGGAGGGAAGTCTACGCTCATACAGTTACTGATTGGTGTCTATAATCAACAACAAGGTATCATTAATTATAATGGTTCTGACACGAGAGACATCGGCTTTGACATAATTAGAGATAAAATTGCTGTTGTTTTACAGCAACCTATACTATTCAATGACAGCATGAGGCATAATCTGACACTTGGTCGTCACTATAATGACGCGGCAATATGGAACGCATTAGACGTTGCTCAGTTACAAGACGTCACCGATAAGCTTGTTGATGGGTTAAATACCCAAATTGGTCGCAACGGTATCCGCTTATCTGGCGGGCAGCGACAGCGTTTAGCGATCGCTCGAATGATACTCAGTGATCCACAATTTGTCATTTTAGACGAAGCGACATCGGCGCTGGATACGGCAACAGAGGCCTCATTACACTTTGCCTTAAGTACATTTTTGAAAAATAGAACGACGTTGATCGTGGCACATCGATTATCTGCCGTAAAACAAGCGGATTTAATCTATGTGTTAGAAGATGGACAAGTGAGTCAAACAGGCACTCACATCGAATTAGTAGAGCAACAAGGTCTATATCAAACGCTTTATGGCTCGGTACAATCAGCTAGTTAATCGTGACGAGAAGAACGCATCGTGCACGGATATTGGAGTTTACGATGCGCACTTCACCTGAAATAGTCGAAGAAAATGAAAGCAAAAACATAAGGTTATGCCAATGTTGTGAGCTTCCTGTGGCTATTATTGACTTAGACAAAGGCTACAGTGCAGATTGCCCACGTTGTGGAACCCAACTTTACCGAAGTGAACACCACTCCATCAACGGCAACCTAGCCATTGCTATCACCTGTTTACTGCTCTTTATTCCTTCACATTTCTTTGATTTCATTACTATCCGACTTGTCGGTGTGATGATCCAAGGAACCTTGATGGATGGAGTTTGGGCTCTCAGTCAAGAAGGCTACTCTGGCTTGGCGCTACTCACACTCTTCTGCCACACCATTGCGCCTGTTGCAATGTGCAGCGCGGTACTGACAACCCATCTCGCTATTCGTTATAGATGGTTCACTACATTAAAGTGGTCACTTTCCATATTGTCACACAGTAAGCATTGGATGATGCTCGACGTGTTCCTAATCAGCGTCGCCATTTCATGCTTCAAATTACAAGATTATTCTGACATTTACATTGGTCATGCGCTCTACAGCTTGGTTCTATTACAAGGACTCAGCGTATTATTAGTTTGTAGGCTCAGTGTTCGACGATATTGGGATGCGTGGAAACCCGAATCCTCTTATAAAAACATGAAAAAAGAAATTCATTGCCATAGCTGTCATCTATCCCAACCCGAAGGAAAACAGTGTTTGCGCTGTAAGGCGACACTGCATCACAGAAAGCCCTATTCACTTCAAAAAACATGGGCATACTTGATCGCGGCAACGATAGCGATTTTACCCGCTAATTTAATCCCGATTTCAATCCTAATTACCAATGGACAGCGTCTAGAAGACACTATCTTTTCCGGTGTGGCCTCATTAATTACTAATGATATGTTGGGTATTGCGATCATCATTTTTGTCGCCAGTATTGTCGTACCTGTTGCTAAAATACTAGGCTTGGGGTATTTGCTTTTTTGCATTCAGTTTGATGCAGCAAAAAACCATCGTTTCGAAATGACGGTGTATCGTATTATTAAGTGGATTGGTAAATGGTCGATGACAGATCTCTTCGTCATCTCAATTATGCTGACCTTGGTTGACCGAGGTCAGATTCTTAACTTTACACCGGGCTTTGGCGCGGTGGCGTTTGGTATTGTTGTAATTTTCACCATGTTTGCAGCAGAGAGTCTCGACCCTCGCTTGCTTTGGGACAAACAAACAACACCATCTCCTGCATTAGACACTAAGACGAGTATTAGCGGTAATGAGTAACGAGAATAAGCAACCTATGTCGTTTAACCCTGAGGTGAAGAAAGATCGTCGAATTTCGCCGCTTTGGATTCTACCTATCTTGACGCTTGCGTTGGCAGGTTGGCTGCTCGCCAAAGCTGTTCATGATTCAGGTCAACGTGTTCAAATTTATTTCTCAGACGCCCAAGGCTTAATTGCGGGTCGCACGACCATACGATATCAAGGCCTAGAGGTGGGTATGGTGCGTGATATCAATTTATCCAGTGACCTAAGCAACATCTATGTTGATGCCGATATTTACCCTGAAGCCACAAAACTACTTGGAGAAGATACCAAGTTCTGGCTGGTGAAGCCTTCAGCATCGCTCTCGGGGATCTCAGGTTTAGATGCGCTAGTATCAGGTAATTATGTTTCTATTTATCCTGCTACAGAAACGAGTAGCTCTAAGAGCAAGTTTCAAGCCTTAGATAGCGCACCTGCTGAGCTTGCCGCCAATCAAGGCCTGACCGTGACGTTAAACGCTCGTGATTTAGGGGGCATATCCGTTGGCTCCAAAATTGTCTACAAAAAAATCCCGATTGGCGAAGTATACAGCTTCAAGCTCGATGACAATGCAGAAAGCGTGCTGATTAAAGCATCGATTGAACAACAATTTAGTCACATCATTACCAATAAGAGTCGTTTTTGGAATGTCAGTGGTATTGGTGCAAATGTTGGGTTTCAAGGCGTTGATATCCGTTTAGAAAGCCTCAGTGCTATCCTGTCAGGTGCCATCGCCGTTGACTCTCCTGATGGCGGAGAACCCGTCGTTAAAGGTACACCATTTAAACTCTATAAGGATTTAAAAACAGCCGGTCGTGGTATCCCAATATCCATCACGCTGCCTGACAACAGCAATTTGAAAGCCAATGGCTCGCCGATCGTTTATCGCGGACTTGAGATAGGCCAGATTAATAATCTAGCACTCAATGCAGAACGAGATTCGATTGTTGCGTCCGCCTCTATTGAACCAGCATTCAGTGACATGTTAAACCAAGGCACCTTGTTCTTGCTTGAAGAAGCGAAAGTGTCGTTGTCTGGGGTGGAAAATTTATCCAACCTAATCACCGGCAACTTTTTAACACTAGTGCCCGGCACTGGCGATAAAGCTCGTCAGTTTGACGCCATAAAACAAGAAGAGTTTGACCGAGTCAAAGCTAAGTCCATTTCAATTCGTCTTTTGTCAGAAAATTCATTTGGACTCGAGCCCGGCAGTAGCGTGTTGTATCGGGGCATCCCGGTTGGCTCTTTAACATCCGTTGAGTTGGTTGATGACCAAGTTGCAATGGACATTGCGGTAGATATCGAATACAAAAACCTCATTCGCACTCAAAACCGTTTCTACGTCACTGGCAGCGCAACGGCAGAACTGACTAAAGCGGGTCTTAATGTTACCGTGCCGCCAGCGAAACAGTTATTGACGGGTTCCATCAGCTTTGTAAGTGAAGGCAAAGCAACAGACCGTGTCGAGTTTCCGCTGTTCCAAACAAAGTCGTTAGCTGAGCTCGCCAAACACAATCAATCTGGATCAATGAAGCTCGGGTTGTTTGCTAATGAATTACCTCCCATTCAAGAAGGCAGCCCTATCCTGTATCGAAATATGCAAGTGGGCAGTGTTACCGACTTCTCTCTTGTTGATGGAGGCGTATACATCAACACGTCGATAGACAATAGATATAAGCACCTTATCACACCGCAAACCGTGTTTTGGAATCGCTCTGGAATCGAAGTTGAGGCCTCTTTAGCTGGCGTAAGTGTCAAAGCTGCACCACTAAAAACCTTAATCGACGGAGGCATAGCATTTGACTCAATGCCGGGTATTGAAAACAAAACGGGCAAAAATTGGAAACTCTACCAAGATTTCAATCACGCGAGAAAATTCGGCTCTTCTGTTCAGCTTGTTACCACCACTGCCGATCAACAAATCGCCAAAGGAATGCCGATTAAATATCAGGGCATCAAAGTAGGTGAAGTCATGCTCACCGTACCCGACTTCACTCGCGAACGAGTCGAGGTTGTCGCGCGTATTCTTCCTGAATATGTTGATAAACTGACTAACTCGGGTGCTTACTTTTGGTTAGTCAAACCAGAGATTGGTTTGAGCGGCGTCAAAAACCTCAATGCATTAGTCTCACAGTATATTGCCGTTGAGCCGGGTGAGGGTTCCAAACAAAAGCAATTTAAACTCTTTGATTTCCCTAAAGTAGAAAATGGTGTTGAATTTACCTTACAAAGCGAGAATCGTGGCTCAGTGAAGGAAGGAACCCCTATCCTGTATCGTGATATCGAGATCGGGCGAATCACGATGGTAGAGCTAGGGCCATTCGCTGACCGTGTCATCTCTACATTCCAAGTGCTACCCGATTATGCTTATCTTGTTCGTGCAAATAGCGTTTTTTGGAATGTATCCGGTGTTGATGTACAAATCGGACTCTCAGGCGCGAGTATTAAAGCAGGAACCGTAGATAGTTTAGTTCGTGGCGGTGTCACATTTTCAACACCTGAAGGCTCCGAGCTTCAACCTAGAGCGACCGAGGGACAAAGCTTTTATTTAAACCAAACGGGCGATCCTAAATGGAAAGCATGGCGCACTGCCATCCCTGCTCCCTAGCACGAGTTATTGGTCATCTATTGCATTCGTTTCATTTATAAGCCCGCAAATGCGGGCTTTCATTTTCTGTTCCGGCCGCTTCAGGGTATAATTTCCAAAACACTTTGAGCTAGCAGGCCTTATTTTGCATCCTAACGTCTATATTCCTGACGCCTTTTTGAAACACATTGAATCTCACCTACCGCCTCACCTAACCATGGATGACCTAGTGTCAGCCTGTCAAAGGCCATTGCGAAAAAGCATTCGTGTCAACACCTTAAAATTGTCGATCGAGGCATTTAAACAACGAGCTCAAGACAATGGTTGGAGCTTGCAACCTATCCCATGGTGCAGCCAAGGATTTTGGATTGATGCAGATGAAACCCATGTCCCATTAGGCAATACCGCTGAGCATATGGCGGGGTTGTTTTATATCCAAGAAGCCAGTTCAATGCTGCCGCCAAGTGCACTTTTCCACTCGACACTGGAATCTGAAACACAGGCATTTGAAACTGTCTTAGACATGGCCGCGGCACCTGGGTCAAAAACAACCCAAATTGCCGCAATCATGAATAATGATGGCATACTCGTCGCTAACGAATACGCATCGAGTCGTGTCAAAGTATTGCATGCCAACATTGAACGCTGCGGTGTCAAAAATGCCGCACTGAGCAACTATGACGCCCGCGTATTTGGCGGATGGTTACCCGAGCGCTTTGACGCCATTTTATTAGATGCTCCTTGCTCGGGCGAAGGCACCATCAGAAAAGATGTTGATGCGATGAAAAACTGGAGCCTAGATTCGACTCTAGAAATCGCGGCGACGCAAAAAGATCTCATTGAGAGCGCTTTTCACGCCTTGAAAGTCGGTGGTACCTTGGTTTATTCAACCTGCGCCCTTAGCCAAGAAGAAAATCAACAAGTTATGTTTCACCTCAAAGAGTGCGCCGGTGACGCGGTCGAGTTTGAATCGCTGGGAAATCTATTTGCAGACGCACAACTTGCATTAACGAATGAAGGCTTCTTACATGTTTTTCCGCAAATTTATGACAGCGAAGGCTTTTTCATCGCCAAAGTAAAAAAAGTGGCATCAATAACCCCACCAGTGGTTAAAAAGCGCCTTGGCAAGTTTCCGTTTCAAAAGTTATCCTCAAAAGATACCGAAGATGTCACAGTGTCACTTAATAAAACACTTTCCGTCGACTTCCCACAAGGCAGCCAACTTTGGAAACGTGACAATGATATATGGCTGTTCCCTACCGCATTAGAACCGTTATTAACTGAGTTTCGATTTTCTCGTATGGGGATTAAGGTCGCGGAACAGCATAAAAAAGGCTATCGATGGCAGCATCAAGTCGCAACGTGCTTAGCGAACAGCAGTTCTCAAACTATCGCTGTTAATAAGTCCGATGCACGCGAATGGTATATGGGGCGAGATATTCGTCCTGAGGGTCTGTCCGGTACAGGCGAAACCTTTGTCAGTTATCACGGTATCGTCATCGGATTAGGTAAATGGGTCGGCAACAGGATCAAGAACGGACTGCCTAGGGAATTAGTACGAGATAAAAATCTATTCTAACCCAACGACATAGCGATTTAGGATGGTTTAAACGGCCATCCTAATCGCTTTTTTGTTATTCTGTACTACACTTTAAGAGTTATTAACGCAGAGTGGTGAATTGATTTTCCGTTTGAAGCACTTGGCAAAATACGCATCAAACCTAGCTCTGGTAAGGCTGCGTTCGTTTGAAACGTACAGCCGTTTGTAGAAACCTTACCCTTGTAACCTAAAGCTCTTGTACAAAGTCAATCGCTCGTTTGAAACGTATATTTGAAACAGTTAGCGTAGGCTCTCCATGAGCCATTCCCCTAGGCCCAAATCAGGATCAGTTTTGGGCCTCTTTTTGTCCATTTCTACTGACTTTGTGTTTTTTTCGTGTTTGTAACAGAGCATCGAGTAAGGCACTTCTCATTTCACTGGGCCAACCAAATGAAATAGTCAGCCCCTGCCTACTCTAGTTTAGAAGGGTGTTGTCTTTATTGACTGACTTAACCCATTCAACACCATCGCAATCAAATTAAGCCGAAGCATCTTCGTCAGTGACTAAGCGAATGCCTTCTTTATCAATGGTGATTTTCCCTTGCTTAAACAAACCGCCAATCGTTTTCTTAAACGTACCTTTACTGGTTTTAAAGGTCGTAAAAATAGCCTCAGGGGTCGACTTATCGCTCAGAGGCAAAAAGCCACCTTTCTTTTCAAGAAGGCTCATAATGCTTTCACTTAAATCGTCCATTTTGGCTACGCCAATTTTTTGCAATCTAAGGTCAATTTTTCCGTCTTCGCGAACTTGTTTAATAAAGCCTTTGAGTCGTTTACCTACGAACAACTTACCAAATACATCTGATTGGAAAATCATTCCCCAGTGTTCACCGTTAACAATCGCTTTGTAACCCAGTTCGCTACGTTCAGCAATGATAAGGTCAACTTGCTGGTTGGTACTATATACAGCAGGCACGTTATCAAGCCATTTGTTGAACTTAGTCGTTCCCACAATACGCCCCGACGCTTTATCGGTATACACATAAACAAGAATACTTTGGCCGACAACTAAGCGGCCACGTTGTTCACTGAAAGGAATCAATAGGTCTTTTTCTTTAATACCCCAACTCGCAAAAGCACCAACACTGTTGACACCTTCAACCGTCATGACACCCCATTCACCGACTTGGGCGATAGGTTTAGCTGTTGTTGCAGCGATCTGGTTATCTGAATCAAAGTAGAGAAAAACGTCTAGCGTGTCGCCAATGCTTACTCCTTCTGGAGCGTATTTCTTTGTTAGCAAAATTGAACCATAATCTTTGCCGTCCAGAAACCATCCAAAATCGGCTTCTTTTGTCACTTCAAGTTGGTTAATTTGACCTACATTTATCATTCTGTTTATCTCTACTAGGATTATTCGAGGATTATACCTAACTCGCTTTAAGATGCTAGTTTCCACGTGTTCTGATATGCTTATCGGTATCAATTTAAAGGGAGAAGTTGTTTGGTCACCGTCGACAAGCAAGATGCCATTACGTTAAAGATTGCTCACGCTATGGCAAATACGAAAACATTGGATCTTGATATTTTTCTGTTCATTCCAGGAGAGCTTGATTTAGAATCCCATCAAGTGTCTGAATCAGACTTCTACCATAATTCCATCACACAAAAACGTACGTACTTTAGTACCGAGACGCTGCTGCCTCTCATTCACTCAAGACTGGCAAAACGTGGTCGTTTATCAAACACACAATATCGTGTCAGCTTGAGTCTTTTTGCTTATCAATATGTCTTCGCACTGGACAGCGCGGTTTCACTATTAATAGACTCATCAAAAGAAGAAGTCACCGCCGACGAAATCGATGAGTTAATTGAGCTCGCCATTGATATTCTAAGGAAAATGCGACGCGCAGTTCCGTATGAAGAAAGCCTCAAACGGTATTACGCGAATATAGACAATTACCTTTCTTGGTACACGGGACAAAAATTTTTGTCTTTGGTGGTCACTTTACCAAATAGTAAGTCTTATACACCGCTTAAAGAACGCCTAATAACCATTGTTGAAAAAGAACAGGCTCACCGTAACCTCAACGATTACAATTCAGAACAGGTTCGCCGTGATTCAACCCGGTTAAGCAATAAAATGCGATTGCTCCGACGCTTGATTGAACACCCTATTGTGTTACAAGAAAAGCTCACCTCAATGGGGCATAACACTATGCGTGTTATCAAAGGTTCCGCTACCGGACTTGTGATGTTGTTTGTCACCACCGCAGTGATTCTTGCTCGAGATTATCTGGGCGAAATTACCGCATCTTTCATTCTGGTTCTTTCCGTTATTTATGCACTTCGTGAGGTGTTTAAAGATGATTTACGGGATATTTTGTGGCGTTGGATAAAACGAGGAAAGCCTAAGTGGCGAAGACGTTATATCGACCCTACCACTAAAAAAGAAGTGGGAAGAAAGATTGAATGGCTCGATTTCATTTCATTCGACCGGTTACCTGATCGCATCAAACAGATTCGAAAAAAGCGTGTCGTACAAAGAGAAGAAAAAATTCTCCATTATCGTACCCACACCACCATGGCCACATCCAAATTCACCAGCGGTTATGACCAAACTCGAGAGGTCATTAACATTAACTTTCGAACACTTACTCGTCTCATGGATAAGAGCAACAATCGCTTCTTTAGGTTGCAGGATGGCCAAGTGGTTAAAGAGTCATTGGAAAAACGTCATCTCCTTAACTTAATCATTAAGGAGAATAACTATGACAGTGAACCACTATATTATCGTTGGAAGATTATTCTTAATCGGTCCAAAATTGTCGATATAGAAAAAATCCCTCTCTAGGGTATTTATGGGTTCTCACCGACAAATAATAAAACGACTTAATGCAGCGGCTTTTTTGTCACTTTCTTTAGTGATAACACTAATGAAAACTCGGCCATTGGTTCATCCCCATGCAGGGATGGACAAATGGCTGTAATCTTAACAGGACGATTCACCCTCTCTCCTGTCGCTAATGTTTCATCGAGCATTTCATCAATCAACAATCCGTCATCGCAAACAAAATGAACGTCAGATTCCGGTCGTCTCAAAAACTTACCCTCGACCTCTTTGAAGGCTAATGAGACCTTCTGACCCCGTTGCTGAGCTTTGTTCATGGCCATATATCCGCCCGCTACATCGGCCCCTACCGCAAGTACTCCAAAATACATACTGTTCAAATGGTTTTTGGTTCTGCGCTTCAACGGAATTTTTATCTCAACGCGATGCTCATCCAATTGCAAAATTTTAGGACGACATAGCCAAATAAACGGAACCTTAAAAAAACCAAACGTACTCAGGTAGAGATTTGCTTTGCGAAGTGGTGACAACATTTTCTTTTTCCTTAATAAGAAAACTCATCAGACCAGTAAACTAAAAAGCGCAGTAGATGTCAAAGGAATGTTAAATCACAACATACTAATAATAAGCCCGGCTCTGCTGGCCGGGCTTATTATTAGTTATGCTTGGTTGGCTTGACTTTGGTCGCCATCCCGTTACGCGGTCACATAAACCTCAGCATGACCGAGTTCTTCAAGATGATTGCGAAGCACTGGGTAGTCTTCAAGTGAGCCAATAACAACCAGCGCGGGTTTTTTTACGTCTTTCGCCGTCAAGATGCCATCTCTAACGAGTTTTAACACCGCTTCGTTTTGAGGATCATATAAATGAGTAAGCTCATCCTGCTCACGATCAACACCTAACGTAAGTTGCGTTAAATTATCAATTTTTAGTACCAACCCATCGAAGTACTGAAGTAATCGCTCAGACAGTAATACGGCAGACGGAGTATCGCAGGCGAATAAAATTTTCAGCCCATTCAAGCCGCGAGGTAGACCTTGCTCGGCGAGCTTATCAATGATCGTCGCCGCATCACTTAACGCTCGCACACACGGAACGACTATCTCGACATTGATCCCTTGCTCTCGCAGCGCTTTTATTACATTACATTCCAAAGCGAAGCTTGCTTTATAAGCTTCAGAGGCAAATCGTGCCACGCCTCGAACACCCAAGATTGGATTCACTTCTCCAGACTCAGCTTTTCCACCGAGCAATGCACTCATGTTGTAACTATCGGCATCATTGAGTTCAACTCGAATCGTATTGTGTTCAGGTTTGACCGCAGAGCTGATTTCAGCAACTAAAGTGCTGACAATGAAATCCGCCACTTCACGTCCACCCAGCAATGCGTTTATCGCATCAAGTTCAACCGTATCTAGCTCACCTTCTAACTGCGCGTAATTTGGATGAAAAAATATCTTCTCCATAATGAGTTCCGCGATCGAGACATATAAGTGTTCAGCGTCACCTTGATCAGAGTGACTGGGAAATACATTGCCGTAACTCAGTGATGCCGTTGGCTTATTATTGACTTGCTCGTTTTCGTAACTCATGACCGCTCCGTGCTTTGTTAATACTAACTACTGGCAAAATACCGACTCACTCTATGGAATACAAGACAAGAACACGAATATTCGCCAACTATTTAACTGGCACGCTATCAGCCCTTCTATTTGAACTAATTTTGAGCAATTATAAAGCCTAGTTTCACTGTAATACCTCGTTCCTTAAGGAGATTGCCATTAATAGTTTATTTGGTTCCTCATTTCCGTTATCTTTACCGCTTCGAAATTAAAATGCAGGCTGCCCCATGCCATTAAAAACAGACGAATTAAGAACCCAGGCACTAGGCCCAATGCCGACTCCGCTCGAACTCAGTACGTCACACCCTATTACAGATGATGTCGCCACGAGAATCGCAGAGTCTCGCCGCCAGATCGAACGCATTCTTACTGGCGAAGACAACCGCCTTCTATGCATTGTTGGCCCTTGCTCAGTCCATGATACTGACGCAGCGCTTGATTACGCAAAACGCCTAAGTGCGATCCAAGACCAGTATAGCAATGAGCTTTTCATTGTTATGCGCACATATTTTGAAAAGCCTCGTACTGTCGTTGGCTGGAAAGGGTTAATTACCGACCCGAATTTAGATGGTTCTTATGCGCTTGAGACTGGCTTAAATAAAGCAAGAGGACTTTTGCTTGATATCAATAAGCTGGGGCTAGCAACAGCCACTGAATTCTTAGATATGATCACTGGTCAATATATTGCTGATCTCATCACCTGGGGAGCGATTGGCGCTCGTACGACTGAATCACAAATCCATAGAGAAATGGCATCAGCACTTTCTTGCCCAGTAGGATTTAAGAACGGCACTAACGGCAGCGTCAAAATTGCTATGGACGCTATCCGAGCGGCTCGTGCTTCGCATTATTTCTACTCACCAGATAAAAATGGTCGTATGACGGTCTACCGCACTAGCGGAAACCCACATGGCCATATTATTTTGCGTGGTGGTGATACAGGCCCTAACTTTGATGAAGCATCAATAAACAATGCCTGTGAGCAACTTGCGTCATTTGACCTACCTGAAAGACTTGTGGTTGATTTTAGTCATGCGAACTGCGAAAAACAGCACCGCAAACAGCTCGATGTTGCTGAAGAAATCGCACGCCAAATTATTACGGGATCACATAAGGTCGCAGGGATCATGGCTGAAAGCTTTATAGAAGAAGGCAATCAGAGCATGGAAGACATCAATAACCTCGAATATGGTAAGTCAATCACTGACCCATGCCTAAGTTGGAGCGATACTGTTGATATGCTCAATGTACTCGCTGACGCCGTAAAACAACGTAATAGTAAGGAAGTCTAACATGCCATCATTTGATATTATTTCTGAGATCGAACTCGTAGAAGTCCGCAATGCTGTCGATAACGCGAACAGAGAGATCACGACTCGCTTTGATTTCCGCAACGTGGAAGCCTCATTCTCTCTAACTGGAGAAGTGGTAAAGCTATCTTGCGAGAGTGACTTTCAACTTAAACAAATGCGTGACATCTTGCGTGGCAACCTAACTAAGCGCGGTGTAGATGTGGGTTCAATGGAATCTAAAACTGCTGAGCAGACTGGAAAGTTATGGCACCAGAATGTCGAATTCAAGCAAGGCATTGAAACCCCAATTGCCAAAAAGATTGTTAAGCTGATTAAAGACGAAAAAGTAAAAGTACAGGTGTCTATTCAAGGCGAAAAAGTACGAGTAACGGGCAAGAAGCGTGACGATCTACAAGCGGCTATGCAATTGGTTAAGACGGGTGAGCTAGGTCAACCGTTCCAGTTCGAAAACTTTCGCGATTAATTAGCGCCAAGTTAGCGGCCAGCCCACTCAGTGTGGGCTACGCGATAATGGTATATCATACCAACAACAAGCTTCACTCAAATGAAATAAAAAGGACTTAAGTCCTTTTTATTTCATTTTCCCCAGTTGAATAACCACATCGTCTTCCTTCAGTAAACGATAAGCTGACGAAGTTGGGTCTATAAATACGACAACCCTTTGCTTGTTAGCTTTGGCACGGCGTATAGATTCTGATACTTCGGTAA
Source organism: Vibrio sp. 10N.261.51.F12 (assembly GCF_041471725.1). Lineage (NCBI taxonomy): Bacteria > Pseudomonadati > Pseudomonadota > Gammaproteobacteria > Vibrionales > Vibrionaceae > Vibrio > Vibrio sp. 10N.261.51.F12. Next base: position 21,849 of record NZ_JBFROV010000041.1, on the reverse strand, counting down.
TGTCTTTAAACACCACCCTTTCTGCATCTCGCCTTACCAAGTCGATAAATCCAAATGGGCAAGCGTCATCGTGGAACACGATTTCTGCTTCCTGCATCAATCGTAGCGCTTTAAGCGGTAAATATTCAGGATCCGTACCAAACTCGACCCACGTACATGAGTCTGAGAATTGGTTTGAGTGCTCAATAAGACGCTGATACGCCCGCTCAATATCCTGATTGTTTACACAATTCATCACTTCAGGCTCTCGGAAAAACAACTCCCAAAACTTACGTCTCTCGTCTACAGATTGGAAACGTTGCTTGATGTCTACTCGCTTACTTGCCGCAAAATCGGCCAGTTGAGCGGTATTCATCGGTAGAATTGCCTCAATTTTTTCCCGTACCCCTCGAATCAAAACCGGAGAAGAACCACCACTTGAAATAGCTATTTGGATGCGACCTCGGTTAATAATAGATGGCGTGATGAAGTCACAATACGGTGTATCATCAACCACATTAACAAGAGTATTTATTTTCTTTGCATCTTTATGCACCTGATGATTCAGGGTGGGATTATCGGTTGTTGCCCAAACTTGTACATAATTGGCCGTCATCAACTCTCGTTCGTAGAAACGTTGAATCCAATGGCACTTGCCACTTTCTACTAGTTGCATCAAATATGGCTCAATCTTAGGGGACACAACCGTTACACAGGCTCCAGCTCTGATTAGCATGTCAATTTTTCGGCAAGCGACTTCGCCACCACCAACAACTAATACAGGCTTCTCAAGTAGATCCATAAACAGTGGAAAGTAACGCATAAATTTCCTTTTCAAAACGAAATAACTATTCATTCAATCTCACCAACATGGTGCAGCTTTGTCACCGAGACATTCATCACAAAACAATTTTCCACTGAAATTTCGACCAAGACAAGCACGAAACCAATGAAAAACATAAAATATCAATCAAACATTTTAAATTAACGTTTTTTTAACACATCAACTTCTATAGCACCAACATGGTGTACAGTTGCACTATTTACAAAACTATTACATTTAGTCATTCTAACCATTGTTAACAACCATGTGACTACTCAAAACATCTTTTAAATTAATAATTTGAGAAATCATAAATCATTATCTACGCTTTAAACGGTTGTTACAACTGATAGAAATTAGTTCGATTATTAAGAACTTATGATGCACCAAAATAATGATTCACTAAATACAATGATTTGCATATTGTATTCAGGATGGACCTGATTTATACGGAATTTACAGGAAGGATACACAATGGCAACGAAACTCACTCTAATCGCATCTTTTGTAGCCGCTTCGGCAGCTATGATAAGCACGTCAGCTAACGCGGCTGACAGTACACTAGAGAAGGTCACTAAAGCAGGTGTTTTAACTTGTGGTGTGAGTACGGGTCTTCCCGGTTTCTCCAACCCTAACTCAAAAGGTGAATGGGAAGGTATTGATGTAGAATACTGCCAAGCAGTTGCAGCCGCAGTCCTTGGTGACAAGTCCAAAGTTAAATACGTACCACTCACAGCAAAAGAGCGTTTTACTGCCCTTCAATCTGGTGAGATAGATGTACTGTCGCGTAATACAACGTGGACTCTACACCGTGATACCGCACTAGGTTTGAACTTTGTTGGGGTTAACTACTACGACGGTCAAGGTTTCATGGTAATGAAAGACCTTGGTGTAGCAAGTGCAAAAGATCTTGATGGTGCTTCTGTTTGTGTTCAATCGGGTACGACAACTGAATTGAACCTAGCCGATTACTTCCGCATCAACGGTATGTCTTACAAGCCTGTCGTATTTGATACTGCAGCGCAAACGTCTAAAGGTTTCGATGCTGGACGTTGTGATGTACTAACGACTGACCAATCTGGTCTCTATGCCCTACGTCTCAACCTGAAAGATCCAAGTGCTGCTGCAGTACTTCCAGAAATTATTTCTAAAGAGCCTCTAGGCCCTGTTGTGCGACAAGGCGACGACCAATGGTTTAACATCGCGAAATGGACGCTAAATGCAATGATTAATGCCGAAGAATATGGCATTACATCAAAGAACGCTGACGAGATGATGAAATCAAACGATCCAAACATCAAGCGTATTCTTGGCATCGACGGTCCAAAAGGTAAAGGCCTAGGCATTAATGACGATTGGGGCTATCAGGTCATCAAACAAGTTGGTAACTATGGCGAGAGTTTTGAACGTACTGTTGGTACAGGCTCACCACTAAAAATTGACCGTGGTGTTAATGCTTTGTGGAATGCGGGTGGCTTCATGTACGCTCCACCACTTCGCTAACCGTTTTACTTAGTAACAAATAATTTAGTTCCAAAACAAGGGCGGTCTAACCGCCCTTTCTCAAAGGATTTGAGGTTATAGCTGTATGAAACCTACTAATGATCAAGTCGCAGCGCAGGTCAAACCTGCGAAAAGCGCAAATCTCCTGTACAACCCTACCTTTCGCTCCGTTGTCTTTCAGGCCATCGCTGTTCTAGCGTTAGGTGCGTTTTTCTACACTATTGTAACGAATGCATTGGATAACCTAGCAGCCCGTGGTATCGCTACTGGTTTTGACTTTCTTTCTGAAGAAGCTGGATTTGGGATCGGTTTATCACTTATCGAGTACGATGAAACCTTCTCTTACGGTAGAACTTTTTTTGTTGGGCTTTTGAACACTGCTCTTGTTTCTGTCCTCGGCATCATTGTTGCGACAGTGCTTGGTTTTGTTATCGGCATCGCCCGACTTTCTTCTAACTGGCTAGTTAGCCGATTTGCCGCTGTCTATATTGAAATTTTCAGAAATATCCCACTATTACTACAAATATTTTTTTGGTATTTCGCTGTTTTACAAGCACTTCCCTCGCCAAGACAAAGTATGAGCCTAGGTGAAGCCATTTTCCTAAACGTCCGAGGACTTTATTTCCCAGCCCCAGTAATGGAAGCAGGCAGTAGTATCGTTATTGCTGTGTTTGTTATTGGTATCATTGCGACACTTGGTGTCAATATATGGGCTAAAAATAAACAAAAGTTGACTGGCCAACAAACCCCTATGTTTCGCATCGCGCTCGGCCTTATGGTTGGAGCACCACTGATTGCTTATTTTGTAATGGGTATGCCAATCTCAGCGCAATATCCTGTATTGAAAGGGTTTAACTTTAAGGGTGGTATCAGTATTCTCCCCGAGCTGGCGGCTCTTACCATTGCTTTAAGTATTTACACCGCCTCCTTCATTGCCGAAATTGTTCGTTCTGGTATCAACGCGGTCAATCACGGTCAAACCGAAGCGGCCATGTCTCTTGGCTTACCACGTACAAGGACTCTAAAACTAGTGGTCATTCCACAAGCAATGAGAATCATCATTCCACCACTAACCAGCCAATATCTTAACTTAACTAAAAACTCATCATTAGCGATGGCTATCGGTTATCCAGACTTGGTGTCTGTTTTCGCCGGAACAACCTTGAACCAAGTTGGCCAAGCAATAGAAGTTATTGCCATGACTATGGGTGTTTATCTCACTTTAAGCTTACTAACGTCAGCATTGATGAACGTGTACAACCGCAAAGTAGCATTGGTGGAGAGATAATATGTCACAGCATCAATTTCAACCAGATCTTCCACCACCAGCCAACACAGTGGGTTTAGTGGGATGGTTACGAAAAAATTTATTCGACGGACCAGTGAATTCGATTTTGTCACTCATCGTTGGTTACCTATGCATCTCGCTTTTATGGCAAGTCGTAAACTGGGCATTTATTAATGCTGATTGGGTAGGAACAACTCGTGATGCATGCTCTAAAGAAGGTGCCTGTTGGGTATTTATTAGCGTGCGCTGGGAACAGTTCATGTATGGTTTTTACCCACAAGCCGAACTTTGGCGACCACGCTTATTTTATGCAACGTTAGCTATTTTTGTCGCTTTGCTTGCTTATGAACGTACGCCTAAACGCTTATGGATATGGTTGGTCTTTGTTAATATCTATCCATTCGTGGCAGGTGCTCTGCTTTATGGCGGTGTATTTGGGTTAGAAGTCGTTGATACGCATAAATGGGGTGGCTTGCTAGTCACGTTAATCATTGCCCTTGTTGGTATCATTGTGTCTTTACCCATTGGTGTTGCACTTGCGTTAGGCCGACGATCCGAAATGCCAATCATTCGAAGTATCTGTACGGTATACATTGAAGTTTGGCGTGGCGTGCCACTTATTACTGTGCTATTCATGGCCTCTGTTATGCTTCCCCTCTTTTTGGCGGAAGGCACAGAAACAGATAAGCTAATTCGTGCGTTAGTCGGTGTTGTCCTATTTAGTGCCGCGTACATGGCCGAAGTGGTCCGTGGTGGCTTACAGGCTATCTCTAAGGGGCAATATGAGGCCGCCGATGCGCTTGGGTTAAGTTATTGGAAAAAAATGGGGCTCATTGTGTTACCTCAAGCATTGAAGATTACCATTCCTTCAATCGTTAACACTTTTATCGGTCTTTTCAAAGACACCAGCTTAGTACTCATCATCGGCATGTTCGATGTGTTAGGTATTGGTCAGGCAGCGAATACCGACCCTGAGTGGTTAGGTTTCTCTACGGAAAGTTATGTATTTGTCGCGTTAGTGTTCTGGGTATTTTGCTTCAGCATGTCGAGATATTCGATATGGCTTGAGAATAAACTGCATACCGGTCACAAACGATAAAACGGAAATTCAAGGACGTATTATGACGCAACAAGAAGACTACATGATCCAGCTTAAGGACATGAATAAATGGTACGGTGAGTTTCACGTACTGAAAAATATTAACCTAAGCGTTAAAAAAGGTGAAAAAATCGTTATTTGTGGCCCATCGGGCTCTGGTAAGTCTACGATGATTCGCTGTATCAATCGCTTAGAAGAACACCAAGCTGGTAATATTTTCGTTTCTGGTACTGAGCTTACCGAGGACTTAAAAAACATCGAAGCCGTGAGAAGAGAAGTAGGCATGTGTTTCCAACATTTCAACCTCTTCCCTCACCTCACTGTGTTAGAAAATTGCACGCTTGCACCTATCTGGGTAAAAAAAATGCCTAAAGAAGAAGCAGAAGCCGTGGCGATGAAATACCTTGAACGTGTAAAGATTCCAGACCAAGCCGCCAAATATCCGGGTCAGTTATCTGGCGGGCAACAACAACGAGTCGCCATCGCACGTTCACTTTGTATGAACCCGCAGGTCATGCTTTTCGACGAACCAACCTCAGCGCTTGACCCAGAGATGGTTCGCGAAGTACTCGATGTTATGGTTGAACTCGCTGACGAAGGGATGACCATGCTTTGTGTGACACATGAAATGGGCTTTGCAAAAGAAGTCGCCGATCGAGTTATCTTTATGGATGCTGGCGAAATCATCGAAGAAAACAACCCTATTGATTTCTTCGAGAATCCACAATCAGACAGAACACAAAACTTCTTAAGTCAGATTTTGCATCATTAAATTAATAACCATTAAAAAAAGGTGGCGAATACGTCACCTTTTTTTGTGGATTCAATAATTTGCAGATGTGACACATTGTGTTACATCTTACTACATACTTAAGCAACTATTTTTATTATGATTTTGTAAAGTGACTTATAATAGGAAAGCTTGATTTTTTGAACAATCGGCCCCATAACTAGTCATATAAGTAAGTCAATCATCTACGAGGAAGATTATGAACGGTCCTATGGTATCTCGCACTTCGTCTGAAGCGAGCGTTCTACAAACGAACAAAGTACTACGCAACACGTATGCCCTACTCTCTATGACTCTACTGTGGTCTGCAGTAGTGGCTGGTGTATCTATGGCTATGGGTCTACCGCGCCCTGGCATCATCATCACTCTAGTTGGTTTTTACGGGTTGCTTTTCTTAACTGAGAAAAACCGCGACAACTCTATGGGGTTAGTATTCACATTCTTGTTTACTGGCTTTATGGGCTATACGATTGGTCCAATCTTAAATGCTTATTTAGGTGCCGGCATGGGTGACGTCATCCTAACCGCTCTAGGTGGCACAGCGCTATCGTTTATGGCAGCGTCGGCTTATGCACTCACCACCAAGCGTGATCTTTCTATGCTTGGCGGCTTAATGTTGTCACTATTTGTTGTTTTAATCGTTGGTATGATTGCAAGTATCTTCATCCAATCGACTATTATGCACCTTGCGCTTAGCAGCTTGTTCATTGTGTTCTCCACAATGGCTATCCTGATGACCACTCAAGGCATTATTCGTGGCGGAGAAACTAACTACATCTCAGCAACGATTACATTGTTCGTATCTATCTACAACATCTTCATTAGCTTACTAAGTATCCTTGGTATCATGAACGACGATTAATTCGTCAACGTTGTCTAGATTTGAAAGCCCGAGATTTCCTCGGGCTTTTTTGCATTTGATCCCTCTACACTCCCAATGACATCCTTGAATTTACCTCACCCTTTGAGCTACCATCCCAACGTCACTAATCAACAGATTGATACTATGTTCCAATATCAAAACAAAACCATAAAGACTGATGCAGAAGGATACCTACTTAATTTTGAAGAGTGGGAAGAAGGTATGATGACAATTCTTGCAGAGGATGAAAATATAGAACTCACCGAAGCGCATATTGAAGTGGTTATGTTTGTTCGAGAGTTCTATAAAGAATTCAATACATCTCCAGCAGTAAGAATGCTGGTGAAGGCAATGGAAAAAGCACACGGACCCGAGAAAGGTAACAGCAAATATTTATTTAAGCTGTTTAAAAAAGGCCCCGCAAAACAAGCAACTAAACTGGCAGGGCTCCCTAAGCCAGCGAAATGTCTTTAACTTTAATGAAAACTCTCAAGCATATACGCATCAAAGTATCTTGAATCCGCTGTACGATTGATGGTCACATGGTTTTTCAACAACAGACTCTACCCGCGCTGTTCGAGGGCCTGTTGTTAACCAAGCTTGGAGACGTTCTACATTTCGTAGTGTACCGCACACTACGACCTCCACCGAACCGTCATGTAAGTTTTTTGCATACCCTTTTGTTTCTAATCGTAAACCTTCATGACAAGTGTGGTATCGAAAACCTACGCCTTGCACAAGACCTTGAATAATAAACTTCTTACAAACATCCATCTTATTACTCACTTTGCATTAATTATTAAAATAGTAGGCGCAATTATGTGCAAATAATACCTAAACATGGTTATAACGACTGCATTGTTTGCATTTATCTAAAACTTCACACAAAATAGCCGCCCTTTCTTTGGCAAAACCCGTAAGGCATCCCATGACTCCAGCAATACATCTCGTAAAAGGTCGTGACAAGTCACTAAGACGTAAACACCCTTGGATTTTTTCACGCGGCATCTCTCGCGTAGATGGACAACCAGGACTGGGCGAAACTGTCGATGTCTTTGCTGATAATGGCGAATGGTTAGCCAAAGCCGCTTTTTCTCCTAACTCACAAATCCGAGCACGTGTGTGGAGCTTTCAAAAAGTTGATATTGACGTTGATTTTTTTGTTTCTCGCATTAAAACCGCTCAGCTTCTTAGAGAAGATATCATCACACGAGATGGACTCACTGGCTACCGTCTGATCGCAGCCGAATCAGACGGGTTACCGGGTATCACTATCGACAAATATAACCAGTTTTTGGTGTGTCAGTTATTGAGTGCCGGCGCCGAGCACAATAAAGATGTACTTGTTCAAGCCTTACACATTTGTTTCCCAGAATGTTCTATCTATGAACGCTCGGATGTATCTGTGCGGAAAAAAGAAGGTCTTAAAGAGCGCACCGGAGTGCTATTGGGCGAAGAGCCGCTTGAGCCAGTCGTTATTGAAGAAAACGGCGTGAAGATAAGCGTTGATATTATCAAAGGACATAAAACAGGTTTCTATTTAGACCAAAGAGATAGTCGGTACCAGTCTCAAAAATACGTCTCTGGCAAAGAAGTACTTAACTGCTTTAGCTATACAGGCGGATTTGGCCTCTACGCGCTCAAAGGTGGTGCAACACGCGTCATCAACGCTGACGTATCTCAATTAGCACTCGATACAGCCAAACAAAACGCACATTTGAATGGTTTTAAAGGCAAAGAAGCGATATTCCTTAACGCAGATGTCTTTAAATTATTGCGTGAATACAGAGATCAAGGCACAAAATTTGATGTCGTCATCATGGACCCGCCAAAGTTTGCTGAGTCAAAAGCACAACTCAATGGCGCGTGTCGGGGTTATAAAGACATCAACATGTTGGCCATGCAAATCCTAAAGCCGGGCGGCACGTTACTTACTTACTCTTGCTCAGGCTTAATGGAGCAAAACCTATTCCAAAAAATCATAGCCGATGCTGCATTGGATGCCGGACGTTCAGTTAAATTTGTTGAACGCTTCGAACAAGCCGCCGACCATCCAACAGATACGGCATACCCAGAAGGCTTTTATTTAAAAGGCTTCGCTTGTAAAGTCCTTTAGTCCAATATCTCTACATAACAATTAACACTTTTGACACTAAGCCACTCATTTTTATAAGAGTGGCTTTTTTTATGCCATCATTGTCTCAATTTTGAGACACGCTCCCACTCTTTCTATTGAACAACCGAATTTCTCTACTATTTTCAATAATATGTTTGTAGTTTCGCCCTTTAAGCGAAAAAGATTTGAAAATTCTTAGTTTAGATACACGAACATTGCAAATCCCATTTGATATTGCTTCATAGGTCGCTATAGTTTAGTAATAGATAACGTAACCTAATGAGTTAACTTACATTATCAGATAATAAAAACGACAACGTTTGTTCATAACAAGCCTTATCGAAGAAGTAACGTCGCATAAGGGTCAAGGAGAGTCACATTGAACAAGTTAACAATTTCAGCAGTCGCCTGTTTTGTGGCAGTTAGTCTTCCTGCTGCAGGCCAGACGCTAGAACAAGCGGTTGCAACCACTTTGGCCACCAATCCCGACATCAAAGCTGCGTATAACGAATACGTCAGTAAGCGATATGATGCAGAGGCATCTGTTGGGGCCTACAGACCAAAAGTCGACCTTGACGGCGGTATCGGTTACGAACGAACCGATTATGATCGTGCAGACTCACTAAACAATCGTAACGAAAGCCTTACCAGAAAAGAAGTGGGCATTAGCCTCACCCAATTACTTTGGGACGGCAACGAGACCTTCAACGACATGGACAGAACAGCAGCTGAAGCTGAATCTGTGCGTTATCAACTTTTAGCAGATGCGTCCGATATCGCATTGGAAGTATCCAGTATATATTTGGAAGCGACCAAAGCTTACGAAATCCTGTCGTTGTCCGAAGCCAATCTAGAAGTGCATAAGAAAATCTATTCTGATATCAAGAAACGGGTTGATTCTGGTATTGGTTCAACTGCCGATTTGTCACAGGTTGAAGCACGTATTGCCAAAGCCCATGGTAACTTACTGGCTGCACAAAATAACCTATTTGATACCCATACCCAATTCAAACGTCTAGTTGGCCAAATACCTCTAGGTCTTACTTACCCTCAAGCTGATCTGGTTGCAATTCCTCCGACGGTAGACCAAGCATTAGAAATAGCGGTTCAACAACACCCTGTCATCCGTATTTCTCAAGTTGACGTCGATTCGGCACGCTTTCAATATCAACAAACAAAAGGGGTTAACTACCCTACGTTCTACATAGATGCAGGTCACAATTGGCGTGATGATGCTAGTGGAAATATAGGAACTGATAATGAAACCAGAGCCATGGTGCGCATGCGTTACAACCTCTATAACGGAGGCTCAGATTCAGACCGTACCGAGTCCGCAGCCTATCAACTAAACAAAGCCAAGGATTATCGAGATCGCACATTCCGCATGGTTGAAGAAGGGTTAAAACTGTCTTGGACCGGGCTTGAGTATACGGTTCAGCAGAAAGAATTTTTATCTGATCACGTAGATTCTGCATCCGATACGGTTGTGGCTTACCAGAAACAATACAAGATAGGCAAACGCACGCTGCTTGATGTACTCAACACTGAAAATGAGCTATTTGAAGCACGAAAGGGTTATCTAGATGCTAAATATGCAGAGCAGTTAGCTAAGTACCGCGTTATGAATGCAACCGGTAACCTGTTACAGGGATTACGCATTGACACGCCTCAAGAGTGGAATGAAAAGGTGGAGTACTAAATCATGAAACGACATAATCTTATGATGCTATGTAGCTTGTCCGTTTTTTCGCTAACAATACAGGCAACCACTCAAGAGCAAGATAAATACGACTATATTCCAACGCCACTTGCCGATCAAAAGGCAGATTTAGTAGACGATGATAAGGATGGCGTAATTAATGCGAGAGACTTATGTGTGGTTACGCCTGACGGTTCAGTCATCGACAATGACGGTTGTGAAAAATACATCGATACGTCACAATCAATGGCGATTCGTGTATTGTTTGATAACAACTCAGCAGTAATAAAGCCCGTATTTCAGAATCAAATTCAACAAATGGCTGACTTCTTAGCGACCTATCCAGAAACAAAAATTGAGATAGAGGGCTATGCCAGCATCATCGGCAATCCAGACAAGAACCTTATTTTATCCCAAACGCGCGCGGACGCGGTCCGACAAGCCATCATCGATAACGGGATTGATCCTACTAGGCTGACCATCATTGGGTTCGGTGATACAAAACTAGAAGAGCTAGGGTCAAGCGAATTTGCTAATGCAATGAATCGTAAAGTAGTCGCATCCGTCATCGGATATAAAGGCGAAGTTGAACAGCAATGGACTATCTTCACTAAAATTGGCAAATAGGCTGTTTTAACAACAATATATCTTGTAGGGCAGTCAATTGTACTGCCCTTTTTAACGTCCTTCATTTAGTTCTATCCCATCTCGTGCTACTCTTAAGCCAGTTATTACTAAGAGTATAAAAATCATGAGTAAATTGACTTCAGATGTCGAACAAAACCTAGCGCTTTTCATCCAAGAAACCAAAGCGTCTGAGCTGGTTTGGGGCCTGAAAAACGATGAAGGTTGGTTGGCATGTGACTCAACAGAATTCGAAAATTCTGAAGTAATGCCATTTTGGTCTTCGGAAGAAGAAGCAAAAACGCATAACGTTGAAGAGTGGGCTGATTTTGAAGTACTGCATATCCCGCTAGATATTTTTGTTGAAGACTGGTTACTTACTCTTGCTGAAGATGGTGTCTTAATCGGTGCCAACTGGAACGCTCAGCTAGATGGAAAAGAAATCGAACCGTCTGATGTTGCAAAACTTTATCTAAAGTAGTCAACGCTTCAAGACGATAAATCGTTTTGATTCGTGTATATACCTTAAGATAAAAAAATAGAGGCTAAGGCCTCTATTTTTTTATCTGTTGCTTATCGATTTTATTTGACGGCTAAGGAGTCTAATACCGATTCTTTGTTATCGAGATAATGCTGCAACCCTTTTGCCCTTAAATCGCAAGCCGGACAATCACCACATCCATCACCAATGACACCGTTATAGCATGTCAGTGTTTCGTTACGGACCAAGTCTAACGACCCTAATTGATCGGCCAATGCCCATGTCTCTGCTTTATTTAGCCACATCAAAGGTGTTTGTATCGTAAAGTTCCTGTCCATCCCTTGCACTAACGCCGTGTTCATCGCTTTAACAAACTCGTCTCTGCAATCAGGATAACCAGAAAAATCCGTTTCACACACGCCTGTAATCACGGCTTCGGCACCGATTTGATAAGCGTAGATACCAGCTAATGTAAGAAACAAAATATTACGGCCAGGTACAAAAGAGTTCGGTAAACCGTTGGCTTGCAGTTCATGAGATACAGGGATGTCATCACGCGTTAACGAACTGATCGCCAATTCACTCAGCAAACCAACGTCCATTACTTTGTGAGCCGTGACACCAAGTTTAGTCGCTAACGCTTGAGCGACTTCAATTTCAAGCTTATGACGTTGTCCATAATCAAACGTAATTGCATGGACTTCATCATACTCTTTTAACGCCTTTACTAGACATGTCGTCGAGTCTTGTCCACCACTGAATACCACTACGGCTTTTTTCATGGGTCTGTTTCCTAATCTTATTATGCAATACTTAAATATTTATGCGTCTGAACCGATAGACGCCAGTTTCGTTTAATGCACGTTTCAATGCATAGATCTGTCGCTCGCGTTTTCTGACTGATTGGCTGTAATGCAATGATCACCGCTGGATTCAGCGTGACATCAGCGAGTAACTCATCTAACTGGTCGATATTTTTTTGTGTTGCGACCGGGTGTTTAATTTCGTTGGCTCTTTCTAATGCCGATCGTAGTACCGGTAGTTTACCTTTCATTGCCACTTTTGGTGACACTGTCACCCATGTGTTTTGTGTCACCATCACAGGTGCGGTCCCGCTGGTTTCTATTTGGCAATGGCAACCAATATCTTCAAATGCCTCGCAAAGTTGAAGAAGATCATACTCACAAGGCTCACCGCCAGTAATTACAATATGCTTAGCGCTGTAGCCAAGCTGTTTGTATTGTTCAATTAACTCGCTCGCCGTTGCATTGTACCAAGTAGGGTCATCCCCCTGTTTGGCGATAACTTCACCAAACGAACGCTCATCTTCGTTGTCGGTAAACCAAGTTTGCTTGGTATCGCACCAAGCACAGCCCACACTGCACCCCTGTAAGCGTACAAAAACAGCAGGGACGCCTGTATAGACACCCTCGCCCTGAATGGTTTCAAACATCTCATTGATTTTAAATTGCGTCGTATTCATTGAACATTGCTGATGATGACTAATGTGCAGACCTTAAAGTAAGCGCATAAGAAATTCAATACAAACTCTTCGACTAAATTTCTGGTACTTATACCTGAGTTTTTTTATGCTAGTGTCGTCGTTTTCTTTTAAGGTAAGTTATTGTGTATAAACTGATCGCCATTGATATGGATGGCACCCTGTTAACATCAGACAAAAAAATCACCGACCGCACTAAACAGGCAATTCATGCCGCTAAACAAAAAGGCGTCACAGTGGTTCTCGCATCAGGTCGGCCAATTAACGGCATGATCGATGCTGTTAATGAACTGGGACTTAACACCCCAGATGACTTCATTATTCACTTCAATGGTGCTTTCGTACAAAAAGTACAAAGCGGCGAAGTACTTCATCACCAAATATTAGATGGTAAAAGTGCAAAAGAAGTGGCAATACTCGCAAAAAAACTTGATTTGCATTGCCATGCATTTAGCGAAGAGTTGGGCCTCATCACAACCGAATCAAACCCTTACACCGATCATGAAGCGAAAATAAATAAACTCGATATCACTGTTTTTGATTTTAACCAACTGGATGATGATCATAAAATAATAAAAGCGATGATTGTAGGCGAACCAAGTAAGCTCACCCTTGGAATCTCAGCAATTCCCCAAGCTTACTACAAAGATTACACCATTGTTCAAAGCGCCCCCTTCTTCTTAGAATTCCTGAATCCTTTAAGTAATAAAGGCGAAGGTGTCAGTGTCATAGCGAAGCAACTTGGACTGTCAGCCGAACAGGTTATGTGTTTTGGTGATGCTGAAAATGACCATCACATGATTAGATATGCCGGCAAGGGTGTCGCGATGGAAAATGCCATGGATGAAACAAAAGCTATCGCGGATTACATCACTGATAGCAATGATAATGATGGTGTGGCCAAAGCAATAGAAACCTTTGTGCTATAGTAAAATCAAAATGATACGACGTTCTCTTGTCTTTAAATAATGGTACAACGATGACAATACGCCTGCTTCTTAATGGAAAAAAAGCCGCTCAAGATGACATCCGACACGCTGTTTATCAGCTAAGAGAGGAAGGTCATAGCATTGATGTTCGTACAACCTGGGAAACAGGTGACATTGCTCGTTTAGTATCAGAGGCTAAAGAACAAGGTATAAACCGTGTTGTAGCCGGTGGCGGGGATGGCACGGTTAACGAAGTCGTCGATGCCATTTTGTCACAAAAGCACTCTGATCTTGATGTTGCGATTTTGCCTTTAGGCACAGCCAATGACTTTGCTAGCGCATGTGGTATACCCACCGATAACCCCTATGAAGCCCTCAAGCTCGCACTAGATGGTAATGCTCACTCTGTTGATGCTGCTCGTGCAAATGATCGATTCTTTATTAATATCGCCACTGCTGGTTTTGGCGCACAAGTAACCGCAACGACGCCTGTCGCATTAAAAAACTTTTTAGGTGGAGGCGCTTATACACTCTCTGGGTTAATCCAAGCGATAAACTTCCAGCCATTTAAAGGCGCCGTCCGATACGATAACCAACTCGTAGATAGCAATATCGTCATTGGCGCAGTGTGTAATGGCAGGATGGCGGGCGGTGGACAAGTCCTAGCACCTCGCGCTTGTATCGATGATGGGTGGCTAGATGTCATCTCACTAGAAGAATTCGAGCCAATCGATATCCCTAATGTGTTAGAAGAGCTCTTGAGCGAAGACACGCTCATGGGCAGGTTTGTAAAACGCAATCAGGTCAAAACTATTGAATGGTTGTCTGATTCAATAATGCCAGTAAACCTTGATGGTGAGCCGCTGTCTCAAAAACGCATTACATTTGAGGTTATCCCCTCTGCCATCCAACTTGTCGTTCCAAACCACTGTTCTCTCTTAAGCAAAAATTGCCCTAACTAGGCTTACTTAGCGTTTCTACGTAATGAATGATTAATATCCGCAATAAATAAGAAAACCCCCAGTGAGTCAAATCACTGGGGGTTTATTTTGGTGAGTCGTTAGCCTCTTGCCAACTCCACCATTTCTTCTTTTTGGCCGGCAGCAGGGTTATTAAATTTCTCTACGTCTAATGACCCTTCTGATTTCGCTACGATACACGTCACCGCGCTGTCACCCGTGATATTAACCGCAGTACGAATCATATCCAGTAAACGGTCGACACCCATGATTAATGCAATGCCTTCCAGTGGTAAGCCAACTTGGTTTAGTACCATTGCTAACATGATCAAACCCACACCTGGAACACCTGCAGTACCGATAGACGCGATAGTGGCGGTTAGGATAACGGTTAGGTAATCCCCCATCGTCAAGTCGATATTAAAGGCTTGAGCGATAAACGCAGTCGCAACACCTTGCATGATTGCGGTACCGTCCATGTTAATGGTTGCACCAAGGGGGATAGTGAACGATGCCACTTTGTTGTCTACACCTAAGCGGTTTTGCGCCGTTTCCATCGTAACCGGGATGGTTGCGTTTGAAGACGCCGTTGAGAATGCAAACATCACTGCGTCTTCCATCTTCTTCAAGAATATCTTTGGACTTAGGCCAGTGAAGGATTTAAGCAAGACGCTGTAAGTGACGAGACCATGAAGCAGCAACGTAGCGCTTAATACTAGGAAGTATTCAGCTAAATTGAAAATCGCACTTAATCCAAGACCAGTAAATAATTTTGCCATTAGGAAGAACACACCATATGGCGCGATGTTCATCAAAAGTGCAACCAGCTTCATAATGACTTCATTTAAGTCTTGGAACATCGCCGCTACACGTTCGCCTGGTTTACCCGCGGCACTGATTGCTATCCCGAACAATACAGCAAAGACTATAACTTGAAGTGTTTTCCCTTCCGCCATCGCGCTAATTGGGTTGGTTGGGAACATATCAATGATAACTTGTCCCAGCGATGGCGCTTCAGCGGAAGCAAATGAACTGGCCGCAGTTAAATCTGCACCTTGGCCTGGTTGGAACACCGTGCCCATCGTTAATGCGAGTGTAATCGCGATTGCCGTTGTGGCAATATAGAACACGACCGTTTTACCACCTAATCGGCCTAAAGTCGTCACGTCTTTAAGTGAGCTTGTTCCGCAAACAAGAGAAACAAAAACAAGTGGGACAACAAGCATTTTCAAACTGGCAATAAAGATTTGTCCACCGACTTCAAAAAGACCATTTACAATGTATGCGTCTACAAATCCATTTTCAGCAAAGAGGCCTCGAATTGCGAAGCCTGTTAAAATACCTGCAACCATACCGATGATCACTCGAGTCGTCAGTGACATAGGTTTCTTGGCGTTAGTCATAATTACTCCTTATTTTTATGTTGCATAGTGATGGAGTCATCAAAAGCGCCTGCAGATTAGCAGTAAGAAGCGTCAGATTAGAATGATAAATTTGTTTCGCTAATCCGGGTCGTGATCGAGATCACACTCAAAACCCCCACCCTTAACAATACCACAACAAATTAAACTACATATATCGCCATTTTCAGCATAAAAACAAACATTGAAACAGGTTTAATATATTAATATCTTTTAAAAGTGACATTAGAAAAAATAATATCACGCATCACTAGTCAAAAAGCTTACCAAATAAACAAAAATACCCAACACTAAATGCTGGGTATTATTATTTTTCCACATATAAATCTAAGTTACGCTCTCGATGTGTAAATCAAAGATGATGGCGGTATCCGCTGGCACACTTTGGTGAGCATTTTCTTTATAAGCTAGATGCCCTGGTACATACAGTCGCCATGTTGCTCCAATATTCATCTGTTTTAAAACGATCAACCATGACAAGGGAACTTGGTGTAATTGCACAGTTAGAGGTGTTGCAAGGTGAGTTGAACCATCCACTTGCTGCCCGTTGAGCAACCAGGTTTTATGTCGGATCGAGACTTTACTTTCAGGGATAATCTCAGCAGATTGCGCACCGTTATCGATAATTTCATATTGAATGCCAGAGCTATGCGTCACCACCGATGTACGGAGCGCATTCTTACTAAAGAATTCATATTCACGATTGGCTTTTTGTTGCTCTAGCGTCGCTTGAGCAGATTTTTGCTGTACTTCAAGTTCATTTTTTAGCGACTCAGCGTTGTCAGAATCAAATGGCCACTCTTTTTGTAAAAATGTATCCATGATTGCTTCTTGAATAATCTTGATGTTCATTTTTGGAAACGATTTCTTCGCTAATTCGACAGCGATTTCTCGCCCCATAATGTAGCTTACTTTTTGTTCTAACGTCTCAAACTTCATCATAACCTCAATATTTTCCAATACATCATTCATATTAAGGATCCCTACCATAAAAAAAAGTATTTTACGGATACATTGGCCTGCGTTACGTTATGCCTCACGTAAAAAAGAAGCCACATTCCGTGACTTCTTCATACGACATAAAGCAATAGCTGCTCTGTGTTACACCGTTGCAATATTGGGCATCGCTATTTGCTCTTCTACAGGCGAATCCTTAATTGGCAGTGTTTGTCGAACGTATTGACCAGGGGCTGTACCAAGTACGGGATAGTCACTGTTACCAATAGAAAATGGTTCTATCCATTCTTGTTCGTTAAACTGATTCAGCCAGTTATTCCAATGAATCCACCAAGATCCCTTCTGGTGTTCGGCATTTGCCATCCATTCCTCAGGTGACTCTTCTAAGGAGCTATTTACCCAAAAGCCATATTTGTCTTTCGCTGGGTGATTAACAATACCGGCGATATGACCTGACTCTCCCAATACAAACGTTTTGCTACCGCCGACTTTTAATGCGCCTCTGTAAGTACCTTGCCACAGCGCAATATGATCGTCCTTGGCCGAGATAAAATAACTCGGCACGTTTATTTTATTGAGATCTATCCAAACGCCTCCTATTTTCACGCCTTTGTCTTCTATAAGACGATTTTCCAAGTAGAGGCTCCGCAATAGAAAATTATGAGTAGACGCGGTAACGTTTGTGCTATCGCTATTCCAATAGAGAAGATCGAAGTCAACAGGGCTTTCGCCCTTGAGATAGTTATCTATATAGTAATTCCAATACAGACTGTTCTCTCGCAACAGACTAAACGTCACACTAAGTGAGCGTCCATCCATGAATCCCTGTGCGTTATTTTGAGCTTCTATCGCGTTGATAATAGGATCATTGATATACGCTCCGACTTCACCCGGTTGGGAAAAATCAAGTAACGTGGTGAAGAATGACGCAGAGGCAATGCGCTTTTTCATTCGTTTCGCCGCATAATAAGCGATCGTCGACGCTAGAACCGTGCCGCCAATACAGTAACCTGCAGCGTTAACTTGCTCACGACCGGTTATTGATTCGATTGCCGTCACCGCTTTGACGACACCCTCTGTAACGTAATCACCAAACTCAATTTGTGCCTGTTCGACGCCAGGGTTACGCCAAGACATCATAAAGACCGCTTGACCTTGTTCAAGTAACCACTTCACCATCGAGTTTTGTTCGCGAAGATCAAGAATGTAATACTTGTTGATAAACGGAGGAACAATAAGCAATGGCGTCGTGTTCACTTTTTCCGTTAGTGGGCGATACTGAATGAGCTCGAATAACTCATTTTGGTAAACGACCTCCCCTGCAGTGCTCGCAATATGCTCACCAATT
The DNA here is from genome assembly GCF_041471725.1 of Vibrio sp. 10N.261.51.F12. Taxonomy (NCBI): domain Bacteria; kingdom Pseudomonadati; phylum Pseudomonadota; class Gammaproteobacteria; order Vibrionales; family Vibrionaceae; genus Vibrio; species Vibrio sp. 10N.261.51.F12. Next base: position 3,470 of record NZ_JBFROV010000041.1, on the reverse strand, counting down.
TCAAAAGATTGAGTATTGGTCATACGAATCTTCAGCACATCGGCACTAGACTTCATATCTTCTTGAAGTTGCTGCATGCCCGCCAACAAGTTTTCACCATTTTGCTCAAGTGTGAGCTTAAGTAGTTCTGGATTGGTCGCGATAAAATTACTAGGAGAAAGCGCATTCAATGTTTGGCGAGAGAAAAACGACAAACGCTCCTTTGCTTTCTCATCAACACCTTCGACAGAATTGATGGTGTTTAGGTACGTTTGAGTAAACAACACATACGATTGTTTTATACAGTTATAAAACGCTTCCTCACTCCAGGCGCGGTCTTCAAAACGACGATCGCCTTTTTCCGAATTAACGATATCGGCCTTTTCGTTACCCAATGCTGCATTTTGCCAAATCTCTAACTGTTGCATCCACCAATTCATCTGGATATCCAACATCACAGCCGGTTGCTGAGATGCTTTTTCCATAAACCGAGCCGTATCTTCTATATTCAGTTCATGCATCGCTGTCGAGAGCGGGTTACTCGCGGCTGCCTTGCCTTGCTCGAAGTCTTGCCACCATTTCTGGTTACTTTCCTGCAGCGTTACAAGGTAGTCCGAAAAAAAGTTTTGAAACATAACTCAAACCCTTTTCCTATCAATTAAAAAAGGGTCTCGAACACTAGTGCACTCGAAACCCTTGGTATTTACACCCCAGCGCCAATTATGCCGGTGTATTCGTTTTTATTGTTTCGGTTGTGAGTGCTTCAAGGTCGTCTTTAAACTCTTTCGCCACTTTTTGCAGCTTATTGCTGTCGTCTGCCATTTGTTGAGATAGGCGAGTTAGTGATGTGACCTGTTGAGTGCTAAAAACCGTCAACGAAGACACATCCTTAATTTCAGCAACAGCTTTCATTTGTGATAGGCCTAACTCAGTATATGAACGCATTGCATTCAACTGTAACTCAGTCATCGTCTCAATATTCTTCGTCATTAATTGATTAAACTTGGTGTATGGTTCAATCGTTTTTTCTGACTGCTCATTAAACATCTTAAACATATCTGTATACATAACGGTGTCTCCTAAAAAATAATAGTGATATTGGGATTAAATTTGATTAACAACGTTTGACGACAATGGCTGTACCCATGCCACCTCCAACACATAGTGAAGCGACGCCATATTCGTGCTGCTCGCGCAGCATTTCATGTACCAAGGTAACGACAATGCGATTCCCTGATGCACCAAGTGGATGACCAAGTGCGATTGCACCACCATTAGGGTTCGTTTTTTCAATAATTGATTCTGCAGGAATAGCATAGTCATCAGCGAGAGTTCGAATAACACCTATCGCTTGCGCGGCAAACGCCTCGTTAAACTCAAACGTATCAATATCGGATATCGAAAGCTGCGCTTTTTCTAACGCGTTATGAACGGCTTTTACTGGACCTAACCCCATAATATTGGGATTAAGCCCACTTTGAGCTGTCGCGACGATTTCACAGATCGGTGTTAAGCCCATGCGTTTTACTGCGCTTTCCGAGGCAACCACGACAGCGCTCGCACCGTCGTTTATACCCGATGCATTCCCAGCCGTAACTGACCCCTCTTTATCAAAGGCTGGCCTAAGCTTCGTTAATCCAGCTAACGTGGCATCTGATTTCGGGTATTCATCTGTTGCAAATGAAACGATTTGACGTTTCACCGTAATGTCGACTGGCACAATTTCATCGGCAAAACGACCTGCTTCTATCGCCGATACTGCTTTCATTTGACTTTCTATTGCATAAACATCTTGTTCCGCACGAGAAATACCGACATGTTTAGCCACATTTTCCGCGGTCACGCCCATATGGTAGCGATTGAAGACATCGGTTAACCCGTCGGAAACCAACAAATCTTTAGCTGACATATCACCCATTTTATGGCCAAAGCGAGCCGTCGCAGGTAATGCAAAAGGTATTTGGGACATGACTTCAACACCAGCCGCAACCACGACCTCGGCTTCATTTGCCTTTATATGAGCAACGGCATCCATGATCGATTTCATACCACTTCCACATACCATGTTCAGTGAATATGCCGGTACCTCGTCTGGGATTTCAGCATAAATAGCCGCTTGTCTGCCCACACCCATTCCTTGATTAGCACTGACAACATGACCAACAATGACTTCATCAATGTCTTTAACATCAACAGGGCAAGATGCTAGGGCACCCTTGATCGCTTCAGCCGCTAACAGCCCAGCTGAATAATTTTTCAGACTCCCTCCAAAACTACCAATCGGAGTACGTTTTGCGGCAACGATATATATTTTTTCCATAATTAGTGCTCCGTTAAGCCATGTATAAACCGCCATTGACAGACAAGGTTTCACCCGTAATATAAGCGGCATCATCACTTGCTAAAAAAGCGACCGCTGCCGCTATTTCTTGAGGTCGCGCTAATCGTTTAAGTGGGATCGACCCCTTGATTGAATCAAGGACTTCCTCTCGCATTGCCTCGACCATTGGTGTGCCGGTATACCCGGGCGCAATGACATTGACCGTCACGCCAGAGCGAGCACCTTCAGCAGCCAGTGCTTTTGAAAAACCAATCATGCCAGCCTTAGCAGCCGAGTAGTTAGTCTGGCCAAATTGTCCCTTCTGGCCATTCACTGAAGAGATATTAATAACGCGCCCACCACCTTTCTCACACATTGCTGAAAATAAAGGTTGAGTGACGTTAAATACACTGTTCAAATTCGTATTAATCACGTCAAACCACGCATCCGCTTTCATTTTCTTAAACTGGCCATCTCGTGTAATTCCTGCATTATTGACCACGAGATCGAATGTACCCTCTTCTTCTTGAAGTTGTTCAAGCTTCTGATGACACTCTTCGGTATTCGTAACATCCAGTTCAAATAAGCGTACTTGATCATCAGAAAAACCTTTTTCTTCAAACCATTCTTTCGCACATTCATAATTGCCAGTATAATACGTAGCTACTAGCCTATAACCATTTCCAACAAGACGTGATGATATTGCAGAACCAATACCCCCTTTCGACCCTGTTATTAATGCGAGCTTATTCATCCCTTTACTCCATTCTAATTAAGTAATGCATCATTAAATAACTTGTTATTAAATACCAGTTCAAATCGCAAAGGGTTATTTATTTACAATCAAAGCTACGCAGCAAATATTACAAAAAATAGAAAGCAAAGAGGTTTAATAAAACATTAATATAGCAGTGTGACAAATGATAATTTCATTATTTAAATCAACCCATAACAACACAATAAATCTTTTAAAAACAAGTAATGATAGTTATTAATTTTATTGATTCATTTGTAATTATTGCTATCGTTAACACTAACAATATAAGGTAATGATTAAAATGATATTACCAAGAACGGAGCGGCGATCTAACTGCCGATTACCATGAGTACACTTGATTTATATCTGAGGCAAAATATATTTTATTATCGATACGTTGACGGAAAATTATTG
>NZ_JBFROV010000040.1:0-48993 GCF_041471725.1 Vibrio sp. 10N.261.51.F12 | reverse complement strand
CAGCCTTGAAAGAAACAGTGGACTCGGTGGATTAGTATTATAGCTACTTAACAAACACTCTTTATAAGAGCATTACTAGCAGTACAACACTCAGTAGCCACACTACTGATGCATACCGTACATGTTGTTGTGTCAGCTAAGATCTCTAGCCATAGGCAATAGAGATTCACTCACTGCTACGACAGAACAGTTTTATGTAAATTGTTACGCATCATTCTCTTTCTATGTGAAATCAAACAACACAGGAGAGATTTTCATGAACATGTTTCAATTTGCTCAAATCCCAGCTAAGTATGGTTCTCTAAACCAACACCACCTTGCCCGTATCAATGACACTGTTATGGGATCCTTAGCGATCCATCCTAGAGTACTCATCGCTCGAATTGATCCACGTATACCTAACAATGGTTTGAACTCTGACAACCCTTTAGAGCGTGATGTGCCGACCTGCTATGTGAATACCGATGTTGATTTGATGAAACGGTTTATAGCCTCTTTGAAAACTCAGATGCATTTCGACCAGAGGAATAAAGCCAAACAAGGGAAGCGTATCTACTCGTGTCCGTTAAATTACGTTTGGGTAAGGGAACGTAGTACGAGTCACAATGAACATTATCATGTGGCACTGGTGATCAATCAAGACGCTTATTATCCATTAGGCAGGCCTCATTACGAAGGTACTTTGGCTTGTATGGTAAACAAGGCATGGGCTAGTGCATTAGGGCTTACGACAGATGAGGTTGAGGGGTTAGTTCATATCCCTGAGCGCCCTATGTATACGTTGAACCGCAATCACCCACCAGTACGATTTCAGAAAGATTTAGGGGAAGTAGCAGTTAGGCTGGCTTACTTGGCAAAGGCTGAAACGAAGATACTTGGTGATGGTCGTCGTAACTTTGGGTGCAGTAATTCAAGGAAGAGATTAATTTAGTTTTAATCATCACTCTGAGCCAGAGTACCAATTCTGGCTCATTGATATCCAATGCTTCTTTTGCTCACAGTTGTGTCGACAGAGGAATGTAGGCTAGCCGTCATCTAACTTGACTGATTTATTATGCGAAATATGGAATAGGGTACTTCAGCTACAAAAAGTACTACACGTCAACTAGCATGGCTATTCTACGTCGAAATAATATGTTGAAACTTACGTATCTTAAGTGGAACTGAATCATAGAGTATATCATCACTATAATGTTTCCACTTCCAGTCCAATTAATCTCATTTACTAATCCAAGTAAAGTAAAGGCTGTGATGTATTGAGATTAAATTCACTTTGTATCTCGCTAAACTGTATCTTAACGATATTAATGTAAAAACAGTAAAGTAAAGGTGAGTAAACAATGAGTGGACAAGTCAAAGCATGGTCCGAAGAGGTCATCTATCCAACGTATCCATTAGGGAAAGTGGATACCAACCCAATGTTCTTAGAAAAACGTGTCTACCAAGGCTCATCAGGTAGCGTTTATCCCTATGGCGTAGTCGACTCCATAGGCGATGAAAAACAAGACAAAGCCTACCATGCTATTTACTTAGAAAATGACTTTCTAAAAATTATGTTGTTGCCAGAACTTGGCGGGCGAATTCACCGCGCCTATGACAAAGTTAAGCAGCGAGATTTTGTCTACCACAACGATGTAATAAAACCGGCTCTGGTTGGACTCGTAGGCCCATGGATTTCTGGTGGAATTGAATTTAACTGGCCCCAGCATCACCGCCCAACTACATTTTTGCCAACAGACTATCGCATCGAAGAGCATGCTGATGGTGCTGTTACGGTATGGATGGGCGAAATTGAGCATATGTACGGCCTTAAAGTTTCGGCTGGCTTCAAGCTTTATCCAAATAAATCACTGATTGAAATTACGGGTAAAGTTTATAACCCTAATGACACACCAAAACAATTTTTGTGGTGGTCTAACCCAGCGGTTAAAGCCGGTGACGATCATCAGAGTATTTTCCCACCAGATGTTACAGCAGTATTTGACCACGGTAAGCGCGATGTCATCGACTTTCCAATTGCAACTGGCGAGTACTACAAGGTGGATTATTCACCAGGTACTGATATTTCGCGTTATCGCAATATTCCAGTACCGACTTCGTATATGGCTGCAAGCTCTGAGTACGATTTCGTAGGCGCGTATAGCCACGATGAAAACGGCGGACTATTGCATGTTGCCAATCACCACATTGCGCCCGGTAAAAAGCAATGGACGTGGGGAAACTGCGATTTTGGACTCGCTTGGGATAGAAACCTAACTGATGATAATGGCCCATATATTGAGCTAATGACCGGTATCTTCACCGATAATCAACCTGATTTTACTTGGCTTGATGCAAATGAAGAGAAGGTTTTCGTTCAAAACTTCTTACCATATAGTGATATTGGCATGGTTAAGAATGCCAACACCGAATTAGCGTTAACCTTGCAACGTGAAGGTAAATCTCTTAGCTGGGGCGTGTACGCGATTGCCAATTTAGCTGCTTACAAGCTGACAATTCGTAATACCAATGAAGTCCTACTTGAGACAGAATTAAATCTCAATACCGGCGCGAGCTTGCTAGAAACACTAGCATGCAATAGTGACTCACGCTTAACCATTACCGTGGCTTCACCTGATGGCTTAAAGACACTCCAATACATTGAGCACATCGACAAGCAAGAACCAATTCCAGATCCCGCAACCGCGCCGCAAAAACCTGCCGAAGTTGCGAGTGTGGATGAGCTTTATTTAATTGGTCAACACCTTGAGCAATATCATCACGCAACTAGCTCTGCTTGGGATTATTACAACGAAGCGCTGCGTCGAGATAAGCAAGATTATCGTTCTAATTTAGCTTTAGCGACCCTTGAGTATGAGCGCGCCAATTATGATGCAGCGCTAGCATATGTTGATGCAGCGCTTGAGCGTGCCCACCGTTACAACAAAAACCCAATCTGTGGTAAAGCTAGTTATTTACGCGCTTGTATTTATGAGAAACAAGGTCAATTAGAAGATGCATTTACCAACTTCTTTAAATCGACTTGGAGTGGTAACTGTAAAGATACTGGCTTTTATGCATTAGGCCGAGTTGCCAACGCTCAAGGGAATTATCTTGAAGCTCTTGAATATGTTGAGCGCTCGCTGCAACTCAATGGCGTTAGTTATAATGCAGTTGCGCTCAAAGCGGTTGTGCTTAGTAACTTAGGTCAAAGCGAACAAGCGCTTGCATATATCGATGAGCAAATTAGTGAGCATCCACTGCCATATGCTTTGTACTTCCAACGCTACCAATTGACCCAAGATGCAGCGCATCTAAAGCTATATGTCGATTTATTAGGTGCTCGGGATTCCAATGCGATTTACTTAGCGAATCTTTATATTTCCTTTGGTCATTGCAAGCAAGCTATTGAAATTATTGAGCTTAGTAGTGTTAATGGTGCATTGCCAACCTTAATGTTGGCCGGTCTGATAGATGATGTCGCACGTCAAGATAGCCTAATCGCACATGCTCAAACTAGTTTTGAAACTAACGTTATTTTTCCAAATACACTGACTGAAATTGAACTGCTATCAAACTTGCCTGCCAGTGCATTTGTGAAGCATTTATTGGCAAGTTTTCATTACTCGAAAAAATCATATCAACAAGCCGCGGCGCTTTGGCGTGAAGCGATTGCAGTTGAATCGAACTTTGCGCATGCACATCGCTGCTTAGCTATCTATGCATTTAACAAATGCAACGATGCCCAGCAAGCGCTCAAGCATATGCGCACGGCTTGGGAATTAGATCAAAGTGATGCTCGCGTATTGTTTGAGCTAGACCACCTAAGCAAACGCGCTCAGGTAAGTATTCAAACCCGTTTGGACTTATTGTTAAGCCATGAAGTGATGGTGCTCAAACGTGATGATTTATGTTGTGAATTCTTAGCATTACTCAACCAAACTGAGAATCACCACAAAGTTGCGCAGATTTTTGAACAGCGGATTTTCCACCCATGGGAGGGCGGCGAAGGACGCGTGACAGGTCAATTTATTGCCCATAAAATTCACTTAGCAGCAGCGTGTATTGATGAGCAAGAATTTGAACAAGCGATTGCTTATCTTCAAGCGGCTCTTGAGTATCCAGAAAACTTAGGCGAGGGGCGTTTGGTCGGTCAAACTGACAACGATATCTTCTTCTATCTTGCGCACTGTTATGCGGGCTTATCGCAAACTGAAATGGCCAAAAGTCATTTTGAAAAAGCGGCAGCGGGCGATTTGGAAATTGGTGAGAGCAAGTATTATAACGACCAGCCAGCCGATTATTTGTTCTTTAAAGCCTTAGCGATGGTTCAATCTGGACGTAGCGAACAAGCCACCCAAGTATTCAACGACATGTTAGTTTGGGGTAAAGAGCATATCAGTCAAAAGGTTGAGCGTGATTTCTTCGCGGTATCACTGCCAGACTTAATCGTGTTTGATTCAGATATTGAAGTAACCCATCGGGTGCACTGCTTATTTGTTCAATATATGGGAGCTGTTGGTTTAGAAATATTGACCAATCAATCTCACAGTAGCGAAGATTTATATGCACAAATTAACAGCCTTGATTGCGCGCATAATAAACTGGACTTGATTCGCTCTAGCCAAGAGCTTATCGCAGAGCCTGTAACTGCATAAAGCATAATTTGCTGGCTCTATGAGCCAGCACTTGCAACTTCTAACGACAGCAAATAGCGGATTGCCATGCTAGATTAACTAAACAGCATTTAGTTAAAATCCATATAGTCAGCTATTTTGCTACCAAATAAGAGAAATTAGACCGATGCTATCTATTACTTTTGATCAAGAACGTAGAATCTTTGCATTGCATGGAAATGGATTTTCATCATTTATGGGAATCGATGTGGATGAAGGATTACGCCACCTCTATAGTGGAAAATCGCTTGCCCACTGGAGTGACCCTTCTTACGTCATCACCCATCATCCTCGCGTTACCGCAGCTTGCGCTGAAGCTGGGAACCTGAGCGTCTCTGAAAGTGATGTGCCGATGGTCTACCCCGGTTGGGGACGCGGTGATTTGCGTTTTCCGGCGCTACAAATTAATCACTTTGATGGCAATTCGATTAGCTCTTTGAAATACCTAAGCCATAGCATCGAAGCGGGTAAACCTGCTTTAGATGGGCTTCCGGCTGTCTATAGTAATGCCGATTCAGAATGTCAGACTTTAATTATTACTTTGCGCGATGCTCACAATGGGATTGAAGTCGACCTCCTCTTTACCGTTTTTGAAAACTTCAATGCTTTAGCTCGCTCGACCCGCGTGCGCAACACCAGCGAGCAAAGTGCACAAATCATGAATGTGCAATCTTTGGCGCTCGATTTTGTCGACGCTGACTTTGAAATGATGAGCTTGCATGGTGCATGGGCGCGTGAATTTGAAATGCAATCTCGCCCTTTGCAAAAAGGTGTGATGAGCGTTCATAGTAACAGCGGCAACTCGGGGCATTTCTTTAATCCATTTATGGCACTTAAGCGCCCTAATAGTGATGAGTTTCAAGGCGATGTGTTTGGATTTAGCTTGATTTATTCGGGTAATTTTTTGGCGCAAACCGAAGTGAGTGCCTTTGATCAAACCCGAGTATTAATGGGAATTAATCCACATAACTTTAGCTGGAAACTCGAACCTGGCCAAGATTTTCAAAGCCCAGAAGCTATCATGGTATTTTCAGATAGCGGTCTGAATGGAATGTCACAAACTTTCCATCGCTTATATCGTACTCGCTTAGCGCGCGGCCAATGGAGCGATAAACCGCGCCTGACCCAAGCCAATAATTGGGAAGCGACCTACTTTAATTTTAACGAAGAAAAGATTGTTGATTTCGCCAAGCATTGTAAACGCCTTGGCGTTGGCCGAATGACCATGGACGATGGCTGGTTTGGCTCGCGTAACGATGATACCTCTTCTCTTGGCGACTGGTATGTTGATCAAAGTAAATTTCCTAAAGGCCTTGAGCATCTGGGTGAGGCCGTTCGTAATGAAGGGGTTGATTTTGGCATCTGGGTTGAGCCTGAAATGTTCAACCAAGACTCGAACCTCTATCGCGAACATGCTGATTGGATGCTCAATGCCGTGGGTTATCCACCCTCGCATGGTCGCAACCAATATATTCTAGATATGGGACGCCCAGAAGTCGTTGAATACCTCTATGAGGCTTTGGAAAAAGTCTTTGCGGCAACTAAAACGACTTTTGTAAAATGGGATATGAACCGTTACATGACTGAGGTGGGTTCGGGAATTTTACCCGCATGCCAACAACAAGAAAGTGCGCACCGTTATATCTTAGGCCTTTATGAGTTACTTGAGCGTTTAGTGCGGCGTTTTCCTGATATTGTTTGGGAAAACTGCGCATCAGGTGGCGGCCGCTTTGACCCCGGTATGACCCACTATATGCCAGAAACGTGGACTTCTGATAATACCGACGCCGCTGATCGCTTGACGATTCAATACGGCGCATCGATGGTTTATCCGTTGTCGACCTTGGTTAATCAAATTTCTCCTGCGCCAAATCACCAAGTTGGCCGAGTAACCCCATTTGCATTTCGAAGTGCGGTTGCGATGTTTGGCTCTATGGGGTACATCTGCGATATCACCACTTTAAGTGATGAAGAACGTGATATTGCCCAATACTATTTAGACTTATGGCAGCAATATAGCCCGCTGATTTTTGAAGGCGATTACTGGCGCTTGTCTGACCCAACTCAAAGCCGCTATGCAGCATGGGCGGTGATTGATAGTGCCAAAGAAAATGGTATTTTGGCGGTCTTTAAACAGCGCGCTCGAGCATCTGCGGGTTATCAGTTTATTAAACTACATGGATTGGACTCTTCACGTTCATATCGGGTCAAAATGCTAAGTAAACCATCGGTGACATATCAGATTTTCGATGGAAAAAAACGACCATGGCCGTTTGCTGATCACGACCGAGTATATACCGGAGCCGAATTGATGCAGATCGGTTTTGCAATGCCGCCGGAACTCGTTCACGACGGCGATTATAAAGAGTTTATTTATAGTATTAACGCGGTTTAATTTAAATCCCAGAGGCCAGATCGGATTTTATCCCTTCTGGCCTTTTTTTATTTAGTCACGTTTTGGAAACCAGTCATGGAGAGTTTTATCTTACAAAATGGGTCGTCACGCTTAGTGGTTGCCGCCCAAGGTGCTTGTGTTCTCGATTTTAAGGTCGATGACACGCCAATTTTGAAGTCGCGCAATCTCGACTCGATAAAGGGAACTGCGCTATTAGCGACGCAAAGTGCTTGCTTTCCGATGGCGCCCTTTGCTAATAGAATCCGCGATAATCAACTAAATCTGGCAGCTAAGAAACTGAGTTTACCGACTCATCAGGCTGACCCCGAGTATTTTTTGCATGGGAATGCTTGGCTCAAGTGTTGGCAGCTTGTGAGTTGCACTCAAAGTGAATTAACGCTTGAATTACGTAGTAATACACCCGAAGAGTTATCGTACCACGCTACCATTTGTTATCGTTTGAGTCATAGGTCTTTGAACATTGAACTAAGCTTGGAAAATACCGCCAAGCATGCTGTGCCTATCAATCTTGGACTCCATCCATTTTTTGTAAAAGAGCGAGGTGATAGCTTACAAATGTCGTGCGCTGGGTATTGGCCTCAAGATCAAGCGTATATGCCACTTGAATTTTCTTCAGCGGTCCCAAGCTGGAAAAATTTCAGCCAAGCGATGCCAATTCCCAATCGCTTTATTAATAATGGTTTTTTACTTAATGAAGCCAAAGTGCAGCTGTTTAGCCCATCCAGAGCAATTAAACTAACTTGCAGTAGCAATAGTTTGCAATGGGTTGTTTATCAGCCGCAGTTTGAGGCTAACGGACGTGAGTCTGAGTTTATTTGCATCGAGCCGCAGCAATATGAAATTGATGCCCAAACCCGGGGGAGCGCAGCAATGATCAACACCGGCGAGCGAGCATCGGTGAGTTTGCTAATCGGTGTGGAACAATTATAATCTATTATTAAACATTGTTAACTAAAGCTTGTGATTCGTTGAACTTTTTCCTACAGCCCAGTTGATATTATCTATCTCAAATAAAGTAAAGAGATAATCTAAGGATAAATGATGCAAGAACAAGACTATAAATTTAACAATAGAAATATATGGATGATCTGTTTATCGGTCGCATGCGGCCACTTTCTTTTTGGATACGATTGGGTGGTTATTGGCGGAGCGAAACCATTTTATGAATCGTTTTTTGCGATCACTTCACCTTCTTTGCAGGGGTGGGCGATGAGCTCGGCTTTGATTGGTTGTGTATTTGGTGCGATTGCATCGGGTCAGCTCAGTGACCACTACGGCCGCAAGCGCCCGCTGATACTTTCGGCGGTATTGTTTGTAATCTCAGCATGGGGTACTGCGGTTAGTAATGATTTTACTTGGTTTATGGTCGCTCGTATTGTCGGTGGTGTTGGAATCGGTTTGGCAATGGGGCTTGCGCCATTGTTCGTTTCTGAAATTGCCCCAACAGCCCGCCGTGGCCGTTTGATTACTATCACTGCCTTAATGGGCGTCAGTGGTATTCTCACCGCGCAATTAGTGAATATGATGATTGCAGAACCCGTTGTTGCTGGTGCAACTAATGACGTGATTGCACAAACATGGAATGGCCAAAGCGGATGGCGTTATATGTTTGGGGCTGAACTGGTACCGGCTATTGCGTTTTTCGTAAGTATTCTTTTTGTTCCTGAGTCACCGCGTTGGTTGGCAAAGATGGGTCGAGACCAAGAAGCCCTGGCAACCTTGAAAAAAATCGGTAACGAAGCCTACGCAAAAGCAACACTTCAAGAAATTAAGCAATCTATTAATAGCAATGAGAAATCACTGCCGATGAAAGCGCTGCTTCGCCCAGATATCCGCCCGACAGTCATGATTGGTATCACACTGGCCGTATTCCAACAGTGGTGTGGTATCAATGTGATTTTCAACTACGCTCAAGACATTTTTGCCTCAGCAGGTTTTGACATTAATGACACGCTTAAATCGATTGTAGCAACTGGTTTAGTGAACCTACTGTTTACAATCATTGCGCTTAATTTCGTTGAGCGGATTGGCCGACGTCGTCTCATGCTGATAGGATCAATTGGCTTAGCCGTAATTTACACGCTTATGGCCGGTGCTTACTTTGTCGGTGTTCAAGGGTTCCCATTACTTATATTGGTCTTGATTGCTATCGCAATTTACTCACTAACACTAGCGCCAATGACCTGGGTATTGCTTTCTGAAATTTTCCCAACTAAAGTTCGCGGCTCGGCAATGTCGGTAGCTACTTTCTTCTTGTGGGTTGCATGTTTCCTATTGACCTATACCTTCCCAATCATTAATTCGGTGCTAGGAGCAGCAGGAAGTTTCTTCATCTACGCAGTGATTTGTGCGCTTGGTTTTGTTTATATCTTGAAAAATGTTCCCGAGACCAAAGGTATTTCACTTGAAATTTTAGAAGAGTCACTACGAAAACGCGCTTTAGAAAAATCAAATGTGAACTTTAAGGAATCCCAAGTCTAAATAGTTATCACTAAGTCACTAGCGCAGAGTCAGATTACAATTGACACTGCGTTATTCGCTCTCACATAGCCTGGTAATTATATGCGCTCAGATCCAAACGTAGGTATAAATAATCAACAGGTTCGCAGTATCAATTGCGGGGCAGTCATGCGCCAGTTATACCGCTATAAAAGCTTGAGTAAATCTCAGCTCTCGCGCCAAGTGTGCCTTACTATTCCTGCGATAAGTAAAATACTAGCCCAGCTTCAAGAGCAAGGCCTCGTCATCCATCAGAAAAATACCGGAATACAGCGTGGCAATAGTTCTGGTACGTACCAAGCAACGTTAAGTAGTCATGACATCATTTGCATGCAGGTTTCACCTAAAAAAATTAGTGCACTGATAGTCGATAGCAATGTGAACTTACTGCTTGAGCGTTTTAGTATCGAAATCGAACCGACTAATCCAGAGCAATTTATCGAATGTATCGAGCAAGTTTATTGGCAATGCAAGCAAAAAGCACATAACAAACCTTTGAAACTTGCACTGGCGTTACATGGTGTGGTCGATATTGAAACTGGCGCAAGCCGAGTTATGCCCCAAGCCCCATGGTCAGAGTTGGTCGAGGTTAAATATATACTTGAAAATCGCCTTGGGATTGACATCGAAGTTGATAATGACTGCGTGATGATAACGTTGGCTGAAAAGTGGATTAATCACAATAACTACGAAAACTTTTGCGTTATAAATGTCGATTATGGAGTTGGTTCTTCATTTGTGATTCAGCATGAAGTTTTTCGTGGACAACTTTATGGCAGCGGGCAGATTGGGCATACAGTTGTTGATCCTGATGGGCGCAGGTGCGGTTGCGGACGTTATGGTTGTTTAGAGACGGTGGCATCAACCAACGCAATCATCAGTACTGTTCGTGCTCGTTTAAAAACTGATGTCGATTTTTTTGAGCAAAAAACCGCGGTTGACATCGAGTTTTCCGATTGTTTAGAGCGCTACCATGCTGGCGATCCGTTAGTGGTAAGTATTGTCGATCATGCGGCGAGAGTACTAGGTTTAAGTCTCTACAACTTCTTTCTAACATTAAACGTGAATTATATTTTACTCTATGGTGAAGCGTGCAAATTTGGAGATGTGTGGATTGAAAAAATCTGTTCTCAAGCCTACTCCAACCCGTTTGAGGACTCAACTGAGTTAGCTAGAGATAAAGCATCGATTAGAGTTGGGGCCTTGAATGATACTGAAATACTCATGGGTATAGGGTACGCATTCATCGAGCAGAAATTAAAAACGTTGAAGGAGTCTTAATTGGCTTGTCAACTTTGCTAGCGAAGGCTTTTATAGCTTTCTTATCCATAACGGGCTCAATTATAAACAGATACACAATTTAAATTTCAGGATCAAAAAAGAGGTAATACCAACCTCTTCATCAACGCAGACTCCACGCCTATACAATTATGCAATCACGCTGATCCCGTTTGCATGCCATCCATTCTTGAACTTCATTCTCAATCCAGCGAACTGATCGAGAGTTGAGTTTTACTGCTCTGGGAAAACATCCATCGCTCATCCATTTGTAGATCGTTGAACGAGCTAATCCAGTAATCATTAGCACTTCATGCAATTACATCAAGCGGTAAGCTGGTGGTGTTGTCGTTATAGTGTCTTTTGCATTCATAAAATTAATTCCCTAAAGTCATTATCAATATCATCTTGTGTCACACCAATGTAGCGCAGCGTGACACCTTCTGAGCTATGGCGAAGCATCCGCATTACTCGTGCAATATCTTTGGTACTTTTATAGAGGTGGTAGCCTCTGGTCTTTCGCATTGAGTGAGTCCCCAGCGGAAAACTAATCTCTTCACCAATCGATGAAAACGCTTGACTAACAGCTCGACGACTCAATGGATTGGCAGCTTTGTTTATCGCTTGTTGGTTTCGGTAAGATTGAAATAGGTAAATGTGGTGTGGATTCTCCTTTTTAATGCGGAGGATGATTTCTAAGCTTCTTGGGTTTAGTGCTATCTGTGCGACTTTGCTCGTCTTTGACTCACGGATGGTTAAACGGTCTTCTTCAATGTCACTGAACTTAATTGCCAGTAAATCAGAAATCCGCAAAGCGAGATTAATACCAACATTCCAGATGTCTGACATTTGCTTACTATGCCGTATTTCTAATAAGTGGCCGATGAGCTGAATTGTGTCACGGTTTTTCACCGCTTGAACTTCTGCCATAACGCAGCTTCCTTTTTTCGATGAAAATGATGATTAGAGGAACTTCACAGCAGACCAGAAACGAAAAGCCTTGTTCCATAAGGGTTGGCAAGTTCCCAAATTGCTAAAATGGGAACTTGGATGCTTTTCAGCTCTTGGTGACTTTAATTTGGTCAAACACACCATCAGATAGATATTCCAAAAAGTTACCTTCCCATGTTCGATAGAAAGATTTCACTTCTCGATGTGCTAGAGCGCAAGGAGCTAAAAACATCTGCCTGAATATGTTGCTCTCAATATTGAAATCGAGCTCGATGGCTAGCTCTGGATAAACTCCACCAGAATAGGCAAAGTCGGTGATGTAACAGAGTCGCCACTTATCACCGTCATTGCGGATCATGATTTCTACTGGATGATACCCACCAGCTTCAGCGTTATAGCTAGTGTCTCGAAAGTTAATGGTTAAGGTATCTGAATAGTAATCCAGACTCGCATCCTGAACCTGTTTAGTGATTGCGTTATGAAAGCGAGTAGAGATAGGCAGCACACAAGGGTGAATCTGCATTGTTTGAATTTTGGTTGCGGCTGGCATGGTATGCCTCCTTGGTTGATGATTATGCGATTGATGATTCAGTGGTCGTATCGATATTGACGAGTGTTGCTTGGATACCGTCAAAGGAGCCTTGCTGGATTTGCTTGAGGAAAGACCGTTCATAGCTTTGATATAGGCTGGTTACTTGTGGCTGGTGGAGTTCACAGCGTTCAATGTCCGGTTGATAGAACCATCCACGCAGAAAATTGAAGTAAAGCTCGACCTCCATCTTTTCGGTTTGTTCGTCTGGATAAGCAAAGCTAGCAACAAAGACGATGCTCCAATGAGTGCTGTCTGATTGGTTTGTCGATCTATTGAGTTGGATCTCTACAGGATGAAAACCACTACGATCTTGGTAGTAGCTCGACACTCGAAAGTTCAGGGCGATACGTGTAGCAAAGGTGGGAATATCTAATTGCTCAGTAAGAGCATTGAGGTATTCCACCAGCAGTCGATGGGGTGTGGTTTGGCTCATAACAAACCTCGCTCAGCAAAGGACACGCATTGCTCACCGACCACAACGTGATCCAATACTCGGATATCAACTAGCGCTAATGCATCAGACAGACGTTGAGTGATTCTGCGATCGGCTTGTGATGGCTCAGGTAAGCCGGACGGGTGATTATGACCAAAGATCACTGCCGCCGAGTTCAACATTAATCCTTCCTTGACGACTTCCCTTGGATAAACGCTAGCAGCATCGATGGTGCCAAAGAACATCTCTTTGTATTCAATCAGTTGGTTTTGATTATCAAGAAACATCACGGCAAACACTTCTCTGTCGTAATGCGCCAGTTTCATCTGTAGATATTGCTTAGTGTTTTCTGGACTGGTGAATGAGCCTGCCCGAGCATACTTCGCCGCTAGCATGGTTGCTGCGGTCTCTAGAATTTGACGAAGCTCTGTAGGTTCATTTGGCGTGTATTGATTTGAATGCATGTACTTTCCTTCTTGTGCGTTAAAGGTATGTGCATCCAAGTAATATGTAGCTAAAAAATAATGGAATCCTTCCCCATAGAAGCAGCCCAATCATGCTGGGCCGCTTTAGGTTATGGCTGCTATTTATCTTGTTGTTTAGCCCAGTTGTAACCGCTCACAACGCCATAGATGAACAACTCTATTATTGTCTTAGTAGGTTGGTGGGGATTCACCATTCGCCTCCTTGTTGATGTGGTACAAACCTGCGCCAACGATAAAGCCAGCAATGAAAACAAACGGCATAAGTGCCTCCTGCTTAGTTTGATTTAAGAAACGAGCATAAATGGAAGCCTGCGACTAGCTGGCTTCAAAAAGGTAATGTGTGGTTGAAAAAAATTGGAGTGTGGTGATTTACGCAGTGGAGTAATTAAATGCACATTCTCGTTATCTCATGAGTTGAACTAACCGGAATTCATCATGAGATTAATCAAACTAAAAGAAGTAATGACCTTAACCAGCCTTGCACGTTCTACCATTTACAAGTACATGAGCGAAGGGCAATTCCCAAAAGCAATATCACTAGGGTGCCGTTCAGTGGCATGGGTAGAAGAAGAGGTAACAGATTGGATATTGGATAGGATTGGCGAACGCGATAACGCAGAGTAGTAAATAACTAAAAAGGAAGCCATTACAGCATTCTTTCTATGTCATATTATTTAAGTAACCGTGTGTTGTTATAAGATTAGGGTAATCAACATACTGCTGACTAAGTTGCGAAACAAGCAGTACCGTAACTAAAGATGGTAATCATTGTCTAATACTGCAAGATACTTTGGCAAAAAATCCAACGCATTTATTGCATCAAATCGTGTAGAAAAAACTTTGCTCAATACTATCTATGTGAATTTACCCTCGCTCGTTAACAGTATTAGAGATTTAGAATGCAAAATCTCTAATACTGATTTTTAGTAAAGATAACTAACATTTTTTGTTCATATCTAGGTGTCGTTTCAAAAGGAAAGGCCTAGCTCAATGCTAAACCTTTCTTACTACGTTTCGATGGGAAGAGCTTTTATCACGAAGTTAAAGAGCTTTTTTATATAGCTCAATGACTTGTTCCCGTGTCATTGGGTGGGGATTGCCGCCAGCGCAAGGATCACCTAAAGCATCGTCTACCCAACTCAGAATATCCGCTTCAGTTACTCCCAATTGAGTAAAACCTTTAGGGATACCAACCCGATGATTCAAGGTTTTGAGTCGATCAATAGCAACAATACTTGCTTGCTCTAAAGTCATATTTGATGTGTCTGCACCTAGTGCTTCTGCGATTTTTGCAAATTTTTCAACACAGTAAGGACGATTAAACTCACTCACTATAGGTAGTAGAATTGCGTTACATACTCCATGTGGTAAGTCTTTTTTGGCTCCTGCAGGATGAGCCATGGCATGAACCATACCAAGTCCAGCACTGTTAAATGACAAACCAGCTATAAACTGGCCGTGCGCCATCATTTCACGAGCATCCACATTGTCGCCTTCATCAACTGCCAGAGGTAAGCTTTGAGCGATGGTTTTGATTGCCTCTAGAGAAATGTAATCGGTTAATTTGTGCGCCCCGACTGAGACAAAAGATTCAATCGCATGTGTTAACGCATCAATCCCGGTTGCTGCTGTTGTGTTCGCAGGGATACCTAACATTACACTAGGGTCATTAACCGAAATATCTGGGATTATTTTATCGGAGATGATTACGTGCTTGATGTGCGTCTGCGTATCTGTAATCACAGTGTTGCTTGTTACTTCCGCAGCAGTACCTGCAGTCGTATTGATTGCGTACAGGGGAGCACCAAGATGCCTTACTTTTTCGACTCCATTGTACTTGGCAATTGGCCCATCATTGGCTGAAAGTATCTTGATTGCCTTAGCTGTATCAATTGAACTACCTCCCCCAAAACCAATGATAAACTGCGCTCCCGAGTCACAATACATCTTGTAGGCTTGGTTCACAGTATTGGAGTCTGGGTTGGGACGCACATCTTTGAACAGTACTAAGTTCAGCGAACTGTCGATCAGCTTTTCACTAAAACCAAGTTCTACCAAGGTAGGATCGCAGATAAGCAACCCTTTTTCACTGCCATGGTCATCAGATAAACGCTGAGCTAATGCTTCAATTGCTCCAGCGCCAGAGTAATTTATTTTAGGAAAAGCCAGTTTGAACACACTCATAATTTATACTCTATAGGTTGAATTCTTGCTTTAATATTTCCATGTTTTCTTTGGTTACGCCTTCTGGTTCATAACCTGCGGATAGACACATTAGGTATAACTTGGCTCCCTTATTTGCTACATCAATAAAATCAAATGCTTGTAGTACATCTACACCAGATGACATTGCGCCATGTTTCTCCCAGATAGCAACATCATTTACTAATAATGAAGCTGTTGTGCCATCGGCCAATTCTTCAGAGGAAGGTAGGCAATAAGGGATCATACCAATTCCGCGTGGCACGAATGCCCGCACCTCTGGTAACATCTTCCAACAAGTGTGTGTGAACAATTCACTGCTTTTTGAAATATCAGTATGGTGAGATAGAGCAATCAATTCAAGCGGATGTGTGTGAACGACCGATTTATGGTCAGAGCCTGCTTTATTCTTTGCTACAAGAATTTTAATGTGGCTGATGAACTCAGATGTTGGTGCGAAATCATTGCTAGCTTTACCTCCCCAGATAATCTGGTAGCCATTTGCCTCTGAATTTATTTTCAGAACGCAGCCTGCGTATTCAGGGTTACGGAGCTCGCGGATCCGCTGACCAGTACCTTTTACGTAGTAGATTCGGTTAGCACTTTCTATTGGCAATTGCAGGGGTAGCGTTTTTTCTTGAACGTTTACCTGAGGGATTTTGTCAAACAGGTCTGTGACATCGACAGAGATGTTACCGCCATTACGCTCTGCCCATTCGCGTTGCCAAAGGTATTGAGAAACTTCACTAACTTTCTCGATTTCACACATCACAGCGTCGTTTAATTGAATCATAAGATTAGCCTTTTGATATTTGGTTAACCAAACAAGCCAGATAGATACTCTGACTTGTTTGTTGATAAGCGATTTGAATTAACGTGTTTCCAGAATGGTAGCTTCGTAGTCTTTCACGTCGTTGATCCAATCAAAGCCGACAGGAACTCCGTTTTGTAAACAGTGATAGTTCCATACTGCGGCCCATGGTAGAGAGTGGGTTTCTTCAATCAGCCCCAGGCGAGTGGTGTAATCGAATGATGCTTCTGCTGCTTTTAATTGATCCACTGGTTCAAGTAGAGCTTTAAGTAGCGCTTTTTGTGCGTTGCGAGTGCCGATAACCCAAGCCGCTACACGGTTGATTGATGCATCAAAGAAATCCAGACCAATAGCGACGCGATCGAGTAGATCGTTACGTACGATTTCACACATAATTGCCTGAGTTTCATCGTCGAAAGAAACGACGTGATCTGAATCCCAGCGAACAGGACGTGTAACGTGCAGTTGCAGGTCGTTTACATACAGTGAGCATGCGCTTATTTTGTCACTGATCACTTCTGTTGGGTGGAAATGACCAGCATCTAGGCATAGTGCAGTGCCGCGAGTTGCTGCATACGCTAAGTAGAACTCGTTGCTACCAACCGTGTATGCTTCAGCTCCGATGCCGAACAGTTTACTTTCTACCGCATCTTTGTGGAATGCAGGGGCGATTTGCTCAGCCAATGCTTTGTCTAAAGAATCCATTAAACGAGCTCGTGGAGACAAGCGGTCTACAGGTTGATCTTTCATACCATCAGGTATCCAAATGTTCATAAATGATGCTGAGCCAAGTTCACGACCGAAGTATTCAGAAATCTTACGGCTTGCTTTGACGTGGTCGATCCAGAATTGGCGAATTTCTTCATTAGGATGAGATAATGTCAGACCATCATCTGCTTTAGGGTGAGAGAACAGCGTTGGATTAAAATCTAAGCCAAGATTTGTTTCTTTGGCCCACTCAACCCAACGGGCAAAGTGTTCAGGTTTAATTTGATCTCGCTCTACATATTCATCGGAATCAATGTAGATGGCATGCAGGTTTACACGCTTTTTC
Organism: Vibrio sp. 10N.261.51.F12; assembly: GCF_041471725.1. Taxonomy (NCBI): domain Bacteria; kingdom Pseudomonadati; phylum Pseudomonadota; class Gammaproteobacteria; order Vibrionales; family Vibrionaceae; genus Vibrio; species Vibrio sp. 10N.261.51.F12. The sequence goes on along the minus strand of NZ_JBFROV010000040.1, from coordinate 31,617 downwards.
CCTGGAATTAGAGAAAATGCCTTTTCCATATCTGCGCGCAGTTGTGTTGGTGTTTTTGCTGCGCCTGGGTGGTTTCCTGTAGCTTGGATTCCGCCACTTAATAAAGTATCGGGAGATTCAAAGCCACGAACATCATCGCCTTGCCAACAATGCATAGATATTGGCGTTTGATTCAGTTTTTCTAGAGCTTTTTCTGTGTCCACACCATACTTTTCGAAAGTAGTTTTAGCTTGCTCGTAAGCTGAAATAATCTGCTCTGTGTTCATCGTTATGTACCTTATTTAATGATTTGTTGGAATTGGGATTTGATTTTCCCCAATCCTTCAATAGGGTTTGAAGTGAAGTTTTTTACATCAGAAGAGGCATCGATAATTTGGCGACCCTGTTCCAGCGAAGTAATAATATTGGATGCAATAAATTGGTTAATCACATTGCCTAATGCTGAAGCTTCTGCTGGTTCTGTCGAGACTTTGATTTGACAGACATCGGCACAAAGTTGGTTAAGGAACTGGTCTTGCGTCCCTCCGCCGACGATGCGTAATTCGGTCACTGGTTTGCCTGTCACTTCAGCCAGTTCAGTTAGTACCTTGTCGTAAGCCAGTACCAAACTGTCGTAGATACAACGGATGACTTCAGAAAGAGTTTCTGGCGCTTCCAGATCTCGCTTCTTAAACCAGTTTTGGATGGCTAATGTCATCGATTCTGGATTCAAAAAATCGTTGTCATTTGGGTTCATGACGTACTTAAATTGCTCGGCTTGACTCGCCAAACTAGCAATGTCTGGGAAAGTAAGTGATGGGTTCTCAGCCTTAATACGTTGGATTAGCCATAAGCCCATGATGTTTTTTAGTACACGGTAGCGACCATCCACACCACCTTCATTCGTCAGGTTGTATTGGTATGCGAGATCACTTGTATAGGGTTCAACGCTTTCAATGCCGACGAGAGACCACGTACCTGAACTTAAATAAGCCATGGTGTCATGGGCTATTGGGGTTGAAGCTACTGCAGAAGCTGTATCATGGCTTGCGACAGAACAAACTGGAATTTGTAGATCGCCGACATGATACTGACCAATAATCATATTGGGCATTTGAGGCGGTAAGAACCAATCCATATTGGCACCGCATGCATCGATTAACTGTTTATTCCATGTTCTATTTTTACAATCCAACAATTGGCTTGTGGATGCGTTGGTGTACTCACAATGTTTAACTCCACTAAGTTTGTAGTTAAGATAATCTGGAATGAATAGCAATGCATCAATCTCGGAAATCCAGCTTGGTCGTTGTTCAGTAATTGCTTTTAACTGATATAACGTATTAAAGGGGAGAAACTGAATACCAGTTTGCTGATAGACTTGTTTACGTGTTAGTTGGCTGTCTTTAAATAACTTATCTTCCATGCCTTCTGTACGAACATCACGATAGCTGACAAACTCACCAAGGTGACGACCAAATTTATCCAAAAGCACAAAGTCCACCCCCCAAGTATCAATACCCAAAGATGTGATCTCTACATCAGTCGCAAGTACTTTATTGATTCCGACTTCAATCTCTTCCAAAATTGAGTAGAGATCCCAGCACGACTCATTACCATTCATCACTTGTTGGTTTTGAAAACGGTGAAATTCTTTTAGATCGATTCTCCCGTTGTTCAGATAACCTACCATGACACGTCCGCTTGACGCCCCAAGGTCTATTGCAATCACAGCTTTCATCATGAATATCACCTCTCGTTCTTTAGAGGTATTACACCGTTTTTTGCAGATGAATAACTTAACGAATCCTCATGAGAAAACGTATCTAGTGCATTTTTTTCAAGAAGCTTATGCGGTATTTCAAATTTTTGATGAATAGTGTTTTAAGACTAGAAAAATACAGATTAAAACAGTATGGAGGATTGCTTTTCATAACGAGCCCCTTCTCTAGGCGTAAAGAAGTAGGTGGCTGAAATTCTGGGACAAAAACTGTGGGTAATCTTGTTGCGGCTCAAAATAATAAGCCCCGCAATGAGGCGGGGCTTAGGGGGTCGTTAAGCTAGATAAAATACGGAATCTAACGAAACAGATCGCGGAGAGCTATCAGGGTTAGTCACCATGATTTCTTGCATGTAAGCCCACCATTTCTGACAGGTTTCAGTTTCAGATACTTGCTGCCAACGTTCCTCACTCTCGATTTCTACATACCCAAACAGTTGATTAGTTTTTTCGTGAAAAAATATTGAATAATTGTGGCTGCCGTGACTTTTTAGCACATCAACTAGTTGTGGCCATATTTCGTCATGTCGCTGTTTATATTCCACTTTACAGCCTTCATTTAACTGCATAATAAAAGCCTTTCTAATTAAATCATTCATTCGAACGCTCTCTTATGTTTTGTCGCGTAAAGTAATCCAAGTTGTTGCCGCAATAAAGTAAATGACGGTTGGGTAAATCGCAAAAGCTTTAAAGGCTTCGAAAGCCGCTTGATAGTCCGCACCGGCTCCCCATACGTTTAGAGCAGAAATTACGATTGATGCCAAAGAAGCAAGAGCAACCGCTGCTGATACTTTCTCTAGTGTGCTAGCGGGTTTAGCTTCGGTTTGTTGTTCTTCACGCTTAGCTAGTTCAGTATGGTATGTTTCACGTTGTTTGAGCTCTTCTTGGTATTCCGCTTCCTCCTTCGTATAATCATCGCCAGCGCCCATCGATTTTGCTAGCAATATGTAAATAGCCATAGATAGAAGGTAAGTTGGTACGAATAGGAAGAATAAATGTAAGAAACCTAGCCGTTCACAAGTAACAGCGAAAATGACGCCTATTACCCAAGAGAAAAGAGCAGCTTTGTTGAGATCGTTCCCTTGGTATTTAGACCATAGCGAAGTCAGGCCAATTTTCTTAAATACCCAATGCTCAGCAACTATGATTGCGCCAACCGGTGCTAGTAATAGCCCCATGTAGCCAACAAAATCAAGTAGACGTGTGAATACAAATGGGAAGCAAGCAATAGCAACGGTAACAACACCAACAATTGTCGTAATGTATGCTCTCGATTTATTCGGGAATATGCTTTGAATCGCTAAACCAGCTCGATAGATAGTTGGATTGGAGGTTGTCCAACCAGCAATGATAACCGCCACGATACCTGTAGCCCCAAGTACAGCGTGAGCGATGCCACCAGCGTCTAGATTAGACATGCTAGTTTGCATAAGCAACATTGCACCCGCCCCCATCACACCTGCACATATCCATGCAATATAGTGGCCGAAGAACATGCCAAATGCTGAGAAGTAACCGTATTTAGAGCTCTTAGCAAAACGTAGTAGCGCCATATCACCAAGAGAACCGTGCATTGCTAAGTTACATACCCAAGCGAAAGCTGCTATTTGCCAGAACGTCAATGATGGTGAACCATCAGGTGTTTGTCCCGTCCAGATGTATTGATCTGCAAGAGATAAAAACTGGCTGAAACCAATAAAGGTTTCACCATTACCAATATTGCTCAGTGCAGGAAGCGCTACCATTCCTCCTGTTATGAAGATAATCAATAACCAAGGAGAGCAAACGGTAGCGAACTGGGCACATTTTTGAAAGCCTAATACAGCGATAGCGACAACGATAGCTCCGACAGCAAGAGCCACTGCTATAAACCCAGCACTGGTTGGATACCAATGGGTTTGTGCTGGAATATCAAACAAAATACGCACTGCCGACGCTGACACCGTGATCATGGCCCCGCCTAGTGCACAGAACAATACGGCATTGACCACATTATAGATTTTGTTAAAACCGGGCCCTGCGACTCTGCGTAGATATTCGTATACGGTTAATCGAGACTGGGTTGCAATAGGAGCTGTGATTAATGCCCAGGTAAGTACCGCCATAAGGTTACCAACCAACAGGCCTACCAGGATATCAAAGGTACTGGCTCCCCATGCGACAAAAGCAGCACCGATGACAAACTCGGTACCTGCTACATGTTCACCGGAATAGGAGCCGAGAAAGTGCCGCCAACCAAGCAGCTTATGCTTGGGCACCCGTTCTTGTTCATATTCATTGAGGGATATTTCTGTTTCTTGCGTTTCTGTAGAGGTAATCGTTGTAGACATGTTGTCTCCTTGCTAATTGTAAGCTTCTGTTTCTGATGTCTTTAAGTATTTTTATTAACTTCCCTCTGAATCACCTATCTTACTCATATAGCGGACGAGGGGATTAGGAAAGCTTACAAATCTGACAAAAATTAAACCTTAGAGAAATTGCATCATAGATTGGTATTTTGGTGAGTTTTTTAAGTTCAGCAACTCTCTCTTCACATTTTGAAGAATGCCCAGAAAGGTATGGAGAAAACTGAGATGCTCGACAAGGTAAATAGAACTTAAAACCTCTAAATTAAACTTAGGGAATGAAAAGGTGTAGAATGATCTATCTTAAATCGAGAGAGTTTTTTATGAACTCTAACAGTCCAGTTACTACCGAGCTTCGTACTCCTCAGGAACCTTTTCCTGAGCATGCTCACTCATTTGAAGAAATCATTATTGTTTCGGAAGGTAGTGGTACGCATGTCATGAATGATGTGCCGATGAATCTAAGCAAAAATTACGTCTGCTTTGTTAAAAAGGAAGATCGTCATTTATTCGAAACAGTGGATGACCTTTATTTAAGTAATATACTGTTTGAAAAAGATAAAATGCAAGTTAGCTCTAACCTGAAACGTTTTATGCCTGCCGAGTCGGATAAAGAAACAGGGTGGTTTATTAATGAAAGTACTGCTCAGCATGTGCGTCAATTAATTGAGCGTTTACATATTGAGTCACGTATCGATAGCGTAGAATCACGCATGATTACTGAGTGTATTTTTCAGCAGATTATCCTTGAACTTTGGCGAGGGAAAATAAACGGCGTTGTTTTACTAAATAATGAAGATAAAGCCAATTATGCTCTATCTCGTATCCAAAAGTATTATGCTGGCGTTAACGAAATTGATGAAGTTGCTGAGGCAGTAAAATTATCTTCACGTCAATTGACAAATAGTATTAAGAAGTTAACCGGGATGAACTTCAATCAATATCTGCATTACACACGCACTAGTAAAGCATTTTCTGATATTATTTATACTGATCAATCAATTACAGATATTGCTTTTAGGGTCGGTTATCAGGACAGTAATTACTTTTCTACTAAATTTAAACAAGTCTTTAATCAAACTCCTAGAGAGGTACGGATGAGGGACTTAGGCAGGTAAGCTATATATCCCTTTTTCTTTATCCATTTAGCATTGGTGGCTTTTTCGCCACCTTTATGCGTAAACAGTATTATTGCCTTAGTTTAAAAATTCGAGGCCGAACATGCATTAATTCTTTTCAATAGTTTAGGGGTAGTTAATAGAACTTTTCTAAAGAACATTTTTTGACCTTCGCAAAGGTAATTGAGGCCAGGTTCGTCATCTGGTGAGGAAATAATACGATTTTTTGGGCATTCACCCTGACAGTAGTTCAAGTATTGACATTTCTTACAATACGATGGGAGTGAAGTCGATTTGGCAATGCCAAAGTTTTTTTGTTTTGTAGATGCCAGCAAGTCTCCTTGGTGAGTTTCGACAATGTTGCCTAGATAATAATCGGAATAAACAAAGTGGTCACAGGAATAAACATCTCCGTTGTGTTCAATCGCTAGTCCCTTCCCGCAGTGCGCGCTACTTGTGCATTTTTGACTTCCGTAGCCTAACGTAATTGCGACTATGTCTTCGAAGTTATCGATAAAGACCTCCCCAAAGTCATTGTTAAACCACTCATCCCATATGGTGACCAGAAATTGGCCCCAATCTTTTGGCTTTACACTCCACTCCATTACACGGGTATTCAAGTGCAATTCGGTAACCTTTATGGTTGATGATAAGACTACATCAAATGAAGGCTCCATTTGAAAGTTTTGTGCTTGTACCACTGGTGTGAATTGAATGACTCGAGGTTTAACGGTATCTCTGATGTAGCGGTACACTTCTTTGGGATACTTTGAATTATTGTTGTTGACCGCGCATAGAGCATTAAAGGTTACACCATATCTTCTAAGCATCTTTGCTGCTTTCTCAACTCTATCAAACGTAGATTTACCTGCATTGCTGCGTCTGTGGATATCGTGAATATGTTTAGGCCCATCTATTGAAAGCCCAATTAAGAAGTTGTGTTCTAGGAAGAACTCACACCACGCTTTGTTAATCTTTAGACCATTGGTTTGAAAGGAGTTTAGAACTTGCTGATCAGGCTTTGCATGCTTTGCTTGCAGAGCAACAGCTTTCTTGAAGTAATCTAAACCGAGTAATGTCGGTTCACCTCCTTGCCATATGAATTCAACGTAGTTTCCGTGTTGTGATTCTAGATATTGTTTGATATGCAACTCTAGAAGTTCGAATGACATTTTTGTTGTATTTCCTTGATATAACAAGTCATCCTTATGTAAATAAAAGCAATAGCTACAGTCCATATTACATGTTGAACCACAAGGTTTGGTGACAGCACTATAGTGCTCTACGGTACTTGTATGAAGTATCGTGGTTTCTATCATAGGAAGCTCCACAGAAATCAGTAGATAAGATTTAGTATCTGAAGTTGGGTTGATAGCGTTTGTCTACTCAACTTCAGAATTAGCAACTATTATTTGTTAAAAAGCGGAGTAAAGTGAGTCATCACTTCTGCGTTATCATCGGCAATATTTTGTGTTTCGCCGGGATCGCTCATGATGTCATAAAGCTCGATGGGACCTTCTGAACCGTATCGAACAGCCTTCCAATCACCTCTTCTGGCAGCTTGATAAACCTCACCAACAATTCCTGAATTCGGGTCGCCAGCTTGTTTTCCAAACTCCCAGTAGAGAGTTCTCTCATCAAGTGGTTGTGGCTTATCGTTCAAAATTTGTTTAATTGAAACTCCGTTTGAGTTGTATCGAGGTATATTCTCAACTGGTACTCCTGCCACATCAGCAAAGGTCGGAAGTACATCTGCAAAGTGCCAAGGAGTATCATCAACGCGGGGGGCTTTGATGTTTGCAGGCCAAGATACGATCATAGGGACGTGGATCCCACCATCGTACAGGTCACGTTTCATGCCTTGGTAAGGAGCTGAGGCTTTGAAGAACTCAGGGTTACCGCCACCCTCATCATGAGGGCCATTATCGGATGTAAAGAAGATAATAGTATTATCAGCAACTCCTTTACTTTCAAGAGTTTCTATAATCATACCTACATAGTCATCTAAAGCAGTAACCATGCCTGCGAATGTCGCTTTAGGGTTGTCTATTTTTTCTGGGTAGTAAGAAGCATATTTATCACTAGGTGTACCTGTAGACATGCCTAAATAAGGTTGTTCATCAAACACACCATCATATTGTTTGATGTACTTATCTGGTGCTGCTAGCTCAGCATGAGGTGACGAATAATTTAACATAACGAAAAATGGATTATCGTCTCTTCCATTAATGTATTGAATTGCTTCATCTGTGAATAGCTTTTGAGCATATGCTCCTTTATTCCCACCTTCGTTCTCTTTCATACGGATCTTAACACCATCACGCCACATAACAGGAGGGTATTGCCTATGACCTTCTAGGATCGAGTACAACCCGTACCAAGTGTCAAACCCCATTGCTAGTGGGTCGGTCACACCCATTTGTGAACCTATGGAATATTTACCAAACATGGCAGTATCGTAACTGGCGTGCTTTAAAACATGAGCCATAGTTACATCCATTTCATCGAGTTGGACTGTGTTGGAGTTATTACGCATCAACTGGCTATCTCGTCCAGTAAACAACGACACTCTAGAAGGTGAACTTACAGTATTACCAGCATAAGCTTGGGTAAATCGTATTCCGTTATTAGCGAGTTTATCAAGGTTCGGTGTTTTGATTAGGGTATCGCCGTAGGCGCCAATCTGATTGAATCCAAGGTCATCGGTAAGAATGAATACTATGTTAGGGGATTGAGAGGCCAAAGCTGGCATAGATATAGTTGCGCTAAGCACTAACCCACTGATTGCTTTCGAAAGAGCCTTTCTTGTCAGGTTCATACATGTTCCTCATTTATAATTAAACTACAGGCCAAATTTGCCATTTAGGTAGCGTCATTAAGCTTATGATTTACTTGGCATTCAAACCTTAGAATTGTAGCGATGATGTTGGTAGCCCTTGCAGTTTTTCAAAGATTATGAAGTTCTGCCGCACAACTATGCCAAAGTAAATGATCTGCCGAACTGAAACTGGGAACTATCTTCGTTAGCTACGGTCCCACTTTCGACTTCATCACGGCTTTGTTGCGTAATTCAGTGGAACTAAATCCAAAACCTACGATCTGGTCAGCTACGTCCACTCCCTCTCGAAGCTCTATGCCTAAACCCTGTTACAAAACAACCAACTGGAAGCAATACAACCAATCACTCATTAACCGTGGTTCTCTGACCTTTTGGATTGATGAAGAAGCGATAAGTGGCTGGGCGCAAAGCAAACAGAACAAGCGCGGGAGGCCACGTCGGTTCAGTGATTTAGCTATCACGACAGCGCTCATGGTGAAACGAGTTTTTTTTATGCCACTACACTCTGTTTGATAGCAAGAGACGAAGCTCTGTACGCTAGGCTTTAAGGTGAGTTGATTGTATGAGTCATTTGGGCATCTGGTGTCGGATGAAAGCGGATGAGCAAAATTAATTGAATAATCGAGGTGGGCATAATGAACTCCTGTGCTGGTGGATACATAGGAGTGATATGTATGTGAAATATATTAGATTGATTGACCCAAGCAATAAATACTAATGATAATCATTTAATAGAGAGTGGGCGGGAGTTCAACTCCTCAAAAAGCTAGTAACAGCCATCAATCGATAACAAATAAAAATAAACACCCAGTTAGCACCTTTTACAAAAATGAACATAGATTTAAATATAAAAATCAAATATTTAAGATTCAAATTACGATGACGACAGCCAAACGTTTGGAAAGGGCGGTAACTCTTTGAGTTATCGCCCTTTTTGTATTTATACATCTAGTTTTAGTCGTTTTGTACTGAACGTAGGTACTAAAACATTCGCTATCTAACCCTTAGTAGAACTGGAATCTAGTCGTTCCGGTTTCAAATCCCCGCTATCCACAGTCCTCTGTTTGAACATCGATTTGAAGAGCAAAAACAAAAAACTCAACAAGCCGCCGTTTTGCACTACCGCTTGGTAGTAACATTTTTCCACATATACGGCACCAACTTATCTCATTGCCCTTTACTCATCTTGCTGCTTATTTCTGAGATCCACATACGGACAGTAATGGTGCCCCCCCCCGAATAAACAGGGCTGCGGCTGCCAAAATAAAGGCAGCTGCATAGAATCTAACGTTATATGAAGACTGAGTTTTAACTTAACGCTCTACACGTTTAACAAGTCTGATTTCATCTAAATATCCCACAAGTTCATCACTTGGTTCACCAGAATAGCTTATTGCAAATTCATCTACTCGTACTTCAAAACCGTTGTCCGTGTACTGATTGTGTGCCATCAGTTGATCGTTGGTATACTCATCGGTATTTACTTCCATCAGAGCAAATAATTCAAGCGTGTCATTGTCACCAGTATTGAAGTCTAATGTAACCCTACGAAAACAGCTTTTTACGCTGCCCACGTCGGCATCATCAAGTTCACTGACATGCGCACGTCTATCTGCAGCAATCGTTCCTTCATTAGGTTGGCGTAATCCAAAATGTAATGTGCTGATTGAATCGTCACCTTTACTATCGCAATAATACACTGATGCCGTCATATCCGTATGCAGAGGTAAACCACTGACAACCTGACTGAGCCCCGGTTTTGATTCAAAATCATGTGATAATTCACTGGATTTATAACGAATTCTTGCAGAACCATTTTCTCCTTCAGAATCATTAAACGCACTGTCTCCTGAACTTCCTACATCGCCATTACCACTACTGCTACCTTCATATGTAGTCCAAACATCACTGCTTCCTGAATCTTGTCGCCAAAGCCCTAATTGAGGGTCGGCTACATTAGCAAATAGCTGGACACTTTTTGGCAAACCTAAAACCAGTTCAGCGACACCACCACTACCGGAAACAAACTCTTTATTTACCCATGTATATTCATCTGCTTTTGCTTGTCCTTCTAACGTAACGCCATCACCGACTGCGATACGATAAGCGCCTTTAACAAACGCAGACACGTTATAGCGAGTATTGGGCGCTAACGTCACGGCTTGTGACAATTCACTATTCGCACCAACCATAATACTGCTGTTGCGAGAAAATGCGTCACTACCTTCGATTAACTGAGCGTTTTGATATGACCATCCCTCTAAACCTTCATCAAATGAGGCATTATTTAATGGGGATTCAATCATGATGGCCACCGGCTTGGGTAACGTATAGTTTACCGGTCCAACATTCTCGTAGTTTAATGGTGCATAAATCGCTTCACTAGCAAATGACTCATCCGCCCCTACAAGGGTTGTTTCACTGCGAACTTGACCATCTAGGTCAATATAAACCGCTTCAAACTCTCCTTTTTCATAATCATTGACGGCATCGAGATTAGGCGAATCATTCGATAGACGATAAACTCCGGACTGGTCTTTTTCTAATGCTGCTGAGATAAATTCAAACCCAGGCTCACCAACCCGCAAGCTATCACTATCTGCAAAGGCCTGCCCGTAGATAATATTGCCAGTGATCTGTGAAGAAGAATCGAAGCCGCGCTCTGACTGAGTCAATACCGGGCCAATAGCAAGGTCTATTAGATTATTAGCGAGGAAAGCTTGTTTAGGGGCTGATGACTTTCCACCACCGTCGATATTGAGGCTGTTTACGCTATCGACGATAGTATTATGCGCAATATGAACATTTGAGAATTCTTGGTACCCATTGTCACCATCACCCGCACCATCAGATCCCATCATCACTATGCCGCCATGATGCGTGGTATCTTTGTAGCGAGCCCCTTCTATGTAGTTATTGGTTACCGTATGATCACCATCAACTAAACGTATTCCGCCAGCTAACGGGTAGTCTTCTCCAAAGAAAAAGTTATTACTAATAGTCGCACCGCCACCATGTCGAGTAGTAACCGAACCATAACTGTTACGAATCGTATTGAAGCTAATCGTATTGTTTGTGCCTTTGTTCGACACAACCTCAGCTTCACCTTGAATATTCTCAAAAAGATTACCGACAATGAATGAATCACCATCATAATGATGCGTATCACTTAACCCTGTTCGTATTGCCTCATAGTTGTTATCGCTACTTTGTGCATACATTTGCCCCTTGGCAGGCGCTCGGTTCGCGATGTAGTTATTATAAACAATGATACCTTGTGCTAGTTCCGCGACCTTAGTCGCTTCATCCCAGCTGCTATCTACCCAGCGGTTAAATGAAATCATGGGGGATGCGGTGGTTTTACCGCTCAAGATACTATGATCTAGCCAATTGTTTTTCCCGTAAATATGAATCCACTCTCCCGAAGTCGAATCATCTGAACTAATACCTTGATCAGCATCCACATCGATAACAGCTATTTCAGTAATTCGGCAATGGTGACAAAGGTCACCGGTACCAAAACGAGTGCTGATCAAATTGCTACTTGAGCTTGATGCTCCATTGAAAACAAACCCTTGCAGCTGAACGTAACTGCCACCCATAATAATTTTTGCCGAACCTATTATTTCCACTTTCCCTGAATTTTGGGCGGCGACTTTAATGACATTGTCTTCGGTACCAACCCCACCAAAGGTAATCTCAAGATCGTTATAAGTCCCGTCAGCCAAGCAAAACGTAGTGCCTGCCTGCATCTCTTTTGATACCGCGCTTTCTAACGCAGAAGTTGAGGTGAATACCTCGCTACAAATAACATCCGGAACGGATAAAATGGCGGCAGGAAGAATATCGGCGATGACATCATGACTTTCACCTTCAGTCACTTCACCAGGAGGCTTGGGATCTACAGGAGGCGTACCGCCCGTAGTGCTGTCTCCAGTAGTATTAGAATCGCTATTACAACCTGCAAGTAATGTTGCGATGATCAAAAAACTAAGCTTACCTAACTTCATATACTCTCCATGCAAATATATCATCTTGTATTTTTGTAATACAATGTGATAAATAAGGCGTTTGTTCTGTGACTCTCAACACAATTACTTGAGGTGTGAAACACATTGACAGGCTTACAACGTGAATCTGTGATTCAAATCTAGGATCGCACCCCTTTTAGGTGACGATGCCGCTGAAGCTTTAGGTTACCGACAGACCAAATAGTCTATCGATGATCTAAGTCGCGGTTTTTTGGCAATAGCCGTCGGCAATCAATACTAAACAACGTAATCATTCAACTTCTGATTTTTAAATGAGCCGATCAATTCAATATAACTCTGTAGTACTAATTGCCTTTATTATTGTGATGTAGTTGCTAAGGTGGCATTACGATAAAACTCACAGTTCGTGGGTTATTGACTCAGTTTCATCGATTTACACAAATCTGATACATAATTCAATATTATTGTCAGATTACACCTCAACAATAGAATAAATTTCTGACGCCCAATAAATTTGAATCATTGTTTTTGGTAACATTCAACAACACGACAACGATTAAGTTAACCACTGCACCATAAAAACGGTGGCGACTTAGAATGAGTATCTCAATGTCCTAAAGTAAAAATTTCCATATGGATTATTTCGTTAATTATCTAATGGTTTTTATGTGAATTTAGTTAGTACCATTAACATCTAAGTATTATTAAACCAGGTTTGGTTAGTTTTCTATTTACTTCATATCTGATAGTAGTATAGTTCATGTGATATGCTACATAATGCACTTGCATTTTAATGGTAGCAGTGGTGATTAATCTATAAAAATAAAGCGACCGCTACTTAGGTCTATAAACTATCAAGGATGTAACAATGAAAAAAACGGTATTATTACTGGCGTTATTACCAACCTATTCTTTTGCTCAAGAAAGTCTCGAAGGTGCATACGCTGGTATTGAATTAGGTGTCTTAAATTCGGTAGAGCTTGAAGTACAAGGAACGTCTGCCGATGCAGATATTGACAATTTTCCTGTCAATATTAATGCTGGCTACGATATAGCATTGGCTCCTAACGTAACCATTGGGTTTGAAGCTGAATACCGCTGGTTAGGAGAAGGTAAATATAAAGAAGGTGGACAGACTATTCTGAAGGTGTCTGGGCAAGGGCTATCATTTAATTTAAGACCAAAGTTCCATATTAAGAATAGCCCAATTTATGTTGGTCTATTAGCGGGTATAGGTCAATATCGCACCGAAGCAACAGTTTATACAGGTACTGGCAATGAATCTGATACCTCTACTGATACCGGCTGGCAATATGGTGCTGAATTAGGCTATAGATTTCAACCAAACATGGTAGCAACAATTGGCTATCGTGCCGTGAAGATAGATCTTGACAGTGATGTTGATTTTACGGCAACACACAGTGGTTTTAACCTTGGTGTTCAGTACCGATTCTAAATATTATAGTGAATGAAGCTAATAATCTTTAGTGATTTAACGATCTAGTAGCAAATAATATTTATTGGTAGGGGTGCTTAATAGCAATTAATACATAAGCGCTCAAAGATGATTTATTAAAAAATATTTGAGCTTCTAACATCATATGATCTGGCTGCTTCTTCAATAGAGTAGCCAGATTTAAATGATATATTGAGCGATATTGGATAAAAACCTAGTTAAAATAACTAGGTTTACTCAATCAGTCTTTACTCATCTGGCCGCTTAGTTCTGATATCTACATAAGGCCAGTAATGGTGCCCGACTCGAATCAATAACGTCGCGGCCGCGAGTATAAAGGCAGCAACAGATAGCCAAACGATTAGCACTGCATCCAACTCTTTCATGCCTAGAGTGATATACCGAGCTATCGCCATCATGGCGATATAGATAGGATAACGAACCGGAATCTTCCCGTTCATTACAAATTGCTGAACCATGGCCAACACTTCTAAATAGATAAACATGAGAAGGATATCGGTCAACTGAACTCGGCGTTCAGTGAAAACGTGCATGAATTCCTCCATCATAGCAAACAGTGTTGCGAGCGTAATGGCAACTAACAACACGGCCTCAAGCACGTAAAAAACCTTCAAAAAAGGCTTACTAAAGGATTTCGGTAAGTGGGATGGCATAAACGTTCTTCAAAAATGATTAATCTATATTCTAGATTAGCATGCATCAGCGTTAATCGCGCAATCTCCCGTCGTCGCCTTTCTATTACCTTCCATAAACACTAGACACGATCCACAGCCCATCATGCCTTTAGATAAAAGCCCCACACACATTTTGAATGCGTGTCCAATAAGGCTCTACACCATGCTCATAAAAAAGGAGAAGTACAAACCCTCTCCCCTTTCAAGCTCATTCGTATTTGGACAAAGAGCTAATTGATACTGAGTAAGCGTCCTCGTTCTATATCCTGCTGAACGATATCTGCCGATAGGTCAGCATGGTCGTGGTTATGGTGTTCATGAGCGTGTGTATGGTCATGTTGATGATTTTTAGATTTCGCTAACTCATCCGCATCTAAGTAAGTGGTCGTTAAATCTGAACAAAAATCTTGGCTCCATAACGCTCGTGCATTGTCATCACCCATAATCGTTTCCGCTTTAGGCCCTAGCTTATCCATGTAGAACATACCTAATTCTTCACCGGTTGCATTAGCTTGGTTGATTAAATTGGTAAAAGCAGGCTCTTGATCCTCATCGGATAGATAGCCATTTCTATAACAAACCGTCAAACCGATAATGTCGTCACCTAGTCGCTCTAGTGCTGGACTAAAATGATTGTGACTGTGGTTATGTCCTTCCGCTACTGCCATCGTCGGCGTAACAAGTAGACATGCAAGGGTAAGTAATTTTAAAACGTGATTCATAGGATACGGTCTCCACATCTAATGTGATTTAATCAAAGAAATTTGAGTCAACATAGTCAATAAATTTCCTTATTCATTTCACTAATCAAACATGCCAATAGAGTTAGTTAACCACAATACTCGGGGGGGCTACGGTATAAACCATTGGGTTAACCTCCCATTTCCCTTCAGCTTCCAAACTCACCGCCAGCGCCTGAGCATCTTTACAAACATTCGCTGGTTTACCATCCGCCCAAAAAGAAGGCCCAGAGGTATACCCACACATCACTGAAAATGCATTGGTTCCATTTTTTGTTGTGTAGTCCGTCATGATGCTGCCGCCTTGGCCATGGGTGATTTTTAAAGACCCTTTATCGGCGACATGAAGCTCATCTGTTGGATTTGGCTTCACATAGGTCGTATAAGTGCCGCCGTCAGACATGTATTGATTGTCATACATGGTATAGCCCTCTTTTTCGGAAGGCAGTGTCAGCTCGTAGTTTGGGTCTATAGCGGCAAGGCGTTCTTGGTTATTGGTTGCACCAGGTCGGTAGTCATGAGCATTTGATTGTCCAGCGGCAAACGCTGAACCAGAAACGATGGTGAGAATAACTACTGTGATAATGGATTTTTTCATGTTGTACTCCAAATATTGAGTCACTTACATCAAGTGATGAAAACAAAGACCGATTAACGTATTAATGGAATGTGTTTTCCTTAAGCTGAAGGGGGCGTCAAAACGCTCCCCTTTTCATTCTATGTCGCCCTATTCTTTATCGGTTCCTGAGCCTTCTCCGGGTTCCGTTGGACGAGTCACTGACTTGCGCTCTAAGTTATGATGCTCGCGCACTCTATCCACGTATTCTTGTTTCGTGTTCATGCCTTTTCTCATTGCATCAGGTACTTGCTCTGCAGGTATCACAATGTCACTGTCAACTGGCCACTCCGTCATTAGTTCTGGCATGTAGCCCTCAGGGTAATAAAGCTTCGGATCAAGCTCTAGGTCACGGATCTCCTGCTCTTGAATATCCTCACGGCTATTTTTAGGCATCGGAATACGGAATTCAGAGCCATCAGCTAAATCAAATTGTGGGGCTCTCGCGTTAGGGAAATCCGGTAAGATCCCTTCACGTACCCAAGCATTATCCTTGGTCATGTTGACTACGATGCCATCAGGCGCTCCAAAGTGATAAGGTCCTTTCCAATGATGACGAACTTCTGCAACCGTTTCTTCATTCAAATAAGGGTCGAATGTCATGTGAGTGGTCATGAACAATCGAGGCTGGACCTCATTGGCAACATATCCTGCGGCATACGCTGGTGTATGATGAGTATCGACGGTATAACGCGCTAGGAATGGGGGGACTCCTTGGATGATCGAAGAGACGCCAAAGGTTTCCGTTTGAAGCTCGGTAATAAACAAATCTGCACCCTTAGCATATTTAAGATCTAGCTCGGTTGGGCGACCATCACCAGTCCACACGAATGACAGCACTCGACCATCATCCTGGGTCCAATTTAGACGATAACCTGAAGCACCATCTTTGGCATGGCTGCGACGCCAATGGATGACTTGTACATTGTCTTGGTCGTAAATGACGCCACCGTCATCACGGAAATCAAACTCATGAACAACAATATCGTTTCCTGCTGGGAAGACATCAAATGCATCGGTATGCCAGTTCAACATTTGTTGCATACCTTCAATCATATGGCGAGTGCCATATTCCGGGGTTGCACCACTAGGACCATAGATATTCAGCGGTTTTTCCCAACGTCCGTTCCACCCACCGAACTGATACAAGTAAGGCAGGGATCCATAGTGATCAACATGCAAATGAGTAATAAATATATGGTCTAATTCATTAAGCGCTACCCCTGCCGCGACATAGTTTGCAATCGAAGCTTCACCCAAATCAAAAACAAAATTTGACCCATTACCTAACTCTACATAGATGGACGTGTTCGCTTGCCCGGGACGAATCATTGGAGAAGTCCCCATAAACGTCACTCGCATTTCATCTGGCTGCACCTCTTCAGTACGAGGGAACCAGTTAGCACCTGACACCATATGATCACCATAAGGAGCGATGCCCTCAAACATTAAGCCTTCCTTCCAGCCTGAGTCGGTTTTAGTTCGATATTCACCATTATTAACCCCACCCATGAGCACTGAAAGTACATCTTCTTCAGAGGAGTACAGCTTGCCTTTGGGTTGACCTTCTAGATATTCATCCAGCGTATCCCCTTCGTGATATTCAAATTTTTGAAGGTTTTCAATATCTGATTGAGTTTTCTTTGTGTTGTATTCCATCATAGGGTCAGCAGCAAATGCCGTCGTCGTGATGAACATCGCCGTTGATGCTAAGGATAGTTTTGCAAAGGTTCTCATCGTGCCACCTATCGGTTGAGTATGTGTATGAATGAAGTTCCTTCCTCACTCCGATGCAAAGAGTTTACTCATAAACAAAAAACAGATAAATATAGCTAACAGGCGTCAATATATAAGCGTAATTTATGTATAAATGCCCACCATCGTGATTTAGAAATAATGGCGAGCAGCTAAAACGCTCTCTGTATTGGCAAAAAATAGAAAGGGATAAATCATAATGCGATAGAAGGAAGGGTCGCTAAGTGACTCAATATTAAGAGCACTTAGCCACTTGTTGGTCAAGATTTTGACCTCATTAGAGTCTTTAGGAATCATGCGTTAGACAATGTGTGTACGACGCCTACTTAGTAACTCGACGCTGCCAAAATAGTTCATCATCGACATCGAGCCACCGTTCATCTTGATGATCTTTATGTGCGCCTAGCGAAAGCGTTGATCAAATCCTCTCTGATTTTGCGGTGATGGTTATCATTAACGTACCGCTTATGGTAGAGCATTCGAAACTTGAACTTGCTCAAGCTAAGGGGAATGGGATGAATCCGTAAGCCTAATTTAGGAGCCCATTGTTCTGCAAATGAGCGTGTTGAAGAGGCGATATAATCGGTTGTACTCGCCAGTATTAACATACTAGAAATCGAACTGGTTTCAATTTTTACGTTACGGGGTTTTTGCTCACCTTGTGACAAAAATTCTACCGTATTCATATCTCCGCGCTTAAGCTTTAACGCGATATGTTGTTCCTGATAGTACGCTTCTTGAGTCAGGGTCTCGCCGATACGAGGGTGATCAATTCGGGTAAGGCAGACCGCTTCTTCTTCAAACAACGCTTCTTCTAATAACGAATGTTTCTTGCTAGACACAACATCAATTACAATATCGATCTTTTGCGTGACGAGTGCATCAAACAGTTCACTTTCATCAAGCGGAGCTTCGCTCAGCTTGATGCCATCAACACCGGTAATGAAATGAATCAAACTCTCGGTACAATACACTTTGAGATCGTAAGTATGCTTGTCTACATTATCGATAATACTTAATGGGTCTTCTATTCTGGTCGCCAGTTGCACCGCCGTACTGGTGGGAACAATGCCCCTGCCTTCCCGAACAAAAAGTGCCTTCCCTATCACAGCTTCTAAGCGCCTGATGGCAGCACTGACCGCTGGCTGAGTTAAGTCTAATTGGTCGGCGGCAAGCGTAATTGATCGCTGCTTATATACGGCGAAAAATGTCGTTAGTAGATTAAGATCCAAAATATTTTCCCCTTAACTCAATCTAATTGTTAGGCACAGTACTTATTTATTATCTCAGAGCCCAACCTGAATTGGGCACAAAACAGCAATGATTTAAACGCAACCTTTACTCAGTAACGTTAAATACTGTCGCAGATCCTCATCCGAGATGCTCAGTAATCGGTCACCAACATACCACTCAATATAACTTTGTTGTGGCAATTGCCCTCGCTGTGGATTACCCATCCATACACTCTTTTCTTTTGCAAGCGTGTCACGGAGTTCCACTGCCCGATCATAACCAACCGGAAGATGGATATGTAACATATTGGCTTGTGGTTTCTCTGGATTTGGCGTCAACAGCGGAAATTCTTTCAGTATCTGATAAACCTGTTTCGTTCTTTCAAACAGAGCAGGCATAAGCTTGAGTCGTTGGTCAAACTGCATGGCAGCCGCAACAATATAAGGCGAACGGTGGTAAACGCTGCCACCTTGCCTGTGCATCCATACGCTCGCTTTATCGATAAATGCCTTATCTCCCACCAACATTGCTCCACCTAGACCACCGATACCTTTGTAAAGAGAAACGTAGGCAGAGTTAAAACCATGTGCGATTTCATCATAGGCTTTGCCAAAGAATGCAGAGGTTTCCCAGAGGCGAGCGCCATCCATATGCAAATGAATATTAGACTGATTACAATGGTGTTTGATTGCTTCTAGCGCTTCAAAGCTCGGAAGTTGTCCTCCAATCTCTCGCATTGGCAGCTCATAAAGTACAGCGCCAATTTCGTCGGGAATCTGGGCAATGGAATCCACTGTCCATGGTTGAAAAGGCTTACCGACGGTCAATACATTAAAGCGATTTTGTAACTGATAACCCTGATTCTCATGAATATAAATATGGCTTGATGGGTGCATTGCAACGTTATGGCAGCGTCGTTCTTCACAAGCTATTTGCAAGGCGGTTGGTTGTGTCATGGTGCCGGTGATCACGAAAAGCCCCGACTCAAACCCAAGCAACGTCGCAACCTTTTGTTCAAATGATTGAATAAGTTCTCCCTCACCGTATCTATCGTGAGTAACATGGTTGTCTTTACACCATGCCGCCATACCAGCAAACATATCGGCTGGGCTTTGTTCATGGTTACCGGGTAGTACTACGCGACACTGATCCTGCATGTGTTGTTCCCTTAAAACGCTAGCAATAACTCAACAATCTCATCTAGTGGTCAGTGAGTAAAGTTGTGTCTTCGTTACTTATCATTCTTCCTAACCTATTTTATTAGCCTGACCTACATTAAGTCCCCAGGTTACCACTTTCTTTTTTCACTTCAGTGGCTAAGCGCAATACTTCCACCTCACCTAAGTGATTAGATTGAGACTGTAAAACAGATAGCCCCAATCGATGACAGACAGAAATAGCAGCATGATTACCAGCTCGCGTTTCAGCAAAGATACAGCCAGGAGAGAACTGCTCGATGCCAAACTTAATCAGCGCCGACATTGCTTCAACGGCTATGCCTCGTCCTTGCCTATTTACTGAAAGGCCGAAACCAATCGAGGCTTGGTTATCGGCTTCTAATCGAAACGCAACCGTTCCGATGACTTGATGACTCTCTTTCCCTTCAATCACTAGCTGAAATTTAGTCCTGGGAACTTGCTGTGCCTGCTCAACAAACATTTCGAGTAAATGCGCATTAAACTCCGCCGAACATTCTTCTTTCGGATAAAAGGTCTGATACTTAGGGTGCGATGTTATCGCTAGCCACGCTTCAATATCACCAAGTTGAAAATCTCGCAAAATAAGCCGTTCCGTTTCCAATCTCATCATTAATTAGGTGCTCATTATCAGGTTATGCATTTACTGGTTAGGGGTTAAACCTAGTTGGAGGAACCGTTCTTGGCAATCTAACTTCATCGTGAATAGATGAGATTGCGTTACAGCGCTAAATTTAAATGTGTTCCTCTACAATTAATCAAAGCGTTAAGTACTACTCTTTCCATTAAGAGCAAAAAACGCTACCATCTTTACTGTCAATTTTTGACACCTATTTTATTCTCAGGGCGGGGCGCAATTCCCCACCGGCGGTAAGCCAGATTTTTGGTTAGCCCGCGAGCGCTTATCTCACTCTTGTGATTTAAGGTCAGCAGATCTGGTGTGAATCCAGAGCCGACGGTCATAGTCCGGATGGGAGAGGATAATTAGAGCACTTCCTTTTGACTAGGGAGCGTTCCGACATCTCTTGGATCACACGTGGTCCCCATTACTTATGCCCTGATTCTGGTATTTTATTTCGGAGTCTTACCATGAATCAGAACCAAACCTCACTACTTTCAGAATTCGGCACACCGATGGAACGCGTAGAGATTGCTCTCGCTGCACTTCGTGAAGGCCGCGGTGTATTGCTACTCGATGATGAAGATCGCGAGAACGAAGGCGATATTATTTGCTCAGTGGATCACTTAACCGATCAACAAATGGCGTTAATGATACGAGAAGGCAGTGGCATTGTTTGCTTGTGCATCAACGATGAGCAAGCAGAGCAGCTGGAACTTCCTCCAATGGTCGTGAACAATAACAGCGCCAATCAAACGGCTTTTACCGTCTCGATCGAAGCAAAAGTCGGTGTCACGACTGGCGTATCAGCCGCCGATCGAGTCACAACCATCAAAACAGCTTGTGCGCAACAAGCAAGACCAGAAGATCTTGCAAGACCCGGTCATGTCTTCCCACTACGAGCACGTCAGGGCGGTGTTTTAACTCGCCGTGGTCACACAGAAGGCACAATAGATCTGATGCAAATGGCCGGCCTATCACCATTTGGGGTACTATGTGAAGTCACAAACCCTGATGGCACAATGGCAAAAGCCCCAGAAATTGTGGCATTCGGTAAACTCCACAATATGCCAGTGTTGACGATTGAAGATATGGTTCAATACCGTATCGCTCTCACCGAAAAATCCGCGTAATGCCGATTAATTGATTTGAAAAAAGGGAAGCCACCGCTTCCCTTTTATTCCTTGTGGCTAAGGCTCATCTCACATTTTAAATAGTCAATATTGAGGCTTGCACACGGGTCTGTATTACAAGCAGTTCCCTAAGTTTTTCCATACCCCCCACTCTCCCGTTGTCTGCGGATCTTCACCTTGTGTCCACCACTTGGCTTGGTAAGTATTACCTTGATATATCACTTGCTCACCACCGGTATAAACCGAATCGGCTTGCCATGTATTTTCGCACACCGCACCGTTAGCATCTGCAGCGATCGTTACAGTATGGTTCATGACTGAATCAAGTGAACCATCGCTGACCGTTACAGAAAATTGATAATCCGTGCTCACTGGCAAACTTGGCGCGTTAAAACTCAGCATGTCACCTTGCGTAGTCACTCTCAGTCCTGATGGTGATTGCCAAGTATAAGTCAGAACATCGTTATCGATATCCGTCGAGCCAGATGCATCCAGCAAGACAACCTCCTTAGCCACAGCGCTAGTTGGTCCTGCCACTCTCGCGACAGGCGCCGTATTCGTTGGCTCGGTATTGTTGGATGTGACGTTGACGACGACCGTATCGGAGTGAGTTGCCCCCTCGTTATCGGTCACAGTAAGAACAAATTCATATTTGCTGTTCTCTGTCACTTCTCCAATACTCACTTGTAGAGTAACCGTGTTTGCATCCGTTAAAAATAATGGCGCCCCAGCACTCTGAGTCCAAGCATAACTCACTATATTGCCATCGTTATCACTTGATGCTGAGCCACTAAGCAAGAGAACCATTGGGCCTTCAACGTATTGAGCAGCACCTGCATTCGCTTTAGGAGGACGGTTACTCGGCGTACCACCAGCAAGGCCCTCATGCATTGCATTTAAAATATCGCCATTATCGGCATCAATTTCCCATGAAAATAACCCAGCAAGACCTAAGCTGCGAGCGTATGCGCCTTTTGCTTTTACTGAGCGGTTATCATCAAAAGTAATCAACGCGCCCGTCGTTTGATTCCAAACATAGGCCGCCTCTGCTAAGGCATCGTAGCCATATTCATAGCCGTTAATCCCGGTATGACCATCGCCAAGCATGAAGGATTTAATGCCTTTATAATCGATAACGCCATCTTCCCATACACCTTGTGCTGTGGAGCCTTTCAATTTTCCACTCGCGGTACCCGTCATTGGATCGGTAGGGTCGGTTAATGTACTAGGCATAACACCTTCCCAGCCACGCCCATACATTGCCGCGCCTAAAACCAGTTTGTTAGCCGGAACCCCTTTTGAGAGCAACAGTTCTATACCATTGTCAGCAGTATAGGCAGGGCCTTTGTACGGCACGCCTTCTGCATCAACGCCACTGCCATCACACTGACCTACCCTCATGAAACTGCCGCAATATAACCCAGCCTGATGCCCGGGAACATTGTTCCAGCCGCCGTAAAAGTCATACGTCATCGCAAAGATATAATCCATAAAAGGAACGGCCTGAGCGTAGTCAACATCTTGAATTTTATCAAAACCCACACCAACTGCTGATGTCAATTCATAGGTTCGGCCTGTTTCTGCTGATAGCTGATCAAGCATGGCTCTCAGCTCTTGCATCAACACCGCGTATGCTGCGCCATCCTTACTTGGATCGCCAAGATCCGGTGCTGCACCGTCACCACCCGGATATTCCCAGTCAATATCGACACCGTCATAAAACTTCCAAGTGGTGAGGAATTGTTTAACTGAGGCCACAAATACATCTCGGTTCGCTTTGTCCGTAAAGCTATAGAATGGATCAGACAGAGTCCAACCACCGATGGAAGGCAATATTTTCAGATCCGGATTTCGCTGTTTAAGCGCCATCAACATCGCGTAATTACCTTTAATTGGCGAACTGTAATCATGCCCTGCTTGAGAAAAACTTTTTTGATAAGCGGCCCAAGGATCATGAATCACGACCTCATAATCGTCCATGCCTTGGCAAGCGGTTTGCAGGGCATTAAAGCTGTTACCACCAACTGATTTTACCGACTCATTCGGCCCACAAATTGGAATGAAGCCGTAGATAATATGCGTTAGGTTATCAACAGGAATATTATCAACCGTGAAATCTCGACCATAAATACCCCATTCAACAAAATAGGTCCCTACCACTGTATTGGGGTCAGTATCAAAGGACTTGTTATTGGGATCCACATTCATCACCAAAGGTGGCAGATGGGACCCGTCCGTATCGGCGACAACTAACTCCATCGAGCTACTTTTAGAACAGCCACTGGCATCACAAGCTTCTACCTGAACTTGATACCGCCCGCCTTTTGCATAAGTGAAGATCGCAGCAGTTTGACTCCCGGTGATGGGCCCCGTCGCCACCTGCTCCCATCAAAATAGACGTGATATGTGTCTCCTGGTGTTCCGCTCCATTGATTAAACTTGATAGTAATATCCGCGGCATCTTGATATTGAACCATCTGGCTATAGCCTGCGGCGGTTTCCATCGCCAGTTGTACTTTCGAAAACTGCAAATTATTGGAGCCATAAGCGTCTATAGCTGGTGTAGCTGGTGCTGCCCAAGAGGCATTACTCATCGCGAGCGTTAGGATCGAAGCACCCAATACAATTCTGTTCATTGGTATATTCTCTATTCCCTGAAAAACTAAATCCTGCCAAAAAATTCTTATTGGCATCGAGAACAGTATTAGAACTTGATAATAATTAACGATTAAAAATTAAACAGCTCTTCGAGTGATCGCTCATAAAAAAGAATCTTGAAGCACATGTTTTCACAAAACGTTTAATCTTCTGCACAAATAATTTGCAACGTAATGATGGGGAAAATAACCAAAAAACAGAACAAACGCCCACACCACCCATAATCCATGTCAATTTAACGCTTCATCATTCAGAGTTTGTTTTTAACGCTGGAAAAAATTGGGCGCTTGTATAACAATATGTTTTCTCATTAGTCGGGGAGCATTACTGCTGAGATCACCATAGGTGAGACCCGTTGAACCTGATTCAGTTAACACTGACGTAGGGAACTGATCGACATAGCTTACCGGTAGCCTATTGTGCTCCAGGCTATGCGCTCGCTCCTATGTCGGCGAGGAGCACTCTCATGGCAAGCCTTTCAACTTCTACCCCTATTGTTCTCACT
This sequence comes from Vibrio sp. 10N.261.51.F12, assembly GCF_041471725.1. Classification (NCBI taxonomy): domain Bacteria; kingdom Pseudomonadati; phylum Pseudomonadota; class Gammaproteobacteria; order Vibrionales; family Vibrionaceae; genus Vibrio; species Vibrio sp. 10N.261.51.F12. Next base: position 6,958 of record NZ_JBFROV010000040.1, on the reverse strand, counting down.
ATTGCTGGATCTGACTCTGGTGGTGGCGCAGGTATTCAAGCCGATATCAAAGCTATTTCCGCCACGGGCAGTTACGCCTGCTCTGTTATTACTGCACTCACCGCACAAAACACACAAGGTGTCTCGGGAATACTTGGTATTGAGCCTGACTTTATTGAGGCGCAATTAGATGCCGTTTTCTCAGACCTCAACGTGGTCGCCGTCAAAATAGGTATGTTAGCGGATACTGCCATTATTCGATCTGTTGCTAAGAAGCTTAAACAGTATCAACCTCAGTACGTTGTGCTCGACCCCGTGATGGTTGCAACCAGTGGGGACCTCCTACTAGCCACTTCTGCCATCGACGCCCTAAAAACCGAGCTATTACCACTCGCCACTGTCATCACACCCAATTTACCGGAAGGTGCTGCGTTACTTGATTGTGCTATTCCGCAATCTGAAGCAGGAATGGACCAGATGATTGATGGACTCAGAACACTCCAAACCCCAGCAATTTTGTTGAAGGGTGGCCACTTAGAATCAGAATCCACCAGCACAGATTTGTTGATCACGGCTAACGACGTCACCCGCCTTGAGACCACGCGAATTCACACCAACAACACGCATGGCACTGGGTGTACATTAAGCTCGGCCATCGCATCATTTCTTGCGCAAGGTGAAACGCTTCACGACGCCGTCCAGTCAGGGAAGCATTACATCACACAGGCTATTTCTCACGCTGATACCCTTTCAATTGGCAAGGGACACGGCCCAGTTAACCACTTTTATATGCTGAAGTAATGATAGATATTACGCTGTGCAATGCCTCCCTGACCTATTTAGGGGATGAGCAACCGATATTTTCCAACCTAAACATGACCTTGGGATCAGGAAGCTGCACCGCTGTCCTTGGACCTAGCGGGTGCGGAAAGAGTACCTTACTGCGTTACGTGGCTGGATTACTCAATGACCAAGTCACATTTACCGGGCAACTGACATCATCATCTGAGGCTGGTATTCACCATCAAATTGCGTACATGGCACAACAAGATTTATTGATGCCTTGGTTGAGTGTCATCGACAATGTGTGTTTGGCATCAAGGTTACGGGGGGTCAATGTCACCCCAGAGATTACCGAACGCGCCTTGTTTTTATTGGCTAGTGTCGGATTGAAAGACAAGGCTTATGACAAAATCACTGCCTTATCTGGCGGACAAAAGCAGAGGGTTGCACTAGCCAGAACACTTATGCAAGATAAGCCCATCGTGTTAATGGATGAGCCTTTCTCTGCGCTGGATGCAGTCACACGTTACAAGTTGCAAAATTTAGCGGCCTCACTCCTAGCGGATAAAACCGTACTGCTGATTACCCATGATCCACAAGAAGCGCTTCGTCTCGGTCATCAGATTTTGGTCATGAATGGCAAGCCCGCTGCGCTATTCCCCATTACCGCCCCGACGACAGCGGTACCTAGAGAGATTGATGCACAGTTTGCCGCTCTTCAACAGCAGATTTTAAAGCGTTTGGAGGGAGCAGATGACACTTCTGACTAAATTAGCCCAGCCTTCAAAAGAAAAACATCACTCGCCACATTCTGCGCATCACTCCGACAATGAAAGAGTGGGCATAAACGCGGTCACTCGAATGTTGATCAGTGCGATTGTGATTATAGGGTTATGGAAAATCATCGTAGTCGCATTCAATATGCCTAGTTTTATTTTACCTTCACCAGAAAGTGTCGCGAGTAAACTCGTCAGTCGTCATGAGGTGTTACTTAAACATACTTGGGTAACCGCGCAAGAGATCTTACTTGGCCTGTTGTTAGGGCTAAGCATGGGGTTATTTTTTGCCTTACAGATGCTGTTATTTCAACCTTTAAAACGCTGGCTGTTACCTATTCTCATTGCTAGCCAAGCGATTCCCGTTTTTGCCCTCGCCCCAATTTTAATGCTTTGGCTTGGCTATGGTATCGCTTCTAAAGTGGTCATGGCGGCGTTGATTATCTTCTTCCCAGTAACAACCTGTTGTTACGACGGACTTCGCAATACCCCCACTGGCTACCTCGACCTTGCTCAAACGATGGGTGCCAGTCGTTGGCAACAACTTTGGCATGTTCGCTTACCTGCGTCACTGCCTGTGCTCGCTTCTGGTATTCGAGTCGCTGTCGTGATTGCTCCCATTGGAGCCGTTGCCGGTGAGTGGGTAGGCTCAAGTGAGGGGCTAGGCTATCTCATGCTACAAACTAACGCGCGCATGCTCATCGATGAGATGTTTGCGGCACTATTTATTCTCGCCAGCCTTTCTGTGTCTTTGTACTTCATCACCGACAGGCTGCTAAAACACATCATCCCTTGGGAAAGTAAATAATAATCAAAAAGGAAAAGTCATGACCCCTATCTTCAAAAAAGGCATTGCCGCTTTGATAGCGCTCGCTGCCACTCTACCCGCGCAAGCGGCAGACAAAGAATTGACGCTAATGCTCGATTGGTTTGTTAATCCAAACCATGGCCCTATCGTTATTGCAAAAGAAAAAGGCTACTTTCAAGAGCAAGGGCTTAAGATTAATATCCAAGAACCTGCGGACCCTAGTACCCCAGCGAAGCTTGTCGCCGCAGGTAAGGTAGACATGGCCGTTTCTTATCAAACGAGTCTTACCATTGATGTCGCAGCGGGTCTGCCATTAATTCGCAGCGCAACGCTAATTGCCACACCGTTGAACACCATGATGGTTATCGACAACGGCAAGATCAATAACCTAGCTGACTTAAAAGGCAAAAAGATTGGTATTGCCATTGCAGGAAACGAGGAAGCCACCATCGGCACTATGCTGAAATCAGAGGGTGTCGCGTTTGAAGATGTGAAGATCATCAATGTTGGTTGGGCATTGTCATCGTCTCTCGCATCCGGACAAGTAGATGCAATATGGGGCGGACTACGCAACTTTGAAACCAATCAGCTTGAGCTTGAAGGGTTTAAGCCAAAAGCGTTCTTCCCAGAAGAGCATGGCGTGCCAACCTACGAGGAACTTGTATTTGTCGCCAATGCGAACAGCTACGACAAAGAGGCTATCAAGAAGTTTAATCGCGCAATAGAGAAAGCCACAACGTATATTGTTAATCATCCTCATGATTCTTGGAATGAATTCGTTGCCTACGCACCTGATACGCTAAACAACGAGCTCAATAAGCGTGCATGGCGTGATACCCTGACGCGTTTTGCATTACGCCCGTCAGCCGTCGATATCAACAAATACGACGCGTTCACTGATTTTATGTTCCAGCATAAAATCATCCCAACTCAGCCAAAAGCGGCCACGTTTGTACCGACGCTGTAATAGCCATAATTTCTGTAGGAATACCATGAATCACAATGACCTTATTCAAGCATGCCAAGACGAATGGCACGCTTACACACAGCACAGCTTTGTTGAGCAACTCGCAACTGGGGAGCTACACCCAGACGCTTATTTGCATTATTTAAAGCAAGACTTCTTGTTCTTAAAACAATATGCGCGGGCTTATGCACTGGCTATTTATAAAGCAAAAACACTGGATCAAATGAGAGAAGCCGTTCCCAGTGTGCTAGCGCTGCTCAATAGCGAAATCGCTCACCATGTAAGCTATTGCAGCCAATGGGGCTTAACCGAATCGGATATGGAAGCGGAGCAAGAGGATTTTGGCACCGTTGCTTATACGCGCTACGTGTTGGACGCTGGCATGACAGGTGAACTGGTCGACCTATACGCTGCGCTCGCGCCTTGCTCGATTGGCTACGCCGTAATTGGCGAAGAGAGATTAAAGCACGCAAGCACATCACTCGAAGGCAACCCGTATCGAAGCTGGATCGAAATGTACGCGAGTGAAGAGTTCCAGTCTGGCGTTCAGACTTCCATTCAACGTTTGGATGCACTCCTTGAAGACATTGATGTGAACAGCCAGCGAGCGCAGGAATTAATACACGTATTTAAAACAGCGACGCGAATGGAAATTGCCTTTTGGCAGCAAGGTTTAGACGCCGCTTAATCAATATAATTGGCCTCTAACGAGGCCAATCTTTATCTCGCCGTTCAGTTCAATATGAAAACAAACCACACCTTTTAATCAAAGTGATGAAATTTCGTGCTAACCGTCACGGGTTAACATAAATTTTACATCTCCTGTTAACAACGCGGTCACAATTGGTTAGGATGGCCTCGCTTGCTTTATAAAATTAAACACTCGCACTTAGATTTTCTCATGCTTTTCGTACAAGCAAGGACGATTGAGGGACTCTAATTCATAACAAAAATACCCATCATCTTACGCTTATAGCCGTCGATGAATGGATATTTACCCGAGCTTTACAGGGAAGAACTATGCAATCATTTGTTGATCTATTGAACGGGGTTATCTGGAGCCCCGCTCTTATTTATTTATGTCTTGGTGCCGGCCTGTTTTATTCAGTGCTAACTCGCTTCGTTCAAATCCGCCATTTCTTTGAGATGTGGCGATTGTTACTGTCAGGAAAAAGTTCTGAAAAAGGCATTTCATCATTTCAGGCACTCGCCGTTTCATTATCAGGCCGAGTCGGTACAGGTAATATCGCAGGCGTCGCAGCTGCCATCGGTTTTGGTGGTCCTGGCGCCGTATTCTGGATGTGGGTCGTGGCTTTCTTTGGCGCTGCGACCGCGTACATTGAATCGACATTAGCTCAAATCTATAAAGAAGAAGACGAAGGACAATTTCGAGGAGGCCCCGCGTACTACATCGAAAAAGCAATGGGGCAAAAATGGTATGCATGGATTTTCGCCATTGCCACGATATTTGCTTGTGGTGTGCTTCTTCCAGGCGTCCAATCTAACAGTATTGGTAACGCAGTAGAAACGGCATTTGGCACTGGCCCTATGATTGAAACCGCTATCGGCACCTTTAGTTTTGCAAAAATTTTCACCGGTACTGTTGTTTCAATTATCTTAGGTTTCATTATCTTTGGTGGTGTTAAGCGCATTGCTAATTTTACACAAGTTGTCGTGCCATTTATGGCGCTCGCTTACATCATAATTGCTTTCGTGATCATCTTGCTCAATATTGGTGAGGTACCGCGCATTGTGGGGATGATTCTTGGGGATGCCTTTACTCCTATGGCCGGTTTTGGTGCTGCCATTGGTTGGGGTGTAAAGCGTGGTGTTTACTCTAACGAAGCCGGTCAAGGTACAGGTCCACACGCAGCCGCAGCGGCAAACGTAGATCACCCAGCCCAGCAAGGCCTTGTGCAATCGTTCTCTATCTACATTGATACCTTGCTTGTCTGTTCAGCAACGGCCTTTATGATTTTGATTACTGGTGCTTACAATGTACACGGCGGCGGTGACGAAGCCTTCCTTGTTCAAAACCTTGCGGCAAATATCGGAGCAAATGGACCAGCCTTTACACAACTTGCGATTGAAAGCACCATGCCAGGTGTGGGAAAACCATTCATCGCCTTTGCGCTGTTCTTTTTCGCTTTCACGACCATTCTGGCTTACTACTACATTGCTGAAACCAATATTGCCTACATCCGTCGCACCTTTAAGGTCAGTGGACTGATGTTTATATTGAAGCTCGTGATTATGGCGTCAGTGTTCTACGGAACCGTAAAAACGGCCAACTTAGCCTGGGCAATGGGTGATATCGGTGTTGGCTTGATGGCTTGGCTTAACATTGTCGGTCTCGTCATCATCTTCTTTATGGGCAAGCCCGCTATTCTTGCACTTAAAGACTACGAAGCCCAACAGAAAAAAGGCGTTAAAGATTATACATTTAACCCTGTAGCGCTGGGTATTAAAGGCGCTCATTATTGGGAAGGAAAATACAAAAGACGTACAGGGGAAACGGCAAGCAAAGAAACAGAAAGCACAGCCACCCCTAATACTCAAACACAGTTGTGAGTAGGGACACCATCGTAAGCGGGAGTACAATGGCAACGTAATCACAAGGGCAAGTAGATTGCTCCTGATACATTGTTTGCGTTTACCCATTGGCTAACATTTATGTATTAAAAAAGTATGTATTAAAAAAGGAGGGTAGCGTTCGCTACCCTCCTTTTTTGCTATTCATCGTTTCCGAAATGAATAAACTTAAATCTATGCGGTAATTTCTTGTGTCGCTTGAACTGGCGCTGCCGCTGGTTTTTTATCACCAATAGGCATCACTGTACGACCATATTCGTTGTTGATGACCTGAGCCATAGCAAAGTAAATCGCACTCGCTCCACAGAAAATACCTTCAAAGCCGGCAATAGTACCGATCAATTCACTACCCGTGAAATCACGAGCGGCTAGAAGGAAGAACAAGATGGTTAGAGAACCAAACACGACTTGCTTCGCAACTGGGTAGCATAATGAGCCAATAAACATGAAACCAGTGAAAATACCCCATAACAGCAGGTACCAACCCATAAAGCTCGCAGGGCTTGCTGGTAGGCCCATGTATGGCATAACGATAATGCCGACAAGCGACAACCAAAATAGGCCATAAGACGTGAAGGCCGTTGTACCAAATGTATCACCGCGCTTAAAGCACATCATACCCACTAGCACTTGGCTTAGACCGCCATAAAAAATCCCCATAGCTAGAATCATTGAATCAATAGGAAAGAAACCTGCATTGTGGATATTCAAAAGGATGGTAGTCATACCAAAACCCATTAGGCCTAACGGCGCTGGGTTTGCGAGTTTGTTCGACATGTAAAAGAGCCCTGATTTCAAATTAAGTAATAAAATTTACATGAAAATTTTAATCTATTTTTGTGATAAGCAGCAGATCTCTTATCTGCAATCTTAGATTGATAAATCGATCATATAAAAAACAATGCATACGTTTAGATGACAGGTGACACTCGCTCGCAAAAACGGCTCTAACAGAGAAGTCGGCATATTGATTAAAAGTGACAACCTTATTTAGGACGGGTCAAAAGCAGAAATAAAAAAACCGACTCTAGGTCTAATGCCGATCAGTTAAAG
>NZ_JBFROV010000039.1:0-62268 GCF_041471725.1 Vibrio sp. 10N.261.51.F12 | reverse complement strand
GTTCCGTGTAAAGACACTGTTTGGTGGGCGATTAAGTTTAAGAAACTATAATGCTCAGGTTGGTGAAACCTACGCCATGATTAAAGCGTTGAATAAGCTCACAGGGTTAGGTATGCCTAAAACGATAGAAATAGCCTAATAATCATCCATATTGGCAGTTTCTATCTGAGATCCAATTAGGAAACAAAGCCTCTAATTCATCACAATTCCGACAAACAATAGTATAACCTATTTGTATTATTGGTTAATCTATATTGCAGGGTCAATGGTCCAATGTTCATTTCGCAATATAAAATCAAGGAGTTTACAGTGAAATTACGAAAATCGGCTTTATCTGTAATTATTTCAGGTATTATTTTAAGTGGCACAAATGTTTACGCAAATGTCATAGCTAAATCACCAACGGCAGAAAATCAAAGCACCAAATTGTTGGTAGTCAACAGCGCTGAAGGTATTGTCGCCTCGGTTATCGATTTCAATGATGGCAATCTTGATGTGATTGAAAGCCATAATGGTTCAGAAATTGAGTTAGTAGAACGAAACAGCAAGAAAATCTTACAAGTTAGCTCTAGTGTTGGTCCGACTTTCCCTGGTGTCGTTTTTTCAGCGCCTGAACCATGGGATTGGAGTGAATATGGAGATATTGCGCTCGGCATTGATTTAGCTTATACAGGAGAAAAACCGACTCAGCTATACATACGTGTCGACGATGGTGTTAATCCAAATGGTTCAATACGTAGTAGAACGGGTTACGTTCAGCTTTCTCCTAATGATAAAGGTATGTATTACTTTACGTTAAAGAGTTTAGATAAACATTTTAACGAAGGTATGCGTGGTATGCCACCACGTAAACCAGGTCAAGCACAACAAATGGGCTTTGCTTGGGGAGAAACCGAACTGGACATTAGTAATATTACAAGTGTACGTTTATATCAGTATAGCCCTCAAAATGAAGCCAGTTTCGAAATATCAAGTATGTCACTACTTCCTAACTTAGCAGTAAACACTAAACGGTTTGAAAATGTTGTTGACCAATATGGTCAATATACGGGTTCGGACTGGAAAGAGAAGGTGCACAGCGATAAGCAATTGCAACAACGTGCAAAAGAAGATCTTAAATTAGTAAAAAATGTAAAGTTAATGAGCGATCGCTCAAAATTTGGTGGTTGGAAGAAAGGTCCTAAAGTTGAAAATACAGGCTATTTTAGAACTCAGAAAATAGATGGGAAATGGGCGCTTGTTGATCCAGAAGGCTATCTTTATTTTGCAACAGGGTTAGATAACATTCGCCTTAATGACACTTATACCACTACGGGTATCGCTTTTGCTAACTATGAAGAACCACAAACCTCTAACTCTAGCCCAAGCGAAATATCATCGATCCCTTACCTTGAAAGGAAAGGCGAACGTGTAAACAAAGCGGAACTGCGTCATAACATGTTTAGTTGGCTTCCTGATTATAATGATTCACTATCTCAGTCATACCAATACAGTGATATGATTCATGATGGACCACTTAATCATGGCGAGGTATTCTCATTTTATGCTGCTAACCTACAGCGTAAATTTGCACCTGATTCCTTTAGTGATGCCGTCAAAACGTGGCAAGATGTCGTTTTATCTCGCATGATGGATTGGGGCTTCACCTCGTTGGGTAATTGGTCTGACACTGAGTACTACTCTAATACAAAAGTGCCATATACGGCTCATGGATGGATTGTTGGTGATCATCAAAGAATTCCGACAGACAATGATTTCTGGGGCGCAATGCATGACCCATTTGACCCTCAGTTTCAACTTTCTGTTCGTTCAATGGCTAAGGATATAGCAAAAGATGTCGCTGACTCTCCATGGTGTATTGGGGTTTTCGTTGAAAATGAACTCAGCTGGGGGAAAAAAGGTACGGAAGCTGGCCACTACCTAATAACGATTGGTATGTTGCGTTTAGATGCAAAACAAAGCTCTGCAAAAGCCGCTTATATGACAGCTTTAGAAAGTAAATATTCCGATATCAAAGCACTAAATTCTGCATGGGGTACTCAATTTTCTTCGTGGGAGGAGCTCGCTGGTGGCTTTAACTTCAATGGCGAATATACGGATACTATTAAAGAGGATTTCTCGTTATTTTTAACGATGCATGCGAATACTTTCTTTAATATCGTAGATAAAGAACTCAATGCTGTGCTGCCAAATCATCTCTTTTTGGGTTCCCGATTTGCTGATTGGGGGCTCACACCAGAATCTGTGACAGCGGCAAGTCATTACGTAGATGTCATGTCGTTTAATCACTACGCCTACGATCTTGAGTCGAAGGGAGATTGGAGTAAATTAGCTGAATATGATTTACCCGCTTTTATAGGAGAGTTTTCATTTGGTGCGATGGATTCTGGAATGTTTCATCCGGGAGGTATCAACGGTGAGTCACAACAGTGGCGTGCAGACATGTTTAAGCATTACATGAAAAGTATTGCCAACAATCCTTATTTCGTTGGTGCACATTGGTTCCAGTATCTAGATTCACCAGTCACTGGACGAGCCTGGGATGGAGAAAATTACAATAATGGCTTTGTCACTATCACAGATACGCCTTATCAAGAACTAGTCGATGCAGCAAAAGAATTTCACACCTCTTTATATGAACGCCGATATGGAGATTTGAACTAGTATTTACGCCCTCAAGAGTTATTTTGAGGGCTTTTTAGTTCTATTTTAGCCATACCTAATCTCATTATTTACTTGATTACTCCATAATGATAAGAAAAAGCTTACTTACAAGAAGCGAGTGTCACTTCTCATGTACCATAATTAAATAAAACCATATTTAGATAGTCTCTGCTGTGGGTTTTATCTGCAATCTAGCTTAAATCGATTCAGCGACGCTGCTCTACCACACCCCCACCCATATTACTGTAATAGTCTAATCAGCAGGAAAAGATGTTTTTCGCAACCTTAGCTGATCAATGTCAAAGTAAATAGTAAGCGCCCATAAAACCACGGGGCGATTTTGTCAGTGTTTGAAGAACCAACGTAATAGAACATCGATATCAGGGTTCATTTTCGTCAGCTCGGTCATGAACTTGCACCTAACATGAGCGGGATAACTATCCGTTTGTAGACCGCCATAATAGCCTCCAATAATGCGGTGGTCGGTAAAACACGATATTCTTCACATTGTTAACGCCACCTCAGGCGATTCGCCCTGGGTAGTACAGTCATATATGGCATTGCTATCCTCCTTAAGTACATTAAGCAATGTTTCATCCGCTCTTAGTTAAATAGGTGCTCTTTCAACGCGGCATGCAGCGGAGTATGAACTTCTCGCTGATTTGGATCACTCTTTATAGCAATGATGGTGGGGGATAGCTCGTACCCGATTGAGCAAACGAGGATTCTTGGTAATAAAGTAGTATCGTGTGTTTGTATTTGCCAAAAATGATGTTGGCAGAGGCAGTCAGGCAAGCTTTAGCCGCGATGCTCTGAGAAATAAGGTTTATCGGTGTTGGTTTTTGAGCGATATGGCTGTTGTCTTTCGTTTGATCGCATTGACGGCAGGCATAATTTGGATGAACATGTTCCAATACTTGAGTATCGTTGGCGTGAACTCCAGTTTCTAATTACGGCCGCCGTCGATTTTATACAGGTTAAGGTCGCTATCATATCAAGCAAGTGGCATTTGGCCAAAATACTGACAGTCAGCCTAAGACGATTGTGAATAGGGGGCACAGTCGTCACTATTTACGTGTATAAGTGTCGCTCGGCAGGTTGCAAAATGGTGGTGAAATTTTGGTAAGGTTATTCGAAATAGATGATTGACTGATAGGATCGTAAACAATGAGGTCGATGATAATCCGTGCAAGAGTCGATGTTTAAATGAGACAAATTGAAAACGCCCAATTGAAGTTTATTGGGCGTTTTAATCTATCTTAGGTGGGGTTAGATAACTAACTAACTACGTTATCGCCTTTATTTTCTTTTTGTTGAATGGTGACGGGCCAACCTGCGTAGATGTTGTCCGCTTTTGGATCGGTCACATCAGCAAGGAATCGATAGGCGGTACACTCATACGTTAATGCTTCCGTGTTGAACTCAATCATACCAAACCCACTACCTTTTTCTTGAGCTCGTACGTAACGGTTTCTACCTTTAGGCTTGACAGGGTTCGCTACAGCATAAACATAGTTTAACGAGCCAAAGGAGTCTAAGCACTCTCCTGTATCCGGTAAACCATGTTGAGGGACGTTAGTAAGTGGTATGCCTACTTTCTCTGGGAACCAAAAACGCTGCCAACCTGCTCCAATAGCAGGTACAGCAAATACCCAACTACTATCGCGTTGCTTATCGAGTCCGTATTGAGATAGCGTTGCTAAGTGCGTATCGCCTGCAATATGCAGTGCCATTGCATCTCTCATGATATCGACCGCTCGGTTACGACCTGACACAGGCCAACCACAACCATCAAAGTCATACTTCATGTAACGGTTAATTCGTCCATTGTGGGTGTTGATGTTCGCAAAAATCGTTTGGCTTAATACTGCTTTTAGCGCATGGTCGTTCCAGTCTTTACTCCAACCTTTCAAGAACGTTTCTTGGGTTGGCCCCAAAAGTTGCAAGCCTTCTTTATCAAGGTCTTTATTGATAAAGAGTGGATCTTCATCATGACCCGTTGCACCATGAATAGCACCTACACGATCAGGGCCACTCTTAAATTGTCTATCTGATAAAATAGCAAAGCTAACATTCGCGTATACCATATCTCCAAAGTATGCTGTAACTTCATTGACCGCCTCATCAGGCGATGCGTTATAAGCTTCTGGATGATGTGATGCATGGGTTTTATGAACAGTATTTATAAAGGCTGGTGTTTGAATATATCCAGGGGTAATTGACGCACTCGGATCTTTTTCTGGATTCTTCATCATAGCACCACCTTCACCCCACAAGTTTCCTTGTAAAACATCATGGTCATCAGGGATGCAAATGGTTGGTCGGTCTTTCATTATCTCTCTAAATGCCCAACCAAATTGGTAATATTTACGAAGGTAATTTAAGATAGCTTTATTTTCTGGTGCGCGAACAATACCAAATCCACCATGGCTTTCATACAGCTGGTCACCAGAGAAGTACGCAATATCCGGGTTTAATGTTCTGACATTTTTCTCTAAAGGCGCATAGGGGAAGGCGTAGTCATTTTGACAAGTAAACGCCGCCATGTTTAATTTTTTTCCTTTTGGTTCAGAGCGAATTAAACCTGTCCATATATCTGGTGTTTCAGTGCCATCTTTATGCTTTTCAAAATATACTGCTCTAAATTCACGCTCACTGTCCTGATCCCAATTTGGAATTCTGAAGGTTGCGACCCAACCAAGTGGATCTAATGGAGCGTTTCCATAAGAGACCCACTTATCGCCGTCTTTGACTTGCAGCTCGACTTGTTGACTGTCTTGCTCACCCATAGGACCAGTGAGCACGCTCAATTTTAATACATAGCCTTCGCTTGTTCGTGTGTTGTTCAGAGTATACATTGACCACAGAATTGGACCAAAGCGTTGGTCTTCATTGGCAGAAAAAGCGCCACCATTCAGCTCAAAGTTGGTAAACCTGTATCGCGCCCCACGCCCTTCAGCATTAGGTGCAGGCCCCCACGTTGACTTGATATTAAAGTTGCTGATGACCCCGATATTACCTTTAATTTTGTCATTAGAAGTAATATCAGTTAGTTTACCAATGGACTCGCCACTCTCTTTTAAGAACGCTTCTAACTTAAGAGTCATCGCGCCAGCGACTTGTTGGCCATTTAGTTTTAATATAACGTCTTTATTATCGACATTTTCTTTTAAACGAGTGCGAGCTCTTCCAAGCACTAACTCTTGCCCAAGGATACCAGCATCATAACCACGCTCTATAAAACAGTTACTACGATAGTCATTAACATCGCTTCGTGCACCGAGCCTTATGCCACCACCGCCGTCTTTCTTAGTTTTTTCGACTCGATGTACAACAACGCTTACGTCAAAGCCCTCTACTGGGTTTGTCAATTGATGCGTTAGAGAGTGAACACTGCGGCTCCCACCAAAGCTGTTGACTTCTACGCCACCGTCTTTGATTTCCCAATCTTCCATTGGGTTTGCCCAATACTCTTTCCCTATCCAGATACGGTCATGGGTGTTACCCCAGTTATCTTTCAATGGTTTTACAGTATGCGTCTTTTCGGGATTTGCTGCCGCTTTGGGAATAGCAGTACTTTGACACCCTACAACACTGCCAGCGACTAAGCTAGAACCTAGCAGTTTGAGAGTATGTCGTCTTGTGATTTCACTTGACATGATAATGATTCCTTGTTCATGAGTTGCCTTAAAAATAACAGAATTGTATTTTAGAAACAGAAGAATGATTTAAAAATGTGATTTGGTTTGCCTTTGTAGGCATAAAAAGGCAAATAAGTTAACCAATTGGTGCGGTGAACGATGACGATATCTAGGTGGTTGTGGGAGAATCCCTTGATTGCCTTTAACGTAACACGTTATTGGAAAACCAATAGATCCGTCTATATTGGTTCTTGACGGCATAGGTGGTTTTTCTGTTTAGGCGTTTTGTACCTTATATAAATGTTTCGATGTTCAATTTTATTTATCTGTCAGTGTCAACAGAAACAGCACTATTCATCTCTCTCAATTATAGAGGCATAGCTTAAATTGTTATTTTTTGGGAGTATTTACCAAACTAACGGATAGAAAACACCTCTCATAGTTGGCAGTTGTGCGTCAATGTCAATAAATAGGAGCATAGCGAACGGCCTTTAACTTTAGGTCATCTTTTTCTATGAAGTGTCGAGGCATTAAGTCCATTTTAAATAATGATAATATTGATTACTGCATCACAGTTCAGTACTCATGTACGGCGATTTTCTGGACCATATTTGTATTTGTCTATAGTATTTGTGCTATTGATTGTCCAAAGCATGACTTTGGTTAACCTTAGATTGCTATCAAATAGAAAGTGGTTTCGATGAGTAGAGAAACACAATATGCCTTTTGGATGTGGGGAAGTAGCGATGAAGAAAAAGATAGGTTTATTAAAGACTACGTTTTTTATTTTGGTTATCGCTGTTTTTGTTAATTTTGGTGGAAAAGCGGAACCTCAAAGAAATACTTCAGAAAAGAATATTTTGGATGTTGAGGTCGTTGATGAGCGTCTTAACAACAGGTTAGATGCGTACGACATTCCCCCAAACCCAAATAAAGATAGCAACCATGGATTTGGACCAAGTTGTCAATATAGTTGTCACGACCCTATGTAGAGCATTATTAACGTGCTATACAACAGGCGCAAAGGATGCAATGGGTAGCCAATTGAATTTTTAGATTAGTTTATCCCAATTTTTAGAGAGAGTAATACAATGATAAAAAAAAATAGTCTGCTTCTTCTTATCGCTACTGCTTTCGGGCTTGCAGGGTGTGGTGGTGGTGATGGTGGTGATACACCAGTTACGCCACCACCAGAGATCGACCCCCCGAACCCGCCAATTTTTACGGGAACTCAAGTCGACATAAACTTTGATATGAAGCATGTAGTAGGTGGAATTGAAACATTTGACCGTCGTAAGTTTATCGGTATCCATGCTTCATTACTTGAAAATGAATGGCATGACGCCAATAATGGTGCATCAAACGATTCTGATGATTTAATTACCGACTTTTTAGATAGCTATGATGTCTATCTTGGCCGAAACACAGGTGCTATTTCTTGGGAGCTTCGCAATGTTGAAGAAGATTCGGTAAAGTCTGGTTTTGTTGATGAGACTTCAATGACTAATCGAGGTGGCGTGACTAAAAACCAATTTCTTACCGGTGCAAATATAAAGTTTGAAAAAGGTCGTCAACATTGGCATCGCTCAACCGATGTGATTATCGCTGCGCAGCAACACCCTTACTGGCCAGATGGAACTAAGATCAACTCATTAGGTGATATCACACCATGGTCATTTTCTCAGACTGATACTGTTCAAGAACCTTTAGGTACGGCTACTGGTCATTATATGGGCCAATACTTAAAGTCTTTCTTCGATGCATCTTCAACAAGTGCGGATGCAGGTGAACCTAAACCTAGTTTTGTTGAGGTAATGAATGAACCTTTGTACGATTTAGTTGATGACACTAATTTAAGTGATGCTGAGAAGTTAGCAAAAACACATAAAATATTCGAATTTCACAACGCGGTTGCCGTTGAGGTTCTGAAAGCGAATCCAGACGCACTTATTGGTGGTTATACGGCTGCATTTCCAAATTTTGAAGAAGATAACTTTCAACGTTGGGAAGATCGAGATAAATCTTTCATCGACATTGCGGGACAGAAAATGGATTTCTTGTCTTTGCACCTATACGATTTTCCAGCTTTTCAAAATTCGCAACGATATCGCCGAGGTGGAAATCTAGAAGCAACACTTGATATGTTAGAGCAATACACATATCAAAAATTTGGTGCGCCTAAACCAATGATTATTTCTGAATATGGAGCTCAAGTCCATACGACGAAAAACAATCCGTGGGAGCGTTCTTCTGACTGGGAAAACGTAGTCTCTTTCAATGCTATGTTGATGAGTTTTATGGAACGTCCGGACCAAATTTTGAAAGCACTACCTTTTATCGTTGTTAAAGGTGAATGGGGGCGACTGGGAGACAACATACCATATGAATCTCGTCTAATGCGACAAGCAGATGAGCCTGCAAGTCCTACCGGTAAGTGGGTTTACAGTGACATGATTTATTTTTATGAATTGTGGAAAGATGTTCAAGGTACAAGAGTTGATACATGGTCTTCAGCTGCAGACATTCAGGTTGACGCTTATGTTACTGACTCTAAGGCTTATATTATTTTGAACAGTTTAGATTTTAATAACCATGAACTCGCACTAAATACACTTGGATTAGATGGTAATGTGATAGATAGCGTGAAGATCAAGCACTTCCTGCAGCGTAGTTTTGGCGGCGTTGAGCGAGGTCTTATCGAAGAAACATATTCACTCCCCGATACTATTAATTTGAGTGCTAATTCTACAATGGTGTTAGAACTTACGTTTGCTTCTGATGTTGCTATTATCGAAACTAATGAAGAAACTAAGTACTATGCTGATACTTATAAGCAAAGCATTAATGCTAATCAGCCAATTACATTCGACATTGATAATGTTCAACTTGGCAATAACGGGGAAGCAGTTCTTCGCATGGGGATCGGTCGCGACTTTGGTAAAACACTACAACCAACGTTGACTCTGAATGGCAAAGTGATCGAAGTACCAGAGGATTTTCGTGGTGATGACCAATATTTGGATGGCAAAGGTCGCAATAGTTTCTTTGGTTTAATTGAAGTTCCTGTTGAACTGGCTGATATTAACGTTAACAACAAGATAGAAGTCAAGTTTAATGATAACGGAGGTTACGTATCATCAATGACTTTACAGGTATTTGATAGTTCTCGAGAGCTAGTAAGGACGAGAACACAGTAAAATATATCGTTCCCTTTGATTACTGTGCGACTGTATATTATTATCGCACAGTAATCGTTTTAAGGTTGTGCTTACGTTGACTTATCGTCTCAAAGTATTCTGATAGAAAACCAACAATAGTGAACGGCTGTAAGCTTTTTAAATAGCGACGAAATGTTAACCCTTAATCGTATTCTCTAATGTCTATATCGTCGCATAATCATCGTCGATGTATTGGCATCTTGCATAAATTTAGCGGCAGCAGGAGCTTTCATAAAGCTCGCCATCGATGCTTCAGCATCTTCTAAAGACTCCCAGTGAACGATCACTCGCCAATAACCTTTGTTAGACATACCGGCTTTTCGCGAAATAAAACCAGGTTGTTTTGATACATGACTGTCTTCAACTGCTGTATCAAGAGGCATAAATTGTTCGGCACTTACACCATCTCTTAAATCAAATGTCGCCACTTCGACGACGTAATCAGAAGTGAAGCCAAATTTACCGTTGTCATTTTTCCGTTGGTCTTTACTTAGTATGGTTTCTAACGTGTCCCAATGTTCCACGATTTTACCATTTTCAACCCTAAAAAGGTCGTAAAAGGACGTATGTTTTCCCATAAAAGTACCTTCGCTTACCGCCAAAATAAAACTACCCTCACCCAATATTTTATGACTAGTGGAATACACCATAGGGGTGCCTGCTTCGGCTAAGGCTTTCATTGCGTTACTTAGCCCCTCAAGGCCGTCTCCGACCATCGAATTATGTTGCAAGAAATCTTCCGGAGCGCTGTTGACAAACATATCAATTTTGCTCATATCACCTTGAATCAAGATAGTGTCAATAAAATCTGCGACGAGTGCTTTGTTTTCTTGCGTTTGGTCGACATCAATAATTTCTGTCGAGCCGTCTAGCTGAGTGCGTCCACTTGGATTCTTTCCGGTTAATTCTTGTAAGTTATCCCAATGTTCAACGATCAATCCATCCTCAAAGCGAAAAATATCAAACCCTGCTTTGGGACCAAAGAAGTTATAATCAGTGTGGAGAAATACATAATCGCCATCTTCTGCTGCTCGTATGACTTTTGCTTTGGCAGAACCTTTCGGCAAAGAATTTAGCACTTTGCCGAAACCTTCTAACCCATCTTCAACGGCAAGATTGTGCTGGATATAATAAGCGGGATTAATGTAAGCAATAGCGGACTGGTCACCAGTTTCGATACTAGAAACAACGGCGATTGCTTTCTCTTTGTTGGACATCTCTTTGGCTGTAATTGTTCCGGCAGCGACACTAGAAACGCTTAATGACGTTATAAGTAAAATAACAATCTTCAAAATAAAACGATACATAAAATAACTCCCTTTGTAATAACGTTTAAATTGTAGCTGAATTGTTGGGTTACGTTGTTTTATTTGAGTGCTTGTTGAAATGAATGATAAGTATGAGAGCGGAATGGCTTTTTAAGGAATGCTCGTACCGAATGAGAACGAGTATTCCATAGCGAGATTTGTATCCAGAATTTGGCGAATAGAGTAGTGTCTGTAGGCGTTTTAATCTTTGGTTAAGTAAAGATATTTTGGTCAAACTTTTCAATAGATTATTAAGGATATCAGATTATGGATAGGGCTTCTTAGGTGGTTCTATTGTTCGAGTACATCAATATAGTACAGGTGTAGTGGTCAACTAATATTGGCCATGATCTTAGAGTTTAACCAGAACAATCGTTCTGACTCATTTGGTGTCAGTCCGCCATTATATTGGTGAGGCCTGAGCTGACAGTAATATTGAATTATGATTCGTGTAATTTTTTTCTGAGCCTCAATAAAGCTACGATAACCTACCGTCGGGATCTACTCGGTCTTTAAACTTTTAAAAAATCGCTCCATTGGGCTATTATCCCAACAGTTTCCACGACGAGATAAGCTTTGTTTAATTTGATAGCGCCACAGTAATTGGCGGTATCTTTTGCTTGTATAGTGAGTTCCTTGATCGCTATGGAACATGACTTCTTGCGGTTTACCTCGAGCCTCATAGGCCATCGAAAGAGCCTTACCAGTTAACCGGCTATCTGGTGATAGTGACATTGCCCAGCCAATCGTTTTTCGAGCAAATAGATCTATAACAACAGCTAAATACATCCAGAGGCTACCTGTCCAAACATAAGTAACATCACCAACCCAAACCTCATTTGGTTTAGCAACAGCGAACTGGCGGTTAAGGTGATTTGGTATCTCTATATGCTCCTGCGATGCTTTTCTGTATTTATGTTTAGGCAACTGGCAACTCATTAGGCCTAGCTCTTTCATTACCTTCGTCGCTCGATATCGACTCAGATTTATACCTTGGTTTGTCACAATGCTTGCGATGGTTCGAGCACCCGCAGAGCCTTTACTTGCAGCTTGGCTTTCGCTGACCAGACAGCGAATCTTGACCTTTTCTGTATTGATAACCGAAGGTCTTTCTCGCCAATATTTATAGCTGCTGCGATGAATACCGAACACTTTACAGAGTGTTGTTATGCTATGCTCTGCTTGAGTTTCTCAATTATCGAGAATTGTCAACGAGTCCGACATCAAGAGAGCGGTTGCTTTTTTTTATATTTCATTATGCTCCTCAAAACGAGCTAACTTCTTTTTAAGCTCTCGTATTTCAATTTGTTCAGGCGTTATTGGAGCTGCTTTAGGTGTTTTTCCTTGGCGCTCTTCTTTTAGCTTGCGAACCCATTTATCCATAGTGGATTTGCCCACATTCATGGCTTGAGCCGCTTCAGCCACGGAATGGTTTTGGTCGAGAACTGACTGTGAAGCCTCTAGTTTGAATTCGGCGCTAAAAAGTCGTCTTGTACGTTTCGTCATAATTTCACCTGTTAACTTATGAGGTGATGATATCACCGCTAACTAGGTGGCCAAATTAACTATGCCACTACACATTAAAATATAAAGTTTCTTATCTTCAACAGCTAAAGTTCGATCCTGCCCTAAAAAATAATAGTCACGGTGATTGTCTGTGTAAAAGTATCACAAGATCACAAAAGGGCTTTATTAGTGCTTTGGTTAACAAAAAATGAGTTTTGGTTTGCCTTTTTTGCGTTGAGTATATAGATTGGTCTGGTGGTTCTGGAACAGATTCAGGTGTTTGAACCCAAACACTGAAATATTAGTTGGATCAACATAATTTAGCTTATCTAACCGAGCTCTTATTCTTTCCTGGGGGGGGGGATGATTTTTGTGGTTGGAAAGCTTCATATATCATCACTAATAAGTTATTGATTTAAAGTGACGGAACTCTGTATCCAATGAAGGCTGTTGTATTTTAAACAATGTAAAAATAAAAAATTAAGGACAGATTATATGAAGGTTGCGTCAAAAACACTTTTTATTGCGAATGCCATATTTCTCTCAGGTTACGCTTTTGCCAGTTCCCAGGTGTATGTTGATCTGAATGTTAAGCATGAAGTTGGCGGTATTTCTGAATTTGATCGTAGTAAGTATATCGTAATGCACTCAAAAATAACCGAGCCTGATTGGGAAGGCGAGGATATAAAACTTAGATATTTGCTTGACAATTTGGATGTTTATTTTGGTCGTGATAACGGTACTATGCCGCTTCACGCAACCATGGTAGAGCAAGATCCAAATAGACCAGGTTACGCAGATCCGCAGAGTATGGCGGAACTTGGTGAAAGCCACCGTATAAAAAACTATGGTGAAAAACTGGTAAGACATCACCAATACGATGACCGTTTTGATGCGATGATTGGTGGCCAAACACACCAGTTTTGGATAGGTGAGCACAAAGGGAAAGGAGGGTGGACGTTTAAGAATACTGATGCGGTCGGAGAATTTATGGGACGATTCCTTAACGATTTTTATCGTGAGGAAGGTGAATTGCCGGCTAAGGGGCACAAACGTCCTAAGTATGTTGAAATTCTGAACGAACCACTCTATGAACTAGTAACCGTGCATGGTAACGACCCAGTAGACACCTTTATTTATCACAATGAAGTGGCAGAATCGTTCCGTAAATACGTCGATGATGATTCTGTTATGATCGGCGGTTACACCACCGCATTCCCATGGTTCGATGATCGAAATTTTAAGCGTTGGGATGAACGTATGAAGTTGTTTATCGACACCAGTGGCGAGTATATGGACTTTATGTCAATTCATCTTTATGACTTTGGTTATTTAGGTCGAGATGGAGGTGAAGTGAACTTCCGTGGTGGTCGAATTGAAGCCACCATGGATATGATGGAGCAATATCAATATCTAAAGTTGGGTGAAGTGAAGCCATTTATGATTTCCGAATATGGCGGTCGTGACCACAAAACAGAGAAAGAGACCTGGTCAGCTAGAAATGACTGGCAGACGATGAAATCGTTTAGTCCTATGATGATTCAGTTTATGGCTAAGCCCAATCAGATACTTAAAGCGATTCCGTTTAGTTTGACTAAGGCAGAATGGCACGGTGAGGAAGGGCGGAATTACCCATGGCGTTTGATGCGTCATAACGATGAGAAGAAGGGAGAGATTGGGAGTCATTATGTTTACACCGATATTATTAAGTTCTACGAATTGTGGTCGGAGGTAAATGGTACGCGTGTCGACACGAAATCCATTGATAAAGATGTTTTGGTGGATAGTTACGTAGACGGTAAAAAAGCATATGTTGCGGTGAGTAACCTGTTGAACAAGCCAGCAGAAGTATCAGTTAACTTAGTTAATGTGCAAGGGGCGGAATTCGAAAGCCTTAAGATAAAGCACCTACATAATGTTGATGGTGATATCACGTTGACAGAGACATCATACAACGAAATGCCTGATAAAATAGCTATCCATCCAGAAGCCTCTATGATTTTTGAGTATGTATTTAAGAATCCAATTGAAATTGAAGAAAAATCGGTAGAGCGCAAGTACTATGCAACAAGTTATCATCAAGCGATCAAGACGAATGAATCGATTAACTTCAACATCAATGATGTTGAAACAAACGAATTTGGTGCAGCGGTACTTCGGATGAGCTTTGGACGTCAACACCGCAGCTCAAAAGAGCCAGTCGTTACATTCAATGGTACTAAGTTAGATCTACCAGTGAAGTATTCTGGTGATGATCAGAAAAATAGGCCTCAGTTCTTTAATATGTTAGAAATTGATGTACCCAATTCACTCCTAAGAAAAAATAATAAGATTGCAATTACCTTCCCAGACCAAGGAGGTTTTGTAACTAGTACGACACTACAAACTTTCGAGTATAGTTCTGATATTCTTAAGCTAGATAAGCGATAATATTATTGGTTTAGTTCAAAGCGAAGGGTTACCTTTGCTTTGAACTTCGTTGCTTTTTAAAGCCTGCTCTACTGCCTTTCAGACCCTGTAAATAATTCAGTGTAACTGCTCTCGGTTACAAGTATTCAGTTAGTCGATCTTCGAACATAATCATAAAACGGTTTAAAGCTTGCTTACAGTGATGGATTGGCATTGTCCACCTCTTGGAAGCATCCATTATCACTAGGTACACCACCTTTCTAGCCGATTCATCTGTCGGGAACAGTTTACGTTTCTTGGTCGCTTTTCTGATCACGCTGTTCAGAGATTCAATCGCGTTCGTTGTATAAATAGCTCTACGGATATCTTGAGGGTAGCTGAACAGAGTATTGAGATTATCCCAATGAGCCGTCCATGAGCGACTGATTTGAGGGTACTTTTCATCCCACTTATCACCAAAGTGCTCTAGCGCCAACAGAGTTTCATCTTCAGTTGTAGCTTGATAGATTTCCTTTAAGTCTAAGGTAATGATCTTGTAGTCTTTCCACGGAACGTATTTCATTGAGTTTCGTACTATGAGTATGATACAGAGCTGGGTTTGAGTTTTTGGATAAACGGTATTGATGGCATCAGGAAAGCTCTTGAGGTCATCAACACAAGCGATGAGGATATCTTAACACAACGATTTTGACGCTCTGTAAGTACACTGAGCCAGAACTTTGCCCCTTCAATTTCGGACATCCACATCCCAAGAAGTTCTTTCTGACCTTCCATATTGACGCCGAGAGCAAGGTAAATAGCTTTGTTGATGACTTGCTTATTTTGGTGCACCTTCACAACAATGCAGTTTAGGTAAACGATGGGATAAACCGAATCAAGAGGGCGAACTTGCCACTCAACAACTTGTTCTAAAACAGCATCAGTGACTTCATATATTAGACTTGCGCAGATATCAGCATCGTACATTGCTTTGAAGGTTGCGACGATTTCTCGGGTAGACATTCCTTTGGCATACAAGCTTAAGATCTTGTCGTCTATCGATTGGAACCGAGTTTGATGCTTACGAACGAGCCTAGGTTCAAAGGACGCGTCACGGTCAGGAGGGATTTCTAGCTGGATCTCAACATCGTCAGTAATTAGGCGTTTAGAAGAGTAGCCATTTCGACTGTTACTATCGTTGGTCGGTGAGTGTTTTTCGTAGCCAAAAGTGATCATCAAGTTCAACATTTAAAGCTATCTCGACCGTCACCTTGGTTAACCTCTTCCTGAAGTCATCAAGATCCGAAGGAGTCTTAATTGAATTAGCGGCTTCGCGAGCGAAGGCTTCTAAAGCTTTCTTATTCATATTGCTTATTCTTAGTCATGACTGGCTTAATTATAAGTAGATACACAATTCAAATTACAGGCTCTTTTTAAAGCCTGCTCTACTGCTTTTCATTATTTCCCCAGATTAATTTTAAGCGCAAGTAAATAGTCGGTATCTTGGTCGATGATAGTTTTTGCTATCTGTGCTTGGCATATCACTGCACTTTAACTGATATCGGATATGGAGGCTGCAACTTCTTCAATATAGCTCCTTTTCTTTCTACTGAGATACGAGACACAATTACTCTTTATCGCCAAAACTGGTTAAAGTTTAACAGTGACAACTATCCTGCCAGAGGGCGTAATACTGTGCTGCGAGCTTTATTATCCAGGTTTCTCAGGCTTTCATGATCAAATAAACACGATTTTACAGAAATGTTTACGATTTCTTTTAAGCTGAGGGCGATTAGGTAATAGCTATAAACACTGAAGCTTACATCATAAGATGAACGGATAAGTGCAAGAAGCCGCTTATATTCCAGTGCTTTTCGTGACTCTGGTCGTAAAGTTAAGCCTAATCGATCTTATACTTCCGCGGCAGAATAGGCTTTATCTGTTGCTAATTTGATTGCTTCAACGTCAAAATTTGGTGCAAATCGCAGTTTGCTGATAATTAGCGACCTATGTGAAAAGAATAGGCGGAAAATGTTGAGTAGAGTCAGGGCGAATAGTTTTTTCTGAAACTGAGATTGGATCATGAGATTTGTATTGATAACCGAATTAAAGGAACAACGTTACCTAAACGATAAAAAGGCTTTTGCGCCAACTTAAAAATCCCTTATCACGAAATGATTAGGGATTTTATAGGTTGGCGCAAAATTTACTTAAACGGTCGACATAGTACCATTAACAATAAAGTTTAGTGTAAATGACAAGCTGTTTAACTAATGACATTGTCTCCGCCGTTCTCTTTTTGTTCAATGGTAACGGGCCACCCTTCGTAAATATTGTCAAGTTCGGGGTTGGTAACATCAGCTAAGAAGCGATAAGCGGTACAGTGATATGTGCGCTTATCTGTATCAAATTCAATGAAACCAAATCCACTACCTTTTTCTTGTGCTTTAACATATCGGTTTGTTGATTTACCAACAACAGGGTTTGCTACAGCATAAACGTAGTTTTTTGTACCAAAAGCGTCGATTGACTCGCCAGTATGTGGGAGACCATGCGCTGGTGGGTTGTCTGTTGCGATGCCTACTGATTCTGGAAGCCAATAACGTTGCCAACCTGCTGCAATAGCAGGTACACAGAAAGCCCAGTTCGAATCACGTTGTTTCTCTACGCCATATTGAGAGATAGAGGCAAGATGGGTGTCACCGCAAATATGAAGTGCCATTGAGTCTCTAACTATATTTATGGCTCTGTCACGAGCAGACGCCGGCCAAGCATTACCATCAAAGTCATATTTTAGATACTTATCTGGGCCTCCGTTATGTGTCGCAAGGCTAGCAAATACAGTTTGACTTAGTAGTGCTTTGAGTGTGTGTTGATTCCATTGCTCACTCCATTCGGATAGGAATGTTTCTTGAGTTGGACCCAGTAACTCTAGTCCTTCCTTATCCAGAGAAGAGTTAACATACAATGGCTCTTCATCTCTTCCTGTAATGCCTACAAGTGCGTCTACACGATCTGGCCCACTCTTGAACTGGCGATCTGAAAGAACCGCGAAGCTGACATTACTATACAGTAGCTCACCAAAGTACGCCGAAATCCCATTTTTCGCCTCAATTGGTGTTGAATTGTAAGGAGTTGGGTGATGAGATGTATGAGTATCGTGCACAATATTTACAAAGCGCGGTGAATGAATGTATCCGGTCAATACCGAAGCACTAGGGTCCCTTTCCGGATTTTTCATTTCCACACCACCTTCACCCCAGAAGTTGCCTTGGAGAATATCGTGGTCATCAGGAATACAAACCGTAGGTGCCAGGCTCATTGATTTTCTAAATACCCAACCGAATTGATAGTACTTTCTCAAATAGTTAAGAATTGCTTTGTCGTCTGGTGAACGAACGACCCCAAAACCCCCATGGCTTTCATAAAGTTGGTCACCAGAAAAGAACAATAGATCGGGCGTTAGAGCCTCAACGTTTTTGGTTAACGGTGCGTAAGGGTAGGCATAGTCATTTTGACAAGTAAACGCTGCCATTCGCAGTGGGCGTCCTTTAGGCTCTGCTTGGATCTCTCCTGGCCAAACATCAATTGATTCACTACCATCTTTGTGTTTCTCTGGGTAGACAATACGATACGAAGTTGTTTGAGCCGGGTTCCAATTATCAATTTCGAAATTGGCAAACCAACCTTCAGTGTTAATGGTCGCTTCTGAAGCTGTCTTCCATTCACCATCGAGAAGAAGTTGTAAAGAAACAATTTGGTTGTCATGATTGCCAATAGGACCAACAAGGGCGGTCATTTTCAGTATGTGCCCACGTTCGCTGCGCGAGTTGTTTAGCGTATACATACTCCATAAAATAGGCCCAAAGCGATGAGATTCTTCAACCGTAAATGCCGTACCTTTAATTTGCCAATTTTCGAAACGGTAGCGGCAGCCTTGATGCTCTTTAGGAATAATATTGCCATACGTTGATACGATATTCGCATTACTGACCACTGCTACGTTACCAAGCAGTTCATCATTAGATGCGATAGCGTTTATAGTGCCAAGTACTTTATCATTGTTGAGTGTTTTTGCTGTTAATGTAACTGTTACTGCACCTGCAACCGCGGTTGCCTTTAAGTGAAGAACGATAGATTCATCTGTGGTGGTCGCATTAAGTTTTACTGAGTTATTACCTAAAATGAGTTGGTCTTTAGTGTAAAGAGCATCAAAGCCTTTTTGTACAAAACAGTTACTGCGGTAATCATTTAGCTCACTTCGTGCACCAATACGAAAACCTGCACCGCCATCTTGTGGCTGAATATCAACTCGTTTGACAATGACTGACATCTCGAAACCTGCGGTTGGAGTCGTCAATTGATGAGTAAGTAAGTGCACGCTTCGGTTTCCACCAAGGCTTAATACTTCTACACCACCATCTTTTATCATCCAGTCTTCCATTGGATTAGCCCAGTAGCTACCTCCAATCCAGATTCTATCGTGAGTATTTTGCCAACTGTCTTTGAGATCAACTAAAGTGTTTGTTTGTTTTTCACTAGTGGATGCAAAGCTGCTGCTGCTATTTCCAGAAAGGCCTCCGACTACCAAACTAGCGCCAGCTACTTTTAAAATATTACGTCTTGAAACACCAAAGCTCATAAGAAATATCCCTTAAGGTAAACAATTTGTGCATACAGACTAACCAATATTTACTTTGGTTGATATCTATATCGATGAGTTTTGTGAGCAGGCGATTGAATTACAGTATAAAGGCAAGATTTTGTGAATGAATGAGGATATAAGTGTAAATATATATGTAAATTAGTTGGTTATATTATCCCCGTGCTTCTGAAGGTTGTTCGGCGTAATGATTTCTCAGGCGCTTTGTATCCCCCTGTGCCTGGCTAGTTGTCACTGTTAAAAATTAATCAATTAGCGGGGCGGTTACAGAGGTAATATGTCTCGTTACTCACAAGAAAGAAAAGAAGCAGTATTGAAAAAGTTGTTGTCCCCGCACTCTCGCTTTTTGACCGAAGTAGCAACAGAAGAAGGCATCAGTGATGCAACACTGTATTATTGGCGTAAACAACTTCGAGAATCAGGAGCTGTTGTAGCAAACAGTCATACCCCTTCAGAGCATTGGTCTGCGCAAACTAAGTTAGCTATTGTTCCTGCGACGTTTTCTATGACAGAAAACGAGTTCAGCCAGTACTGTCGTGAAAACGGATTGTACCCAGAAGAAGTCCAGCAGTGGCGCAGCGAAAGTATGCAGGGGTTCATGCCATCGAAGGAGGGTGAAGCCGAGACAAAGAAACAAGCTAAAGCCGATAAGCATGAAATCAAAGAATTAAAAAACGAGTTTCGCGTTAAAGAGAAAGCATTAGCGGAATCGGCAGCCTTGTTGGTGCTAAGAAAAAAGCTGAGGACCTTTTGTGAGGAAGAGTTTGAGGACTACTAACCTCAACCGAAGAGAGGCAAAATATCGTTGTGCTCATCCATGAAGCATGTCATAGCGGCAGTCGCTTAGAACGTGCGTGCAACGAAGCTGAGATAGATTTACGGACTTACCGCCGCTGGTATCAGCGCGGTAAGGTACAAGCTGATGAGCGACTTACGTCGATAAGACCCAAGCCTGTTAATAAGCTGTCTGAGCACGAATGGCAAGATATTATTGATATTAGTAATGCGCCCGAGTATGCCAGTTTACCGCCAATCCAAATAATGCCAATACTGCTGGATAAAGGCTAGTATATTGCGTTTGAAGCCAGTTTTTGTGTTAAAAGCGGCAGGACAACCTAACCGTAGGGGCCGTCAACGTAGCCCAAAAACCATCGAAACCAACAAGCTACACAGTGACAGGTCCAAATCAGGTATTTACTTGGGATATTACGTATCTACCTTCAGGTCTTCTTGGGCAACATTATGATCTTTAACTAATTGAAGACATATATAGTCGAAAAGTTGTCGGGTATGACGTCTATGACCGAGAGTGTGGAGAGATGGCATCTCAACTGCTTCAGCGCACGCTGATACGGGAACAATGCTCATCAGCATTGGTGCTGCACTCAGATAATGGTGCGCCAAAGAAATCGTTGATGTTCAAAGCAAAAATGGAGGAGCTTGGCATTACTTCATTTTACAGTAGTCCTCGAGTGAGCGACGACAATCCGTATGTAGAGTCACTGTTTCGAACGCTGAAATATGCCCCGATTTGGCCACCAAAGGGGTTTGAAAGCATTGAACAAAACCGTTCTTGCGTAGAAAACTTTGTAATCTGGCGCAACACAGAGCATAAACATAGTCGCCTGAATTACGTGACACCTTGAGAGAGACATAGTGGAAAGGATGCTGAGATTTTAAGGAAAGGAGCAAAGGTGTTGATGGCACCTCGCCAAGCAAAACCAGCACGATGGTTAGGAAAAATACGCAACTGAGAACCAATCAGAAAAGTTCACCTGAACCTAGCAAAAGAAGCTGCTTGATAATTAGTCAAGTCGTGACTGCTAGCTTGAAAAATGCCGATACAACGCATCCGTAAAAGGCATTCGTAACATTGTATTTTTAATACAATGAATTATATTAAAACGGTTTTAGGACGCTCCATTTTTAATTAAGCTGATTACGTGTTATTTCCTCATATGCTTAAGGTGTTGATAGGTATCGTAATAGCCGCTAATTATTAAAGAATAAGAAACTCCAAAGGCTCTATGGTTATAGAACCTTTGGACAACGCTAGCTTTTGGAATGGAGCTAAAAGGTTAGATTAGTTTAATCGTCTTCGTTTTCGGTGTCGCTGCGCCAAGGCGTTCACTGACGGGGCTAGGGGATGAGTTACCGACCAAAACTTGATAGCCCCCTGTCCTCCAGATTCTCTCGCCGTTCGAGTTGACCACTTTTAGTTGTTCAGGGGCGACAGTAAAGGTCACCATTTTTTTCTCTCCTTGTTTAAGAGCTATCCGCTGGAAACCTTTTAAACTAGTTTGAGGTAGATTATCTGTTACTTTTTCAGGGCTAATGTAAAGTTGAACAACTTCTTCAATATCGTAGCTGCCAATATTTTCTACTTCAATTTGCACCTGTAGTGAATCGTTTTGACTTAGCTCGTTAGCGTTAAGGGTTAATTGTTTGAAGTCGGTTTCAGAGTACGTTAAACCAAAACCAAATGGGAACATTGGCTCTTTGGTCATGTATTTATAAGTTCGCCCCTGCATCGCATAGTCTTCGTAATCTGGAAGCTGAGCTACGTTTTTCGGGAAAGTGATTGGTAGGTGGCCCGATGGAGATACATCACCAAATAGCACATCGGCTACAGCGGTGCCGCCTTGTTCACCAGGGTACCAAATTTGAAGAATAGCATCGGCGTGCTCTTCGATACCTTCAAGAGAAACTGGGCTGCCACTAGCGACCACTAAAATTAGCGGACCTTTCTTTTTCTCTATGATTTGATGAAGATAATTAATCTGGTTTTGTGGAAGTTTTAGGTCTTTTTTATCGCCAATATTTGCAGAAGCGATAGCATCAACCTCTTCTCCTTCAAAATCTGCACTTAAGCCTACTACGGCGATGGTGACATCAGCACTAGCTGCAACATTTGGCGCCCAGTTTTTCGGGTTTAAGTTATCATTAAAAGGCAATGCACCACTACGATAGTTGAGGGAGGTGCCAAGTGAAACGGCTTCTGAGATCCCGCCTAATATCGTGACTAAATTAGGGCTAATACCGTAGTAGTTGCCCATAAGCATATCGGCTGAATTGGCAAAAGGACCGGTAACATACGGTATTTTAATGTCTTTTGATAGCGGCAGAATATTGTTGTCGTTTTTCAATAGAACGATGGACTTTTGTGCAACTTTACGTGCCAGTTCTCGGTGTTCTTTGCTGTTGATCACCGATGGAGGAATTTGGTTGTATGGGTTATTGCTTTGATCAGCATCGAACATGCCTAGTTTAAAGCGTGTCTTAAATAGTTGCTCTGCACGTTGGGTTATAAGCTCTTCAGTGACCAAACCTTGTTCAACCGCCTCTGTGAGGTGGTGATAGCTGTAACCACAGTTTAGTTCAACCCCAGCTTTTAAGGCGACTGCAGATGCTTCAGCAGCGTTTTTTTTGTACTTGAGTTTTTCGAATATGCCGTGGATCGCCCCACAATCTGAGACAACATGGCCGTCAAACCCCCATTGACCTCTCAATATGTCTTGGATCAGGAAGTGACTGGCGTTGGCAGGCACATCAAAAACGGCGTTGTAAGCGGCCATCACCGTTTCAACATTGGCATCTTTAACTAGGGCTTCAAAAGCTGGTAAGTAGGTTTCATAAAGGTCTTGTTGACTTGGTATTGCGTTAAAATGATGTCGAGAGGCTTCTGGTCCCGAGTGTACTGCGTAATGTTTTGCTGTTGCAGCAGACTTTAGGTAATCGGGATTGTCACCTTGCAAGCCTTGTACAAAAGCGATGCCGATTTGTGAAGTTAAGAATGGGTCTTCACCATAAGTCTCTTGCCCGCGGCCCCAACGTGGATCTCTGAAGATATTTACATTGGGCGTCCAGAAAGTTAATCCCGCATATTGGCTATGGTTACCCATAGATTGAGAAATCGAGAACTTGGCTCTGGCTTCGGTAGATATGGCACTAGCGACTTCTTTTGCCAAATTGGTATCAAAAGTAGCTGCTAAACCAATGGCTTGAGGAAAGATTGTGGCTTTACCATTTCGAGCTACTCCGTGTAGCGCCTCATTCCACCAATTGTATGACGGGACCTCAAGCCGCTGAATAGCGGGAGCATCGTTAAGTAACTGGCTGACTTTCTCCTCTAGTGTCATTTGTGATACTAAAATTTCAGTTCGTTGGTCAATTGGCAGTCTATGATTCTGAAAAGACAGGTCAATTTCCTGAGCTGAAACACAAGCTGTTCCCATGCTGATAAAAGCAATTGATTTTTTTAAGATATTCATTAATTCATTCCTAATAATAACTTGTTTTGGTTAACCCTGTATCATTATTGGTTAAACTATAGTAATTATATGTCAACGTATATTGATATTTTTACAATCGCTTTGCTGTAAATAATTATTGTGAGCTTGGTCGTTATCTGGGGAAATGTAGTTGGTAGAATAAGAGCAACACTGCACTTTTTTGCTTGTTCCCAATTCAGAGTTGTTATTGGAACGCTTTTTGTGAGTTTACTTTAAAAAGTTAGCATGTTGCAGAATTCGTGTCAGTTGACATAACGCTTTATTTTATGATTAAGCACCTAGAGCGATTCATTATGCGCATCACCAAATGTTTGAATTGGTAAATTAATAAGGTGGCCAAAATAGTAACTGCTTCCAAAACGTTTAAAGTGAGTGATTAATGTTCGGATAAGTATCCTCGGCCTATTGATTAGCATTTATGTTTTTTAGAGGTGGAGATGACGAAGAGACGGTTTTGGTTTGTTAGTTGTGTGCACCACATATTGTGGTTTGGCTTTTATTTCACTTTTGTCACACAAAGATAAAGTGACAGGCAACGATTAGATCGGGTGTTTGTATCTCTGCCGCCGTTAGAGAGAAGCCGTTTTGATCAAAATATTGATTTTGTCTTTTTCATGGGATTAGCATGAAAAAGACAAAAGGTCATTAAGCAGGAAAAAGTAAATTAAAATCACTAACGATTAGACTTGATATTGCGCGAACTTTTCCCAATCGAATTCGACGCCAATACCGGGAGTATCAGGAGCAACAGCGCGGTGGTTGTCAACAACGAGTGGGCGTTTAGTGTATTCATCAATAGGGAAGCTATGCACTTCTAGCCATCCAGTATCAAAGGCGGATACTAAACTAACATGAAGCTCTTGCATGCCATGAGTACACACAGGGACACCATGTTTTGTGGCTAAATGAGCGGCTTGAAGCCACCCTGTGATACCGCCACAGTTAGACGCATCCGGTTGCACAAAACCAAGTTTCGCCTGATCCATCGCATAACCGAACTCATGGATAGTATGTAGGTTTTCACCCATAGCAAGTGGAATAGACGTGTTGTCTGCAATTTCGGCATAACCAAGATAGTTATCTGGAATGGTCGGCTCTTCAAACCATGTGATGTTGTATTGTTCAACTGCCTTAGATAACGTGATTGCTTGCTCAACAGACAACGAGTAATTTGCATCAATCATAAACGTGACGTCAGGGCCGATGAATTCACGCACAGCTTTGATTCGATCAATATCTTCTTGCATGTTTGCGCGACCGATCTTTATCTTGACGGCATTAAAGCCATTTTCAAGATAGCCTTTAATGTTATTCAGTAATTTTTCTAGTGGAAACTGAAGATCGATGCCACCACAGTAAGATTGGCAAGTATGGTTTTTTCCACCGGCCATCTTCCAGAGAGGCTGGTTTTCACGTTTACCTTTTAAATCCCAAAGCGCAATATCTACGCAGGACATAGCAAAGCTGGATATACCACCTCGGCCTACATAGTGAATATGCCATTCCATAAAGTCGTAGATTTCATCAATTTTTGAAGCATCTCTACCGATAATCGCGGGTTGAATATCGTACTCCAACATCGCCTTTATAGAAAAGCCGCCTTTGCCGCCAGTGTACGTGTAGCCAGTCCCTTGACTGCCATCTTCAAGAGTGATTGTCGTTGTGATTAATTCAAAGTGGTCGTGATCGCCATGTTTAGCATCAGAGAGAACCTCTGCTAAGGGGATCTTAAACAATTTGGTTTCAATATTTTTAATTGCTGTATTCATATTGCTCTCTATCTTCTATCTTCTATTTTCACTTAAGCGACAGACTTAACAACTTCGCGAACCAATCGGCCAATCTCAGTCCAATTGCCATCGTTAACCAGTTTTTTATCAACCATCCACGTACCACCGCAAGCGAGAACGGCTGGTAATGAGAGGTACTCGTGAATATTCTCGGGATTAATGCCCCCGGTCGGCATTATTTTAATTTGTTGGTAAGGGCCGAGCAAAGATTTCAGCATATTCAACCCCCCAGATGCTTCTGCTGGAAAAAATTTTAACGTGGTAACGCCGAGTTCAATTGCTTGTTCGACCAAAGATGGGTTATTCACACCAGGAATGATATCAATGTCATGTCTTAAGCACGCATTGACCGTATTGGGGTTTAACCCTGGTGAAACAATGAAATCGGCCCCTGCATCTTTAGCAGCAATCACTTGATTTTCGTTCAATATGGTGCCGGCACCAATCAACATGTCTGGATAAGCCTTGCGAAGCAGTCTGACCGCTTCTTCTGCAGCGTCTGAACGAAAGGTGATTTCCGCAACAGGTAACCCATTTGTGACAAGCTGTTCACCCAATGGCAAAATATCTTCTGCACTATCAATGGCGATAACGGGAATGACTTTATACTGAGCCAACTGTTTATTTAATAGAGACATAATAATTCCTTAGCGTTTAGTTACCGACCATGCGAGATTTCACTTGAGCAAGTGTTGGCAGTGGAGAAACGGCGCCGTAACCTGTAATGGTGATAGAGGCGGTCGCATTCGCGTGAGCTAAACAGTCTTCTAAACTCAACCCATTGACATAATGGGTACAAAAGGAGCCTGCAAAAGAGTCGCCTGCTGCAGTGGCATCTAGCGGCGTGACTTGATGCGGCTTGATGTGATGGCGAGTATGTTCATTTGCAACGGTGGCACCGTCGCCGCCTTGCTTAAGGACCACCACTTTAGCACCAAGCTTGAGGTAGTGATCGATAATGTCATCAGGTTGCTTAAGTCCGGTAAGCAGTTGAGCCTCATCAACACTTGGAAAGCAGATGTCGACGTTTGAAATGGTTTCTTCAATAATGGCTTTCGCGCGTTTAAGCGACCAAAGCTTAAGGCGTAAGTTAGTATCGAAAGAAACTAAGGTATTATTACTATTCGCAATATCGATAGCACTGAATACAGCATCACAACTTGTCGCACTGATTGCTTGTGTGATGGCTGTGGTATGTAACAACTTAGCATGGCGGATTGCGTCAACTGGCAAGCGAGCAGGGGTAATAAGTGATGCTGCAGAGTTTTTTCTCATAAAAGAAAAATGATGTCCATCTTGATCATGGGTAATAAAGTAAACACCAGTATGGGCATCTTGGTTGGAGACGACCTGTGCCGCACATACTTGTTCTTGTTGCCACAAATCTAAAAAACGTTTGCCGAATTCATCATCTCCGACATGGGTCAACATACCAACATCGGCGCCTTGTCTTGCTGCTGCGATAGCAAAGTTAGAGGCATCGCCACCAAACCCACTTAAAAAGTCACCACCGCCACTATTTGCTTTTGTTAGTTGGCTAAACTCAAACATTGGTTCACCAAAGCTTAAGATTTTAGGATATTTTGGACTAATATCATTCATTTTAGTACTCGTAATTTGATTTTAGGTTGAAGATAAAAGGTAAGTACCTATATCCACTAAAATTGGTTGAACTTGATCCTACTTTAAACGTGCAGGTCTCCGTGGTCAACCAATTGATCTGGTGATTTAATGTCTGAGTTCACACTTTTGTTATTTGTGTGAAATCAGACTTCTATCCTTTATTGGCGGGGCTTTGTTTGATTATTTATATTATTAATCTACTTGAAAATGTTAGCTGTATCACTTATTGATAATATAATTGGTTATCCAATGACTTGTATTGGTTGTTTGTTTGTGTCTATAATTGATTAAACACGGCATGGATTAGCCGATTTTTAACACAATGGTCAATCAATCAGGCTTGGAATATGACATCAGCAAACAGAAACTTTGAGGCTAAATACTCGTCTCAAACAGATTATGACAGAACAGCTCTACAAACGGATATTGTGCACCTTGGTTTTGGTGCATTTCACCGAGGTCACCAGGCGGTTTATAACGATCTTACAAACCAAGCAACCGGTAAGTTGTGGGGGATTTGTGAAATTAACCTATTTGGTCCAGAAGACCTTATTCGCAATCTACAACAGCAAAATGAACAGTTTACGGTTGTTGAGAAGTCTGCAAGCGATACCCATACTCGATTGATCAGAACGATTTCGGAGTCGATTCACACTCCGGTTGATGGTATTGAATGTGCGATAGCGAAAATGACTGAAGAACAGGTCAAAATCGTGTCTTTGACGATCACGGAAAAAGGGTACTGTACCGACCCTCAATCTGGTCGTTTGGATTTGAGCAACGAATTGATTCAGCATGACTTAGCCAATCCACGCTCACCGATATCTGCAATTGGTTGTATTACCGAAGCATTACGTCAGCGTCGTAACCTCGGATTAACACCATTCAGTGTGCTGTCGTGTGACAACATTCCAGAGAATGGCTTACTGACAAAAGATGCGGTGCTGTCGTTTGCAAAAGCTCTGGATCCTTTGCTCGCTCACTGGATCGAAGAGCATGTGACTTTCCCTAGCACAATGGTTGACCGAATTGTGCCAGCGATGACTGAAGATCAATTTGATGTCATTGAACAGGAAACCGGTTATAGAGATCCATGTGGCATTGTGTGTGAAGATTTCAGACAGTGGGTGGTTGAAGATAACTTTGTCGCTGGTCGTCCTGACTGGGACCTTGCTGGTGCCATGTTTGTTGGTGATGTTTTGCCTTATGAAGAGATGAAGCTTCGAATGCTAAACGGTAGCCACTCATTCCTTGCCTATAACGGTAGCTTAGTTGGACATGAGTATATTTATCAATGTATGCAAGATGTGGCGTTGAAAAAAGCGACGCTTCGTTTGATGACTCAAGAGCAAGCTAAATCGCTACAGGAAGGACTTGAAGTCAACCTTGAAAATTACGCGAACCTTCTGATTCATCGCTTTAGTAATACCAATATAAAACACAAAACGGGTCAAATCGCGATGGATGGTTCTCAAAAGCTACCTCAGCGCTCAATTGACCCATTTATGACATTGCAGCGTCGCGGTGTCGAGAGTGTTTGTTTACCGGTTGCTATCGCTGGGTGGATGCATTACACCCTCAACCAAGTGGCCAACGGTGACACAATTTTTGACCCACTTGAGCCCATCTATAAAGAGATCGCTTTAGCCGATGTCACTTCTGTAGAAAAGGCTAATGCATTGCTTTCAATTGAAAAAATCTTCGGTACACATAAGTTAGATAACCCAGAATTTTACAATCAAGTGATTGCGGCGTTTACGTCTATCGAATCTGAAGGAATCAGTGCCGTCATTGATTCTATTGCCAAGAATTAAGGAAACCAACTATGAAAACACTCATTTGCCATGAGCCAAACAGCATTGAATATATTGAACGTGATATTCCATCAATTTTAGATAACCAAGTACTGCTTAAAATTAATTCTGTCGGTATTTGTGGAACGGATATCCATGCTTATGCGGGTAGACAGCCTTTTTTCTCATACCCACGAGTATTGGGGCATGAAATTTGTGGAACCGCTGAAAAAACAGGCGAAGCCTGTCAGTCTGCTATGACAGGTAAGCGATATTCAGTGATCCCTTGTGTACCTTGTGGAAGGTGCTCTGCATGTAATGAGAATAAAACAAATTGCTGTGAGAACGTGTCACTTTACGGCGTTCATCGCGACGGTGGTTTTTCTGAATACTTGGCAGTTTATGAAGATAACTTAGTTGAGTTACCAGAGAATGTCAGCAACTCCGAAGGCGCCCTTGTTGAGTGTTTTGCGATCAGTGCCCATGCGGTACGTCGTGCAGACATCAACGCTCGCAATAATGTTGTCGTCGTTGGCGCAGGTCCAATTGGTTTGGCGGCAGCCGCGATTGCAAAAGCGGAAGGGGCTAACGTGGTCGTGGTTGATGTTGATGCGGGACGACGTGAACAAGTTGCTACAAAGCTCGGTGTTAAAGCTCTAAACCCATTGCTTGATGATTACGTTAGTAATCTAAAGAAAGCGTTTGGCGGAGAACTTGCGTGTGTATTGATGGATGCGACTGGTAATAAAGGTTCTATGTCTCGAAGTGTTGATTTGATTCGTCATGGCGGAAAAATTGTTTTCATCGGCCTTTATATCGGTGACTTGGTTTTAGATGATCCAACATTCCACAAAAAAGAAACCACACTATTGAGTAGCCGAAATGCAACTCGTATCGATTTTGAGCGTGTCATTGAATTAATGGCTTCGGGTGCGATTTCTCAAGATATTATGAAAAACCAAGATTATGACTTCTACACTTTTGGCAATAGTTACAAACAGGATGTCGTAGAAAATAAAGAGTTAGTCAAAGGCGTGATCAATTTTTAAGAGGAAGTGGTATGTCAACGGTTAATGTAAATTCAGAAGAACTCAAATCGCTTGCTCTTAATAAATTACTAGGCGCAGGATTGGATGATAAAACAGCAAAAGAAGTAACCGATGTGTTGGTCCATGCTGATATTACCGGTGTTCATTCGCATGGTGTGATGCGCGTCGAGCATTATTGTCAACGACTTGAGGCTGGTGGTCTAAATCCTAACGCGAACTTTACCATCGAACAGGTATCACCATCTGTAGCAATTTTAGATTCAGATGACGGAATGGGTCATTCGGGGCTGATTGCCGCAACGAATCACGGTATTGAACTTGCGAAAGAAACCGGCCTTGGTTTTGTAAGCGTGAAAAACACGTCACACTGTGGTGCACTTTCTTACTTTATGGAGCAAGCAACGAGCCAAGGAATGATTGCGATCGCAATGACGCAAACGGACACCTGTGTTGCACCTCATGGTGGTGCTGAACGCTTTTTAGGGACTAACCCGATTGCGTTCGGCTTTCCTGTTGAAGGTGGTACACCGATGATCGTAGACATGGCGACCAGTGCAACAGCATTTGGTAAATTACTGCATGCCAAAGAGACCAACCAGTCAATTGATGAAGGCTTGGCAATCGATGTTGAGGGTAACATCACGACCGATCCTCATAAGGTTGAGAATTTATTGACGTTCGGTGGTCACAAAGGCTCTGGTATTGCGTTAGCAATTGACGCGTTGACTGGTGTATTGATGGGTGCAAACTTCAGCAACCACGTTGTTCGTATGTATGGTGATTACGACAAGATGCGTAAATTGGCGAGTTTGGTTATTGTGATTAACCCTGAAAAATTAGGCAATGCTTTATTTGCCGTGACGATGGCGGCGATGGTGTCAGAATTACGTTCAGTTGCGCCAGTGCCTGGCACTGAGAAAGTATTGGCTCCCAACGATCCACAAGTGGCATATAAAGCAAAATGTGAAGTGGAAGGTATTCCTGTCGCGAAAGGTGTCTATGCGTATTTAACGAGTTAAGTGCGTATTTAAAGTTCAAGCCGCTTTAATAATTTACCAAACAAAACCGCCCTTTGATTTGATAGTCTCATAGTGCGGTTTTTCTTGTATGTTTACCGAGCAATAAAAATGACCACTCCCGCGGCTAGCCATTATTTATTTCTAGTGAAATTTGTTTCGCCGTTTGTATCATTGCTTGTTTTAATTGTTCACTAGGTGCTGTTTTTGTCTGAGTTGGTAGCATCGGTATTGTGAGTGACGCGACGATTTGCCCATCTGGTTTGCCGATTAATGTAGAAATTTCTGTGATACCAGGCAAAAATGATGATTCGGCGACAGCGTATTGATCCTTTTTAGTTTGATCTAAAATTAAGTAGAGGGTACTTTTTTCTTCATTTTTTAGCTCGTTAAAATGGTCATCTCGTTCTAGAATCATCGCTTGGACAGTGGGTTTACTGTTTGCGAGTAGTATTTGACCTGCGGCAGAGCGAGAAGGCGCTGACAGTACGCCTTCCGCGACGGCGAGAGTGATAGGGCCATGGTTGTTGGCATTAACTATGACCATGGATTGGCTTTGGTACAGCATGGAAAGGTAACAAGATTGACCGCAGTTGAAGGCTAAATCCTCCATCAGCGGGAGCGCATGTCTTCTTATTCTATCTAATGGTGAAATACGTCTTGAGAGAGTATAGAGCTTGAGTGACATCACGTATTTAGCTGACTCAGAGTTGCGGTACAGGTAACCGCGGGACTCGAGTCCTATCAATACGCGATAGATTTCATTGCTGCTTCGTTCGAGCGCCAAGGCAATTTCAGCTTGAGAAAGAGGGGCTTCTTGCGTGGCGAGAAATTCAAGGATATCCAATCCTTTATCTAAGGCTGGAACCGCATATTTGTTCGTCATTGGTTTCACTTTATCTGGTTAATTTTGCATGATGTACTTTACTGTATTTCCGTAAAAAAGAGGAGATAGAAAGCTCCTCATTGGTATTTTAGTTGTTGATGTTTAGTCTATTTTCCACATTTCAGGCCAATATCGATAAACGCCATGTCCGTGTTTTTCCAACCTTTTTTTTGCTTGTGCCAAATACGCTAGACTTTGTGCTTTTGCTTTTTCTTGGTCTCCAATGAGTAATGTATATAAATTCGTCGCGACGACATTACCGTTTTGTTCTCGAATGATACATTCGATGTCAAATGTGCCATCCGCATCACCTGGTATTAGCCAGCTTACCTTGCTAATAGATTCTGACGAATCGGGTTTTACCGAAATTTGCACTTGGTCTTTTCTACCTGTCGGTTGCCCTTGATACATGACTTGCCATTCCAAAATTAAATCGCGATGCTCATGTTGATAGTCATTGACAATCCAGAGTTCTGCATTAAATTCCTCCCCAGACTTCCAGCGTCTTTTATGAAATGCAAGGCTTGGTAATAAAGGTTGATAGGCGCGTTTTAAGTAGCCAAATGAGCGTTTTTTTTCACCATAATAATCGACCACCCCCCATTTTATATCGGGAACATGGGTGATGAAGTGGCAAATGGCAACGCCGCTCATTTTTGGTTTACGTCGGCGATAGGTCTCTAATGCATATTGAATGACGGTTCCTTGAGCAATTTGTGTCGCTTCAACAAATTGTTCAAGCGAGTCTATTCTGTAGTCGTTAAAGACTTCAAAGTTTAGGTTTTTTAGAATATCAATATCCGCCCAATGGTAAGCCCAACTTGGTCCCATTGGCCAAAGTTCATCTTCAGGTATAAATCGCTTTAAGCTTTCCACATTTGGGGCTGATGCGGCCGTCAATTCAGGAATGATCGCACAATCAAGCGAAGGGTAATACTCTTCCATGAATTCGGCTCCTCCTTGATAATAGTGTTCATTAGCGTGAATCGATTCTTTAGGTTTAAATCCCATATTAATCGCGGATTCCGAGCTTAATGGAGACGCCAGTCCATAAGGTACTGCAGTGGCAGAATTGACAATTTTGCCAATTCGCTCCATTAGCATTTTGTTGCCACTTTTTTCATGCGCACCGGAGAAAAAAACTTCCTCCCCACCCATCCAAAAAATTTGTGACGGGTGATTTCTACGTTGCTTCACGGTTTCGAGACATTCGTGTAGGACGCCTTGAACAAAGTCTTCGTCTTTAGGATAAGCTTGAGTCGCTAATGTGAAGTTGGTCCATACTGTAATGCCTAATTCATCACAAAGTTTATAGAATTCAGGAACCTCTGGCGGGTGCCAACCGAAGATTCGTAAGTTGTTAATATTGGCTTCTTTGACGAGGTTTAAACGATGTTGGTATTTTTCATCATTATTACGCCCGTAGAAAAATGAAGGCTGTCCGCCCCAACAAGCCGAACGTAGAAAGTGGCGTTTACCGTTAATTTTGAATGTCCATGGGAACTCAGCTTCTTCTTCCGTGAAACCAGGGTTCATCTCCATAGATACTTCTCTAAGGCCAATCGTTTCCGTGTAGGTGTCTAATGTGGACGTTTTTTCGGATAATAGCGACACATCCAGTTTATACAGATTGGGCTTTCCCATGTCCCATGGCCACCATAGCTGCGCATCTTTGACAACTATTTTTGTTTGGATAGTTGTCTCACCGGGAGGTGCCAATACTGATAATTGATGGGATGTTGTGGTTGTTTCGCAGTTTTTGCCGTTTAGTATCGCGGCAAGGCAAATTGACTTAGATTCCTGATTGCTGTTATTCACCACCACCTCTAAATGCAAAATTGCGGTATTGTCATCTTGCAAAGTGACATCCGTGCATATTTCTTTTATACGGGTGGGATCGCTTGCTTCTATCTTGACTGGCTGCCATATTCCAAAAGGAACCAATCCAGAGAAGTAATCTCCGGAAAAATTCACTTTCTTGCCACCGCAATTACGATAGTTTTTAGGCGGAGGATTTAATTTCACCATCAGGTTGTTTGAGCCGTCTTTCCAATCTTCGTAACTGACAATATCGGTAATATCAAAATAAAAAGAAGAGAACATGCCTTCGTGGCTGCCTAGGAATTGCCCATTAAGCCAAACTTCACAACTGTAATCGACCCCTTCAAAAATAAGACGTATTTGTTGGCCTTTCATCGCAGGGTCTATTGCAAAACGCCTTTGATACCACCATTCGTACTCTTGAACCCATTTTGCTCGATGCATATTTCGACCAAAATTAGGATCGTCGAGCTCTCCTACTCGATAAAGGTCGGTATAAACATCGCCGGGTACGGCTGCAAAGTTCCAGCTAAACGTCGTGCCTTGGTATTCGGCAGGCAACAGATGTAACCCTTCTATTTTTCCTTGTCCGGGCCGCATTCGTTCCATTTGCCATCGACATCCACTTAGATCTTGAATCTGTCTCGTCATTGCATTGTCCTTTGTATATGAATATTAAATTCAAGTATAAATTCAAAGGTTGATGAGTATAGTTTTTTTTGGTTAATATGTGAGTGAGATTTAGGAAATTGATTAACAACTCTAATTGGGCATGAATTGACTTGTTTAATGAGTAGAGTAGGGGTGATGAGCGAGCCTCTGGTTTTACGCGACAGGGTCTGTGTGATGGTAACGTGGAGAATATTAAAGCAAGCTAATACAGATAAAAAGCGAGAAGTAAAGCGGAACAGTTGACTGCTTAAGGATGCGCATACGGCTTGCCAAGGAAGGTTTTAAATGGCGTGCTGCATCCTGCTGTCGGATTTATAAGTCATTACTTGTAGTTATAACTTTTGATATTGCGAGCAGATTCGACCGTAATTGTCATCGATATACTTTTGCCTTAAAACTGGGGGGATGTCACAGTATTCTTCGCGCCCTAAATTATACCCTTCTTTGTATGCCTCTCTATTAACGCCTGAGAGTGCGTTGAATTGTTCACTGGATATCGGATAGAGCCCATCAATTGATTGTCCGTATCCATACTGTTTCCATGTATCGCCATTAGCTGCCATATCAGGAGATGCTGAGCATCCTCCTAGAATCAAAGCAGCCAGTATCCATGTTAATCTCATAGTGTTAATCCTCTGGTAGTCATCCACCCAATGTTGGAGGTGTAAACCATGAAAGATTCAGCATTATAATATTAATGCCCCTGAATCTTGATGATTTTTCTTTGGGCAATAAAAGTATTACTTAATAAATAAATAAATCAAGTTGTTGATTAATGGTAACTTTTAATCTAATACTGATGCGCCAATAATGGTGATGGTGCAGACGAATTAGTCCAATTCATTCAACTATCAATTGAAAAGGAAAACCATTTACAACTAATCACACCGTCATGTCGGGGAAAAGAATTCATGGATGTGGAAGTAATTAACCATGAATTCATAGTGTTGATGAAGTCCGGAAAAATTGGTAAATAAATCGCTCACTCTAGCGTGTGCACTTTTAACTTTTCCGCCTTCCATTTTTCGAAGGATGTGTGTTGTAGTGTTAAGAATGGTAAGTAAAGCGTCCAAGGTGTGGATGTAAAATAGAGAAAGAATAACCTGCGTTTTGGTTTTTGATACGTACCATTAGCAAGGTTTTGCCTTGATAGGTGTGACATTGTTTCTGGGTAAAGCAGTTGGCGGTATTGATATTACCATTGTCACTGCCTATCCAATCGAGATTATACATGTCATCGAGGATAAAACTTGTGTCTTGGTGTGTGATAGGATTATTGTTTTCGTCGAGTATTGAGATAACAAACTGCTTCACTTCATCGTTGTCTGAAACGGCTTCTTCAGTGATTTTTATTAAATATGCTTGCTGTGTGGTGGCAATGACATCGATGCATTCAGAGCGGTCATCTATTAGACCTCGCGCTTGAATGGAGCCGGCAGTGAACGGTACAGCCCAACGCATTATGTGATCATTTTGACTTGTTAAATGCCGAACACCGTAAGTTATCTCGTTGATCCATAATTCAACGCTAGGACAATTAGAAATGACTTCAACAATGATCCAATCGCCGTTTTCATAATTCCAATGTTGCTCTACGTCATGCCATGACCATAGTCGTTGTTCCCACGCATGCGGGTCTTTTTCAAAGGCTAAATAATTCGCTTTATTGATGTTTAGATTGCTGCTGCTAGCTGGATGAGTGTAGATTTTTGTGATCGGAGTTTCTGTCCACAGAGATTGAAACAAGAAATAACTCGGTTTTTTAAATCCTGCGGTATCTAACAATCCGCTGTTGGTGATCTTCGTTGGCCATTGATTGTGTGATTCTCCTAGGTAATTAATCCCAGTCCACAGAAAAAGCCCTGCGATAAATGGACGCTCAATCACTGCCTTCCATTCGTGCCATTGCGGTAAGCTTTCATTACCGATAATGGGAAGGTGAGGGTAGAGTTGGTGTCCATAGTCATAAATGACGCGTCGATAGCTGTACCCAATGACGTCAAGTGCGTCGGAATAACCAGAAAGGTAACTAACTGAGGGTAAGATACAATTGGCCGTCACGGGACGATGTGGGTCGAGTTTTTTCACCCATTGAGTAAGTTTTTGAGCGGTTTTTCCAATGTCATATCGTTGTTTTGGGAGTGATTTGAGTTGTTGTGCAATTTCTGACGGCGAGTTTGGTGGAAGGCTCCAAAAGTAATTGCCATCCCATTTTGCGTCAAAAAAGCCGGTTGCTTGGACATTTCTTGGATAGGTCCACTCAATTTCGTTGCCAATACTCCACATAAATATAGATGGGTGATTATGATGGCAAAGTAATGTGTTTGTAAGGTCTTTCTCTGCATCCTCTTGGAAGTACTCGTAAGAACCTCGAGAATAATAATCGGCGTGTTGTTCTCCCATATTGTGGCGTTTGTCTTTTGGGTAATCCCATTCGTCAAAAAATTCATCCTGGACTAGTAACCCAAGCTCGTCACAAAGATCCAAAAGGACTTTAGAGGCTGGATTATGAGCAATTCGAATGGCGTTAACGCCTCCACATTTTAGAATGGTTAATCTTCTTTGCCAGACTTCTCTCGGTACTGCGGCTCCGACAATCCCTCCGTCGTGGTGTAAACAGACACCTTGGATTTTCATTGGTCGATTATTAAGGAAAAAGCCGTTCATGGTGTCAAAGTGAATACTTCTGACGCCGCAGCGCTCTTCGGTAATATCAACTAAAACATTGTCAATATAGAGTTCGGTTACAACGGTATAAAAAAACGGAGTGTCTGTATCCCAAAGTTTTGGGTTTTTAATGGGCAAAATTAAGTGATATTTGTCGTTTATTTTCTCGACCTTAGTTTCATGTTGCGAGACAGAAAGGGCGCCTACTTTTTTTGATTCAACCACTTTGGAAACTAACCGCATGGTTTTATCTTGATGTCGCTCAGAAAACTCGATCTCAATATCTTGATGAATCTCGGCATAGCTGGGGGTTATCTTGGGTGTACTTAGTCTGTTCTGCCATAAACCGATATGAGTTTTATCGGTCATGACAAGGTTCACATCGCGGTAAATACCGGATCCTGTGTACCAGCGACTGTCAACGAATCGAGTTCTGTCGACTTTAATCAGTAATTCATTTTCTTCTTCGAGGTGTCGTGTGATATCGATGATAAATGGAGAGTAGCCATAATGCTGAGTATGGAGATGAGTTCCATTTAACCATATTTGGGAATGATTATAGATACCATCAAACACAAGAAATGCTTTTTTGTGCAGACGACTTATTGGGTTTGCAAACGGTTTTTTGTACCAACCGATGCCACCGGGAAGGTAACCGGTCGCGCCGTCTAATTCGGATGAAAAGGGAAAAGCAATACTCCAATCGTGAGGCAGTTTAATGGATTGCCAATCATCGGCAAAGAAATTGGGTGTGTCCTTTAATAGGAATTGCCAATCAAGATTAAATAAAATGTTATTCCTTGGCATTATACAAGCCCCATATCGTTATTCCTGTCACGCTATCGGATAACGTGATGAGACTTTGCGGTGAGTCTATTTCATGACGTATCATCTCTAACGAGCAGAGATGATACGTGGTGATTTCAAAATAGCGCCCCAATTAGTTGCTGTTTTGGAAGGTGCCGATGTCCAGTACTTGTCGCTTGATACGGTATCGACAG
The DNA here is from genome assembly GCF_041471725.1 of Vibrio sp. 10N.261.51.F12. Classification (NCBI taxonomy): domain Bacteria; kingdom Pseudomonadati; phylum Pseudomonadota; class Gammaproteobacteria; order Vibrionales; family Vibrionaceae; genus Vibrio; species Vibrio sp. 10N.261.51.F12. The sequence continues at coordinate 24,271 of NZ_JBFROV010000039.1, read as the reverse complement.
ATGAAGTTCCAGTTCCAAGATGGGTCATACTTATGACACAGCCCCCACTCTAAACCCGGTTCGAGCGTTGAGTCTGACTCTTCAGAACGGAAGATACCCAATGCTTCGGGTGCTCCTTTTATGTAGGACATGATTTCGAAGTTTATGCCATCTTTTGCCCACTGAATCGTATTCTTTTCAGGGCCGTCAGTCGTGATCAATGACGCGATGCCTCCGTTGTAGTGCCACACCGCCACTTCATGACCACTATTGGATATCGGATTGTACTCAGATTTGATGTATGGACCTAGGATATGGTCAGCAATGGCCACACCATGCTTGATCTCACGACCCCCCATGTTCATTTCTTCGCCCATTGTTTCACCCTTGTAATAAAGGTAGAACTTATTGTCGAAGAACATTAAGCATGGGTCGTGGACCTTATGGCTATCAAAACTGCCTTTTGATTTCACGATAAATCGATTGTCTTCTTCACCACTCCACTCGCCGTCTTTCGACGGGCTTAAAATAGGTGCTTCGGCTTTGGTCCAAGGTCCAAATGGGCTGTCTGCCCATGCCATTGCGATTTCTTCATATTGGCGGTTGGTATAAGGCGATTTAACCGTTTGGTAAACAAGGTAGTACCGGCCTTCATGGGCAAGGACTTCCGGTGTAAAGACGGCACGATCGTCATATTCGCCGGGTGAGCCGGCTTGAATCGCGGGTCCTTCTTCCTTCCAGGTGATGCCATCTTCGGAGCTAGCATGCCATACCTCTGTAAGATCCCAGGGGAACACTTTATCGTTGATATCGCCGGTAAATCCGAGTGTTTCACCTTCCCCTTTCGTGTACCAACAATGGTAGGTATTGTCGACTTGAATGACCGCTGTTGGATCTCTTCTAATGACACCGTCTTCGAACTCGAAATCGCCTTTGAGATCGATGACATCGAACTCAACCATCCACTCCGAGCCTTTTTTATCATAACCCAACTCGATCGCACGACGACTAGCGAGGCTGAGTTTTTCCCCTGATTTGTCCATATCTACCTCTGAGAATAATATTGAATCTTCGGCAAAGGTAAACCAGTTTTAGGTTTGGTGCAATATGTAGTAAGCAGGAGAGACAAGCAGCGTGACAAGGCGCACGTAATTTTCACTAACGGACAGTAATCGCGACTATAGTACGCATTTATTGGTATGTAGGTCGTTGTTGGCCTAATTTTTCGGCATGCATAATGATTAGAAGCCGCTTCAATTACAATAATAAGGGCGCAAATAAGTACAATAACAAGCATGTTACGAACAAAAATCGTTCAATTGGTTGTCCAGTTGGGGTGATTTGGTGAGCCATGTGATTGTGATCACTGAAATTCATCAAACTATCAATTATAAATAAAGCTCATTGGTTAACCATGGTGTCATTTGCACCGTTGATATGATGATAAACACGGCTTGTTAGTGAATAACACGATTTAATACAAGGTTTTAAGAGGCATATATGACAACAGTTAGGGTGAAGGAAGAAGTGCTGAGAAACATGGCGACTCAAAAGCTTGTAGAAGCAGGGTTTTCAGTACTCGATGCGAAGTGTGTGGCTGATGTATTGATATACGCTGACCTAACGGGCGTTCATTCTCACGGTGTTATGCGCGTTGAACATTACTGTCAGCGAGTTTTGGCTGGTGGCCTGAATGCTGCTACTGAACATCGTTTCGAGCCCATATCACCTTCTGTTGGAATATTAGATGCTGATGATGGTTTGGGGCATCCTGCTCTTGTCGCGGCAACGAAACATGCTATTGAAATGGCAAGTGATACTGGACTTGGATTTGTCAGTATTAAGAAAGCGTCTCACTGTGGTGCACTTTCTTATTTTATGAACATGGCAACTGAATCTGGGATGATCGGCATAGGTATGACGCAAACCGATGCTTGCATGGCTCCCCATGGTGGAGTCGGACGGTTCTTGGGAACAAACCCAATCGCGTTTGGGTTTCCTGTCGAGGGAAGCCATCCAATGATTATCGATATGGCGACCAGTGCGACAGCGTTTGGTAAGTTGCTACATGCAAAAGAAACGGGCGATCAAATTCCGCTAGGCGTTGCCATCGATGCCGATGGCAACGAAACGAGAGATCCACATAAAGTGGAGAATTTACTGCCTTTTGGTGGCCATAAGGGTTCCGGTATTGCATTGGCGATCGATGCGCTGACTGGAATTTTGATGGGAGCCAATTACGGTAACAACATCATTGGAATGTACAGCGATTACGACAAAATGCGCGAGTTAGCAAGTCTGGTAATTGTAATAAACCCTGAAAGGTTGGGTACACCGTTGTTTGCTCGCTCTATGGCGACAATGGTATGTGAACTAAGAGAAGTAACACCTGCGCCAGATGTGGAAAAAGTGCTTGCGCCAAATGATCCTCAAATGGATTACAAATCAGATTGTTTAGAGAAAGGAGTTCCTGTCGCAGGGGGGGTATACGAGTTTCTGATTAGCTAGAATTCGTTATTATTTGCGACAAGGCGAGCTTTGGTGATCACTGCTCGCCTTTTTTTGTTTGAAAATAATGCTATATTTCTTTTTGTAACCATTCCCTAAAATAGAAGTATTCCGATTTAGAGTTCCTCCGTTTAAACTAAACCAAATGGAGAACGCTGATGAACAAATGACGCTATACAGAAACGTAGATTGTTAAGATCTTGAAGGAAGTTGAAGCTGGCAGAAAAGTATCCGATGTCTGTTGAGAATGCGGCATGTCAGAAGCTAGATACTATCAAAAAGGGCTGTTTACATATTTGCACTTGTTTACTCTGCCTTATCATATTGGCGTACACTACGTTAAAATAGCCTTCGTATTTTATTTCACGTCTTTTTTCGTAAGATCCATTCTTACACCACTTCTTTGGTTAACCAGATGGGTTTAAATATCATCCAATGATGCAAAGTGTTACACCTGTCACTGTCTGCTCATCTATCACGCTGTAATATCACTATTAGAAATTTTTAGGCATGTCAAAGTAATGACTGTTTAGGTATATAACGGAGTAAATATGAAAACCGATTCGAATAGAGTGGCTATGGGCAAAGTCTGCCTTATGTACTTTTTTTATAACTTTTTTTGGTCTCTGAGCTCAGGCTCACTATTTGCAGTGTGGCTGAACGATAGCGTTGGCATTGATGGCTCGCAAATTGGTGTGCTGTTTGGGTTGCAAACCGGTATTGCGGTTTTATTTAAGCCTGCCATGGGTTACATCATGGATAAATTAGGTCTTAAGAAACACTTACTTTATTTTATTGCTCTTCTAAGTGTATTGATTGGTCCATTCTATATCTATGTTTACGGGCCACTATTAAGTGATGAAGCCACGTTTGTACCAGGAATCATTGTCGGTTCAATCTATTTAGGCATGTTATTCCAAGCAGGTAGTGGTGTCATTGCTTCTTATTCAGACCGATTTGCCCGTTGCCATAATAATGACTTTGGCTTAGTGAATGGTTTTGGTATTGCAGCTTGGGGTGCATCCGCTATTCTTGCTGGTTATCTTTATAACATTAATCCAGATCTTATCTTTGTTGCGTGTAGTATTGCCGCATTGCTTATGTTGTTCTTTGCCTTCTCATTGAGAGTCAGTCACTTGGATGAAGTGGATAATGAAGTATTGTCTGCTGAAAAAATCAGAAAAGAAGATGTTATTAAACTACTGAAAAATAAGAAGATGTGGGCGTTTATGACTTACGCTGGCACCATTTCGGTTGTTTTCTGGACGTCGATGACACAGTTTACTCGCTATTTTATTAGCTTCTTTCCAACGCAAGAAGAAGGTATTACGTTCAGTTCAAATATGGACGGGATTACCGCTATTTTCTTGTTCGCTGTCAGTGCTAGCGTGCCATTCATTATTAAGAAGATTGGAGCGAAAGGAAGCTTACTTCTCACTGCTGTTGGTATCACATCGTTCTTGTTGATGATAGGTTTTGCTGGTCTTGGCGAAAAGAATCTATACCTTGCTGTGGTAGCTAAACTATTATTTGGCGTCGTTAACCCATTACTTATTGTGTCTGTTTTTGCTTATATTGCTGAACAGTTTGATAAAAAAGTCAACTCTTTCACTTACATGTTCGGATTTCAAGTGATTAATAACTTAATGACAGCGATTGCGGCACCAGTCATGGGCACAATGTATGATACACATGGTTTCCCAATGAGTTATATCTATTTTGGAGTATTTGCAGCCGCAGCGACGGTATTAGCGATGTTTACTCTTAGTTCACCAAAAAAAGTAGCAGAACAAGAAAAAGAGCCTGTAGTAGCGTAAGATAATTTTCCGGAGTAATAATCAATGAAATTTTTATATATTGTTCGTGGCCCATTCGGTACTGGTAAAACGGAATTTGCCAATACGATTAGTAATAACGTCGTTTCGTGCTGGGATTACTATGCGAGCTATGGCAAAAATAAATATGATGAAAAGTTAAAAATTCATGCTGATGAATATTGTAAAGAATCAGTGTTACAGCTGATGAGAGATAATGTCGATAATATTGCCGTTACTAACTCTTTTTCCAAAAATAGTGATTTGGAGTATTTTTACCAAGCAGCTAAAAATCATGGTTATGAGGTGTTTAGCCTGTTCATGGATACAAAAGATTCAACAAAATATAAACGTGATGCACCAGAAGATGTAGTGTTGAAGCAAATTATTAACTTGAAGAATAATGTTGCTTTCCATCAAAACTTTTAGAGTCATTAAATTATAAGAGTCAGTCAAATAGAGGGGTTCTTTCGAATCCCTATTTTTATTCGAGATAAAATATGTTATTTGGTAATGTAAACAATCTTGACCTACTTCCGTATGTCAAACCTGAGATTAAAACTTTGATAACAAGCGCGATAGAAGTCTCTAAGCACAATCCTTTAGGCAGGTATGAATTAGGAACAGAAGGCGTGTTTGTTGTCTTGGCAGAAGCTGAAACACAGGAAAAAAGTGCGCGCAAAGCAGAGATTCATAAATGCTACGCTGATATACAGATTGTTTTGGAAGGCAATGAAATAATTGGGTTTAGCAATCATTTAGAGACTAAATATAAAGGTATTATGGAGTTGGAAAGTGATGTGATGTTTTTTGATACGGTCGAACAAGAGCAATTTGTATCGTTACAAAATGGGGATTTTGCTTTGTTTTACCCTAACCAAGTCCATCGTCCATTATGTGCAACTGAGCAGCCGATGCAAGTAAAGAAAGCGATTGTGAAAATTCCAATTGATCTTTTAGGTTGGTGACGATGCGGTTAAGTCAAGGGTGTAGAATAGTAAGAGTTTACTAGATGAAGTTAATTTCAGGCCTTATGAGTATTTCAGTGAGTTTATGCCTAACGATTTCCGGTATACATAACCGAATAGTCGAATAGTATCGAGGCGAGATAAAAATAAGCTTCTATTTTTATCTCGCCTTTTGGGTTACTCATGATGGTTTCGTTTTGTATTGTGAGGAACGAAACTCACCTGTCTAAATGCTGAACGTAATTTGTTGAGCGGTAAAGATGGTTTACTGAGCGTTGAAGACGGTTTGCTTAGCGTAGCATGATGTCTTCGTGACCATAGCCAGGGATGAAACCAAACAAGCCTCGGTTAACCACTTCTGATGGACGGTGAGTGATTACACCGTTTCCTGCAGGCTCTTCGCTCCATGTCGTCATGATTGGGTCATGAGCGCCCATGACTGATGGACCGGTTTGGCAATAAGCTGGTGTCTCAGACAATTGTACATAAGGCGTAATTCGAGTGAACACCGAGCCTGATTCGCTGGTTTGGTCGATGAGGTACTCGTGCATGTCAGCCATTGAAATTGGCACCACTTCCTCTTTTTCAACCTCTAAGCTTAAAAGTTCCATTGCTGAACGGGCCAGCATGGTTTCGACACTCCAGAATCCACCTTTTTTCTCACGTTGAATAAGGGCTGAAATTGTACCGATTGCCGCTAAGAATCCAGTGCTGAAATCTAAGGTGAGTGCTCCAACAAGATGGTACTGGTCACGACCTTGCGATGCGATGTGCGTCATACCGGTACACGTTTGAGCTAATTGTTCCCAACCTTTACGGTTGCTCCAAGGGCCTGTTGGGCCATAAGCAGAGATCTGAGTGACGACGAGGTTTGGGTTAATTTCCATCAGAGTTTCTTTATCAAACCCTAATCTTTCTAGCGAGTTAGGGCCATAGCCCCAAACTAATGCGTCGGCATCTTTCAATAATTCAGTGAACTTTTCTTTGTGTTGTTGCTGTTTCAAGTTGAGCTGTATTTGTTTTTTGCCGTAGCTTTGTTCAAAGATTACTGGGTACAAGAACGGAAACTCAGGGTTACGAATCGAGATAACGTCTGCACCGTACTCGGCGAGCTGGCGAGTTGACCACGGACCAGCCACCACATGAGTGACATCAATGATTTTAAGCCCTTCAAGTGGACGATGTTTTGCTTGAGTCAGTTTTTTAGATTTTGCATCGCCCTGATGATCAATCAATACTAAAGGGTGTTTAGCCATCGCTTGCCCTTGTGGGTGTGCTCGCCATTGTTCCGGTGTGTAAAGTGGAGCCATACATAGGCCTTGTTCTTCAAAATCGGCTTCAATAGTCGCCAGGTCAACCTTAGCAACTTGGTCACTTAAGCTTTGGTAGTTATTGGCTGAATCGAAGTAGTTTAAAATACCATCGCGTAAATGCGGATAAGCGCCATTCATACACAACCATTGGCCGTCTTTTGATTGTTGAATGCTGTTCACTGGTACTTCTATTTCGCCGCCTAGAATTATCGTACCGTTGAGGTAATGATAGGCAGGGTCATTTAAGCTCATGGTGGCATGGCGTCGGTCAACCGTTACGCTCTGTTTTGGTAAACCTCGTAGTTCGCCGATCTCTTCCAAGCTTGCGCCAAACGCGGCAATAACACCGGTGATGTAATCCGCCGTGGCAAGGTCTTCTTTTAGGTAAGTAGGCGTTTGGACTATATTTATGTCGGATGCAGGTGTTGATAGGTTAAGTGTATCGGCAATATGTTGATAAACTTTGTGTTGATTCGTATTCATAATACTTCTCTTTAATTCTGACTTAATGGAGTGCTGCTCGTTATAAAGGCAGCACCGTCCGTTTAATTTTTTGTTGAGGCGTTTTGCTTGACTTAAGCGTTTAGTTTTGAGGTTTATGCTGTTCAAGCTCTGGCGGATAATCGACAACGTAGCGTTCAACGTGGTTATTCTCATCAAGCCATAGAATGTTCAATAACGAATCAAATGCGATGACATTATCGAGGTTTTGTTTTTCTGTGATTTTGGCACCACCGTTCATGATGATGGCGTTACCAACTTGGTAAACATCGTGAATAAAATGCTCAGTGATGAAGGGTTCATCGATCTTCTTGAAATACGCTTTCACATTGTCAAGACCAACGATTTTTTCTTGTCCAAATTGCATCACAATATCATCGCGTAATACTTCGAAGCCTGAGTTTTCAGAAAAATCTAATGCATCAATTGCCTGAAACAATTTTGGTAACCATGTTGGTGCTTCTATTTTTGTCATTTGTGTGTTCATGATATTTCCTCGATCTAAATTAATAAGTAACTGTTTAATTTCATTTGATTATTAAATGGAGTTAATGCTAATTAAATTAATGGTATGAATGTGGTGGTTAGAATTTGTAATTGAATTCAAACCCGCGAGTAGCATCCGAGTAGTTTTGCTCTGAATCCCATTTCTCATGGTATTGAACGTCTAGATTCGTGATGATCTGATAGGTAAGTCGCAATTCGTTAGTGAATTGTGAATCCTTGCCTTTGTAGTAATGATTTGTGTATCCGGCCGCGCCACTAAGCGTGCTGCGCCATTCAGGGTTGTACATAAAATCTAAATTATCTAATAGAGCGACTTTTGCGTATGCGCCAACCTGACCATATGTGCCTGGCAGTGTGTATCCAGTAACATGGTCGTCAACAGGATAACCATATTCTTCTAAAGGCAGCTCGCCATTAAGGACAGTGAGTCCCACACCGGCATAAGGTAGAATTTCGAAGCGCTTGTATTGGTATTGCCATGTTACGTTAGCCGACAAGTCTAGCTTTTCAGACGTGACATCGTATTCAGTGTCAAAGTAGCTACCAAAATGTGAAGCGTTGTCGGTATTGAAGTAACGAGCTCGTACGCTATCAATGGAATTATCACGGTCACTTGAGCCTGCCCAGCCTAGGCTGTCTCCTGCAATACCTTTTATTTCAACAATGCCCTTAGTTTGACTTGCTTCTGATTGATCATCGAACTGCACCTTTACGCTTGCGCCGTAGTTATCAAAACCGATGCCTGCAGAAACAGAAGAAGTGTCAGTATTGTCAGCGGCTAGGGCGCTGGTTGACGCTAGTGATGCAATAAGAATGGCGGTTGCTGTGGTATTGAGTTTCATGTGTTTCTCTCTTTTAAATTAAAATCGGGCGCAGTGCCGTGTTGATGAGGGAGAGTATATTCATGACCTTGTTTTCGATAAATATCTTGAATTCCACTTCATAATTGCATGTGTGCAAGAGTAAACGTGTGGTGAGTGATGGCGTTAAAAAGAAACTGAAAATGAGGGTGTTCGTATGTGAGAGGATATAAAGCGATATTCTTTTCGCCTCGTTATTACGTTGCACCACCATTAATCAATAATGCTTAGAAATAACGCCCAGTGAATAGGGGATGAGCGACGCATACTCATCGCTGATTTCTATTCAAGGCTTGCCGGCTGACAAGCATTGGGAAACGCAAATAGGAGGAGGTCAGAGAAATGAAAGAGGAGCGACTTATTGAAACCATCATCAGATTCAAACGCTTACATAAGTAAACGTTGGAATCTGTAGACAGTTCGTGAGTAGGGAGCTCATAAGAGAAAAGAAATAGCACGGAAAACATGTGCAAGATCAATACTTGACTGTTTTACTCTGGTATTGTGAGCCCATTATCAATACCAATTTGGAATGAAACATGACGCTATCAATTAAAAAAATTTTTCAAAATAAAGAAACGAAATCGACTGAATCTAAGCAAGTTACATCGAGTAAAGAATCAAAAGAAAACAACAGTATAGAGAAAAAAATTAAGCATGATACACCTACTGGTTGTTGTGGTTCATGTTCGTAAAAATATCGATGAATACCAGCCTTGGTAAGCTTCTAGGGCTGGTCATTAATCAAGGAATCAAGCAAATAACCACCGGTCGTTAGCGCCAACAATCCCCTAGCAATACCTATATTTATTACGCCTGTCGTCACCTCGTTTTTCGGTTGCCATCCTGTGACAAATTTTAATACCTAAATGAGTGCTTTGAATTGCCTATAACCTATATAGCGTGAATCATAATAATGGGCTGTGCCATTCTGGCTAATGATCTTATCCGTACTTAAGAATAAATAATAAAGACAAACCCTTACAGATGTAGCTCTATTACCTTGATAATGTATTTCTCGATATAAACGGTTCTTGAAGCGATGAATACAACGCTTTACTAGGGACAGTCATAAAATCGTGTGTATGGGTTTTTTGTCATGGCAGATGAAAGGAAGAAAGGGTTTCAAATGAAAAAAATACTACTGGTTGCAGTACTTTCGAGTGTTGTTACCGCGTGTGCCGCTGATAAGCATTTTGAATATGAAGGGGTGGAATATGTCTACAAGGACAAGACATTATTCATTAGTGATGATGACAATGATGCTTTGGTCCAGTGCTCACTAATGATGACTGACAGTGATTGCAATAAAGTGTTCCAATCCTATCAAACGAATCGTCATAACAATGTGGTCTCAGTCTGTTCGGAGTCCTTAGAGGGCGACCGACCGTTAACCTTTTCTGCTCGTGGTGATGTCGCACAGCTTAATGGCGTAATTTGTGATGGTTCGTTAGGTGCTTTTGAGCAGTTTATTAAATATAACCAACAGATTAACACTCTAGATTTCGTCGATTTACCAGGTTCCATTGATGATGAAACCAATTTAAAGCTCGCGTATTTGATACGCAAGCTCGGTTTAAATACGTCCATTGGCTCCAATGGTCACATCGCATCGGGTGGGACGGATTTATTCTTATCTGGGGTTAAGCGACGCATCGAGGTTGGTGCTAAAATTGGTGTGCATTCATGGGCCGATGGTGAGGGTGTGTCAGGTGGTGAGCTATCTAAAACGGACCGAGAACATACGCCATATATTACTTATTACAAAGAGATGGGATTACCTGACCCTGCAGGGTTTTACTTTTTTACACTAGAGGCAGCACCGCCAAATGGGATGCATTACTTAACAAAAAGTGAGTTAGATGCGTTTGGCTTTGAAAGTGACTAGGTAATCTTTGTCTATATAGCTATGTCCCCAGTTAATTACGTGTTTTTGACGAGTAATATAACTGGGGAATGCCTAAAGCTAAGCCATAAGGTTAAGGCTTCTGTTTAGAAAGTTCGAAATGCGTAACCTTGTGAACTATTAAGATCACGCGACTTCACCCGCGCCCTTTATCGATTGCTCACTGTTTTCCACCAATATAGCCGTGGCCGTTTGTTTTAACTGCAGCCACTCCTGATCGTCTACCGTTATGCCGTTGTGCCAGGCATTGTGTTGCGCTTGAGACAGTTCGCTGGCGTCGATATGAATGCTGTAGCCGTCTGATAACGCCTGCACATCAAAATCTTGCACTGATAATTCGATGGTCATGCTGTGACAATCGAGCAGATCGGTGGCTAATACATCGGATAAAAACAATTCTGGGGCAACACACCCTCGATTGAGGATGTACATGGTATGTTTAGGACTGCTGCCATTGGTCCATTTGGCCGAACACGCGATCCCTTTTGCGGCTAGTTTGACTAGTTCGCTGTAGGCCAGCCAGCGGTTGTGGCAGTGCGTTAGCTCTATTTTCATGGTTTTCGAGCCAATCATTTTCTCAATCGCGTAGTCTATGATGACGGGAAGGTGGCAGGCTACGCTGCAGCGGTGCAAGTCTGCGGTGATGAGCCCTTGTGCGATCTGCGTGATATCCGCGGGGCAATCTTGGTCATGATCAATATAGGCGCTCGCATTATTGAAGTGGCGGACACCATGTAATCCCACCATCTGTAAATCTGCGACCATGTTAGCGATGACGTCAGCCTCTCCACATGAGCGGCGCATACCGAGAAACGCCTTGTTGACGGCGGCTACAAGTTCATTGTGAGAGACGATCATAGCGCATTTCCTCCTTGTATCGATCCGTTGTCTTGCAGTTGCTCATGGCTTGGCAGTAACGGAAATATCCAGTCATCTTGATATGTTTGATTGTGAATTTCGTCGAGCAGTGGGGCGCCTTGAAAAAAGGTGACGCGCACCCAACGGTCTGAGCGAGGATCAAACTTAGTCGCGCCAAACACGGCAAGCTTGCAGCGCAGCAAGTGCATGGGAAGTGCATCTCGATGTAAGACATTCATTTGAATATCACCCATCTGTTTATGACCCAGTGTCCAAACGCGTCGTGCAATGGCTCTGTGTTGGGGGTGAAGCACCAGAAACTCCGCTAAGGACAGGTCTGGTTGATGGTCACATAAGGCGTGATAAAGGCGATTAACCTGACGGGCAATATCGAGAGGGAGCTCCTTCTCTTCTCCATTTTCTACGCCACGAATGCCTAACCTTGGCTCTTCTTTGTCTTGTGAACGATACCAAAACCAGTATTGATTTTCTGGCTGACTGAAATCAACGTTAATGGCCCATTGATAGGAGGTATTGAGCGTCGCTAATAGGTCCTGCACTTTTTTCCCACTTGGTAGAAACAAGGTTTCGTCGCTATTCATTTTATCTTGATAGACATCGACAAGATCAGGGTATATCTCCATCAAACATGACAAAACCACTTCTTCCGCCTCTAGTGCTATTTGCGGTGCCTGTTTGAGCAGCTGTGCCCATGTCGTTTGATGGTCAACCCACGCATTGAGGTGACAATCAAATTGTTTGAGGTGTTCAATAGCTTCACTATTGTATTGGCGCTGTGTGTCATTGATGGTCACTACTTGCTGTAGGTGCAATGTTGCTTTGGCTATTAGCGGTTGTAACCTAGCCAGCTTTTCTTTACTGGTTGGGCTTTGTAAAACCTCAGCCAAGGCCTGTTCACGAGTGGTCATCCAACGGTCAACAATGGTTGGGTGGTTTATCAAGTAGGGGGCCATCCCGAGACCTGTTGCATTACCGACGCCTAGGTAGCGTTGCAGCTCTCGATGCAAGGTAGCAGATCGGGGTCCACCCAGTTGGTTAGCGAGGTAATTAACCCAGTCCAAACTAAATTCACGAAGCAGGTACACCGCACACATTTGAGCACTGAACGATTGACTAAAATCCGCGTTTTTTTCAAGCAATTTAAAATCGGCAATACCAAATTTACCGTTGCCATATACTGCGGTAGTCCTAAGAATATAACCCACTTCCGCCAATTCTTGCGGGCAAGGCTGATTCCCTTGAGCCAAATGACTCACGATGTGATCGAACACGCGAACACTTTTGTTAGCACGAGCCAATACCAGAACGTTGTTGGGGTTTCGACCGGCTTCTTGTAAAGGGACATTTGCGCGAAGCTGCTCAAGTAAGTGAACGTCAACGTCACCTGAAATAAGTGCAAAAGTCACATCCCAGCGTTCGGCAATGACGCGATCGTTGCGATCTTCATCGGCAATCTCATCGCAAAAAACGACCAAGTGATAGCAATGATTAGGCGTTGTCAGTTTATAGATGACGTGACCAAAGCCTTGAGGCGAAAGTTGCCAATCGTGTTTGGATACTTTCCATTGTTGCTGAGCCATTTTTCGAATCATAGTGCGAACGAAGCTGATTCGATTTTGGTGCATTGCACCCAATCTTTCTGGCGCCATGACGATGTTAGCCGAGCGAGCGGTGTGTAGGGTAGTCGTGTAAGTTGAAGGATGTGCATCCATTTTGCTCACCACCATTTTAATTATAGTATTGGTTGATGTTCGTGTTAGGGCGAGTGACCTCGCCCTACCTATGTTTCAAGTGCGTGTTTCAAGCGCATGTTTCGCGTCTCAAATGTATGCTCATTTGTTTGACGGTATGGCTCTTTTCATGCCGGTGTTATAAGCCTTGTTCTTTGGCGAGCTTCATCGCAATCTGTGGCGCATTCCATAGGGACGGCAACAGAATTAATGAAACGGGGACTGCTGTGATAACAATGAATGATTGCAACGCGGAGATGCCGCCGGAACCAAGGGAAATCAGAATTAATGCTGTTACCCCCATCATCACACCCCAAAACGTTCGTATGACGGCATTAGGTTCGGTTTCACCACTGATCACCACGCTGATGGTGTAGGTCATCGAGTCACCAGTCGTCACAATAAAGATCGTAGTGAGAATCAAAAATAAGATAGATGTCAGCATTGGAAACGGCAGCTGTTGCGTCATGGCAAGGAGTGCGCCGGGTAAGTTGAATCCTTCAAAGGCCTTACTGACACTACCAGGATCGGCAATCTCAAATGCCAAACCAGAGCCACCCACGATGGTGAACCAAAAACAGGTGACAAGCGGTGCGACGATACTGATGATAGAGACTAGTTGGCGAATGCTTCGACCTCGAGAGATACGTGCAATGAAGATCGCCATCATAGGGCCATACCCTAGGAACCAACCCCAGAAGAACACGGTCCACCAACTTAGCCACCCTTCATCACCACGATAGGTCGCCATTGGTAAGAAGTTGTCGAGCATGCTGCCCACACCTTGAATGTAACCGTTAATGATGAAATCCGTAGGTCCGAAAATCAGAATGTAGATCATCAGGGCAACGGCTAGAATCACGTTATAGCGACTGAGCATTTGCATGCCGCGATTCAGACCACTTAACGCGGACAAGGTATATAAAACAATGGCAAAACTGACAATAATAAGCTGGGTAGTGAAGCCATCGGGAATATCAAACAGAGCATTGAGTGCGTAACTGATCTGCAAGCCTAAGAAACCGATGGGACCAATCGTTCCTGCCGCGACTGCGATGATGCAGCAGGCATCAATCAGCGCACCAGTGTGGCCCTTTAGCGCGCGCTCACCTAAAACTGGATACAGCAGAATACGAGGTTTAAGAGGCAAACCTTTATCGTAATGAAGATGCATCACAACAATTGAGGTTAAGCTCCCCACGATTGCCCAAGCTAAGAATCCCCAGTGCATAAAGGACTGCGATAGTGCATTCACCGCACCTTGGTAAGTACTTTCTTGCGCGCCATACAAAGGAGGAGGGCTGACATAGTGGGCGATAGGCTCTGCCGCGGCCCAAAATACGCCACCACCGGCGAGTAAGGTACAAAATATGATGGCGACCCAGCGAAAGGTATCCATCTCTGGTGTGGTGACGCCGCCAAGAATGACTTTGCCTGTTCGCCCTGCGGCAAGCGCAAGACCAATAAGAAAAGTCAGAAGTAGCAAGATTTGCCAGTATGGGCCAAAGACATTAACGGCCCATGCGAATCCGGTGTTAACCATTGTCGACAATAGCTCTGCATCGTACAAGGCCAGTGCGACAAATAGCCCGATGAATCCACCGCTGTACCAAAACGCTGGATTGCTTAACCCGAGGTTTTCGTATGTGCTTCCTGTGCTGCTATCGGTCGTTGAGGGACCGCCTGATGCACTGGCAGAAGACATTTCTGCGGGCTGCAACTTTGAAGCTTTGATCGTTGAAGCTTTCACGTTGTTGGTTAGATTTGACATACTCTGACTCCAGAGGTTTCTTTGCAATGACCGAGATGGCTCACGACAAGAGTTGTATTTAACACCAGCTCTGTTGTTTTTGTATTGAGCGGGCTGTTCCATGTTTGGGCTACGGCTTTACGAAATAGGCTCTAATCCTTGTTGTAAGAAGTTGAACCAATTCTCACCCAGTATTTTTCCTGCCTCAGACTCATTGAATCCATGGCGTATTAATCCGTTGTAAATGTTCTCCATACCTGCGCTACCACAGAACCAAGGCAGGGCGTCAGGCCATCCTGAGTTACTCGCCGACCCTTCGCCATAGTCCATGGCTTTGGACCAACGACCGTTTCGCATCCACTCTAAGACTTCTTGTGGCTGGTTTAAGCATAGGTCACTGCCAATACCTAAGTGTTCGACACCAACCATGTCGGCCGTAGAGGCCACCATGTGGCAGAAATCATCCAGTGAACATTGGCAGCCATTAGGCAGGTGGAAAGGGTATAAACTGAACCCAATCAAACCGCCACGCGCGGTGAGTGCTTTGATAACATCGTTGGATTTGTTGCGAAGCGCATCGAAGGCAAAAGTTGGGTTAGCATGGCTAATACAAATTGGTCGAGAAGAGAGGTCAATGGCTTCTAGTGTTGAACGCTCGGCGCTATGCGACATATCAACGATCATGCCGACACGATTCATTTCTTCGATAGCTTGTTTACCAAAGCGTGTCACACCACTGTCGTGACTCTCATAGCAGCCCGTCGCCAATAGGCTTTGGTTGTTGTAAGTCAGCTGCATAATAAGTAAGCCTTGCTGACGCATGACTTCGATTAGGCCGATTTCATCTTCAATTGGGGAGCAATTTTGTGCACCGAAGAAGATGCCCACTTTTCCTTGTGCTTTTGCCAACTCAATATCGGCCATCGAATGCACGGGCATGATGAGATCCGCATTTTGCTCAAATCGTAAATTCCATTCAGCAAAGCGAGTCAATGTTTCACGGGCATTTTCGTGATAGACCATGGTGGCGTGAACCGCTGTGATACCACTGCTTTGCAGCGTTTGAAAATACTCACGATCCCAATTGCAGTACTGCAATCCATCAATAACAATCCGTTGTTGGTACATAGCCATTCCTCACTCTTACTGATTCATCGTCGACTTTCTGTCGTGGTTTTTTCTTAGCGCCAGTTTTTTTTATAGTCTCTTAGCACTCATTTTTATTGGTGTGTTAATGCGGCGCACCAAGAGGTAAGAGCCTTGTCTAACAAGGCTCTGTACGTAGAACCCTAGTAAGGGCGTTGATAGGCGGTTTTGACGACGGTATAGAACTCTTTGGCGTATTGGCCTTGTTCACGCGGCCCAAAACTGGATTCTTTTCGACCACCAAATGGGACGTGATAATCGGTACCTGCGGTTGGCAAATTCACCATGACACAACCGGTTTGAGCTTGTTGCTTGAACAATGCACTGCTGCGTAGGCTTTGTGTGATAATGCCGCCAGTAAGGCCGAAGCGAGTATCATTTGTCGTCGCAATGGCTTCATCGAGATCGGCTACTCTTATCACACTTGCCATTGGTGCGAAGACTTCTTCTTGGTTGACTTCCCAGCTATTTTTAGTGTTTAAGAACAAGGTGGGAGACATGTAGTGCCCTTCATGTTCTAGATTTAAACGCTCCCCGCCAAAGGCCAGTTCAGCGCCGCAGTCACGTGCTTTGTCAATCCAAGAGAAGTTAGCGTCTAATTGGTTGCCGGCTACGACGGGTCCCATGAATACGCCTTCTTCAAGGGCGTGGCCGACTTTGAGTTCGCCCATTCGTTTAATGAGCGCGTCGACATAGGCGTCGTGGATACCATCCATGACCACTAAGCGCGATGAGGCCGTACATTTTTGACCTGCACCAGAGAATGACCCTGCGATGGTGGCTTCTACTGCAATTTGAATATCAGCATCATCGGCAATGACAAGCGCATTCTTACTGCCCATCTCTAGCTGACAACGGACAAAGTTTGGCGCGGTGGCTGCCGCTACTTTACGACCGGTATCTACTGAGCCAGTAAAGCTTACGCCATTGATACGGGGGGAGTTTATGAGGGTATTACCGACTTGAGAGCCACTACCCAATACCAGGTTAAAGGTGCCCGCAGGGATGCCTTGGCCGTGGATGATCTCTGTCAACGCTACTGCGCTCGCAGGGGTGAGGTTCGCCGGTTTCCAAATGACACTGTTACCAAAGGCAAGGGCTGGTGCAATCTTCCAAGCCGCCGTCGCAGTAGGGAAGTTCCAAGGTGAAATAATTGCGATAACGCCGACGGCTTCACGCGTGACTTCGACAGAAACGCCCGGGCGGACTGAATCGGCGCTGTCGCCAATTTGTCTGAGCACTTCGGCTGCAAAATATTGAAAGAATTGGCCCGCACGATAGATCTCGCCACGACCTTCCATGAAGGGCTTACCTTCTTCTTTTGAAAGTAGCGTACCGAGCTCATCGCAACGAGCAATTAACTCGTCGCCAATCGCTTGCAATACGGCTTGCTTACGTTCAATAGGTGTTTTTTCCCATTCTGGTTGCGCTTGTTTTGCCGCAGAAATGGCTTGCTCAACCTGTGCTTCGCTGGCTTGAGCAAACTGCCCCAAGTTTTCAGTAATATCCGATGGGTTAATATTGGCGACGGTGCTGATCCCTGACTGCCATTCTCCAGCAATGTAGAGTGCGTTTTCTGTAGGAAGCGTATGTTGAGTCATCATGGAGTCCTTATCACGAGTTGGTTGCCTATGAGTCTGGCAACAGTCGTTAATGTTGAAAGTAATGAAGAAAAGCCGCCATAAACATCAATAGTGGAGTGCGACTTACCTTATAAATAGTGTCTTAAAAGCATTCGAACCATAAAGGGCTCGAGTGCTAGCCTTCAGAGACAGCGGCGTAAACCACAAACTCAACCAGCATTTCTTCTCGTGCTAGCCCAGCCACAACAATGGCGGCTCGGTTCGGGTATGGCGCGGTAAATTGCTCTGCATACACAGCATTAACCGTTTTTAGGTAGTCGCGGTCAGTAACATAAATAAGTACCTGCAAAACAGAATCTAAGGATTCGCCTGCGCACTCTAAAGTATGTGCGAGATTGGCAAAGGTTTGGCGAGTTTGTGCTTCGATACCACCTTCGACAACCGCGCCTGTTGCATCAATTGGGATCTGAGCAGTATAGAGAGTGCCGTTGTTGACTACTGCCCATTCTAGGGGGGCTTTTGAGGCAAAAAGTGCAGTTTTTACAGGCTGTTTCTTTGTTTGAATGTCCACGTATAAATCCTACTTTGTAACGGCTATGTTTCAAGATGGTTAAATACTGCCCTTTGATATATGATAAATCTAACGGTAAATATCGTGCATTTGATAATAAAAACTTATCACCATGCGCTGAGCAAGGTGAATAAAGGGCTGACTAGGAACTGATCCCATGCGTATTAAGCTCCAACAATTGAGTCATTTTGTGATGGTGGTCGAAGAAGGCGGGTTTAGAGCCGCTTCTCATCGAGCGAATCGTTCGCAAGCTGGGCTGTCGACATCGGTTAAAGAATTGGAGAAAATTTTAGGGCAGCCTTTGTTTGAATCCGGTAATAAATCGACCCTAACGCCATTCGGTGAAATCTGCTTACCTAAGATACGGAAATTTCTTAATGTCTATAGTGCGTTGGACAATGATCTCCGCGCCGCCGCCGCTGGTCAGCAAGGAAGAGTAAGAATTGCCAGTGTCCCTTCGGTGGCTGCTAAGTTAATCCCCAGCGTGCTGGGGGCATTTTGTGAGCAGTATCCTCACGTCGAAGTCAGTTTAATTGATGATAACGCGGCGGGCGTGGAGGCGAGGTTATTATCCGGTGAAGTCGATCTCGCCCTTGCCAACGCTTCGAATCTAGAGCAAGAGTCGATTGATTTTACCCCTTTGATTTCAGACCAAATAGGGGTCGTCTGTCTAAAAGACAATCCTCTCGCCGCTAACCCAGAGGGTATTGAATGGCAGACATTGCTAGAACAACCTTTCATCCGCAATGGGACGTGTACGTTGTTAGATGCCACGCCTGCAAGAGCGCTGAGTGAACAAGCGCTGTATTCCGTTGAAAATATCACCTCTTTGTTTTCTGTCTTAGAGTTGGGGATTGGGGTCACAACGTTACCGAAATTGGCCTTTCCTACCAACGAAACTCGATTGATCTGGATTCCATTGGTTGACCCGCCGCTTAAGCGTCAAATTGGCATTTTTCGTTTGGCTGACCGGACGATTTCTCCTCAAGCTCAAGCATTTTATGATTTGTGCGTACAATATCTGAACTACCAACCTGAAAAGGAGCACTCAAAGCATGGCAGTGGCTAAACATGACAACATCTAAACTAAAATGATAAAAAATCATGCAAGCTATCACTTAACGTGATTTTTAATCAACGCTTGAGGACGTTATAGTGTCTCCAACGCGATGAAGAATACGTAAATAAACACAATGAAGAACCAAGAGTCGTCGATGTCGTTGACCGTTCGCGCTTGTGGTTAAGGTTGCCCTTCATCGCTAGGCTATTTTTCATAAGTAAGATAGATGAGGCACTTAAAGGAGACGCAAGATGAAGATGAGTATTGTAAAAGTCGAAGCGCAATATGATGCGAAGTTATGTGATGTGATTAAATCGGTTGGATTGGAATATGGCGCGGTAGGGGAAGGGTTTGGTCCCTCTGATCCTGAGGTTGAGTGTATGAGTCAGCATTACACTCAGCACAATCGCAGCCTTTATTTGGTCGCATTGTTGGACGGAAAAGTGGTGGGGGGATGTGGCCTTGCTCCATTTGGCGTCGATGATAATACGTGTGAGTTAAAGAAGCTGTTCTTGTTAAAAGAAACCCGCGGTTTAGGATTAGGAAAACGTTTAGCGAATGCGTGTTTAGAGTATGCACAACAGGCGGGCTTTAAGCGCTGCTATTTAGATACCTTATCAAACATGACGTCTGCCGTTCGACTGTATGAGAATTTGGGTTTTGAACATTTACCCCAACCGTTAGAAGGCACGCTCCACAATGGCTGTGATGTATGGATGTTAAAGTCATTGTAAGGCGCGAGTCTGCCACGCGGGAGAGATAATGAATAACTATAAGTTGTTGCGGCCTTTATTGGTCTTACTGGAAACGCGAAGCCTCACGTTGGCGGCAAGCCGATTAAACGTGACACAATCGGCAATGAGCCGAACGTTATCTCAGATTCGTACGGCTTTTAACGACCCGATATTGATTCGTGAAGGTAAGCAGTTTGTTATTAGTGCCAAAGGTGAGCGATTACTCGAGCAACTGCCAATGCTGCTTAAAAGTATTGATGATCTTTATCATCCTTCTGAGTTTGTCCCAAGTGATTGCTCACGAAGGTTTTCGCTGGCTTACACGGGGTTTTTCTCTGAATCGATTGTCCCCCTTATCTGCAGTACGATTATGGATAGTGCCCCTGAAGCGAGTTTTCATAGTGAGTTATGGCAAACTCAAAATCTGACAATGTTGCATGAAGGTGACGTTGATATATTGGCGACCACGCTCGATCAATTTCCTGATAACGTGCATGGCAAGAAATTGATTGAGGATGATTATGTGGTCATCATGTCGAAGGACCATCCGTTGGCTCATGCTGATCTCACGCAAGACATCTACTTTTTGGCAAAGCATGTATTGGTTCATGGGATGAAAGAAATGAGGCAATACGTGAGTGAGCAGTTTGATCTGCATGAGCAAGAGCGACGAGTGCTCGCCAAAACACCATCGCTCTTATCAGCGTGTGAATTGGTGGTGCAATCACAAGCTTTTGTTACTGCGCCACTTCATATTGCGGGCTCGCTTGCTCAATCACATTCCATCGTTGTTAAGACGTTGCCACTACCGCAACCAAAACATCACTACTATTTACTCTGGCACAGCAAATATCAAAGCGACCCTGCGCATCGATGGTTCAGAGACCAATGTTTTATGTTATTGCAGCAGCACTTAAAGCAAACACAACAACTCGGGAAAGAGTTAATCAAGCTCGATTAAGAATGATGACTGAATAGATTGAGCATGGCTTAGATTCCTTTGGATTGGACGGATGAAATCTAGGTTGCTTGACTTTGATGAGAGCAACCTCACAGTTGGTGGCCGAACGAAATGTCACGTAATGATAGCTGCTTTCCAAAAATAAACATCAGCAGTAACCATCAACCACATTGTCATATACCGCTGGTATTATTTGGTCACGATGAATTTCAAATGAAGTGACTAACATGACGTGGTTGACATATCGAGCCCTTAATAGCGTTCCCAATGATAAGGTTCTTTACACTCTAGTCTCGGTACTGGCGATCCTTTTTGTCATCGTGGTTGGTTTCTTTGGGATTGAAGAGAGACTGTGTGAGTATTTTTTGTTGTAGCTACCGTCGATAATGTTTGGCGGGGAAATACGGCAGAACAGAAGAACAATATTCTTTTCTGCCGTAATTAACCAATTAACCAATTAACCAATAACCGGTTTAATGGTTGTTAAATGTCACTTCATAAACACCAGAGAACACACTACCGTAACCTTGAGCTTTCGTACCTAAACCAAGGTCGTCCCAGTCGGTCATTTTAGTGAAGCCTTTAAGTGCAACAAGTCCTGTAACTGGGTCATAGGCAGTAATCGCTAACCTTTCGTCAAACTCAAATGTATCTTCGACTACCGAGTATTCTAGCGTACCGTAAGAGGCATTATGTGACCAACTTGTACGAATGGTGCCATCATCTAGCGCTAGGTACATATTGTCACCTTGATAGGCTTCTTGGTACAGCTGCATATATTCCGTTTCTTTAGGGTTTTGGTCGATACGACGCAGCTTAACGGTGCGGTTTTGCTCCGAGAACAAATCCGCAATACTTAAACTATTAGCGCTCTGCCCACAGCTTTCGAGAGCATTGATGTAACTGTTTTCTGTATGGAGGGATTCAGGCTGGTCTAAATTGTCATTCCAACCGCTATCGCCTGTCGAACATGCACTGAGGGAATTGTCAGTGTATAGCATTGAAGCCCCGAAGCTAATCGTTGAGGTGCTGTCTGTACGGACCGCCGCAATAGTGTAACGTTCATCCTTGTTGAGGGGGGTGTTAAAATCAAAATCAATACCTACATCGCCCGCTTTTTCTGTTGGGTATGGTGTTGAGTTGATGTCGTAGCATTCCGTTGATTTGGCAACTAACTCTTTATTACCATTGTATAAAGCAAAGGTTTTAAAGGTGCTTAATACGTCATTACATGTCCAATTAACGGTACCACTTTCGAAATATAAGTCAGCATCATCAGATTGTAGCTCTATCCCCACCTTCCCAATGTTGTACCCACCATTCTTCATTGGGTAGTAATAAACGAAATCTTGATTATTGCCTTTTGAGTCCAAGTATTTCTCTGCGTCTGATTTAGACGTATACCAGATATCATTTGAACGCTCGGTAGTGGTAGCAGAAGTATCGCTGACACTGACAACATAACGGGATGATAACGAACTATCGTCCGATTGCTCATCGACTAGATCGGCTTTAATGCTTAGTGTTGAGGTGGCGCTGTCATCGTTAATATAAGTGCCGGAAATTGTCTCACCATCGGTCGTGTATTGACCAATTTCAATGCTAGGTTCGGCACAGGCGCTTAATGGGTCGATAGGTTGAGTGGCTTCACTGTCGTCAATAAACCATATTTTACCGTCTTCCAGTTTAATGGATTGACAGTAAACCTCTTTATAGAACTCATCAGTTTCAATTTTGTATAGTACTTGTCCTTCTAATATATGGGGGACTTCAATATTAGATTCGGCGACGATGATATTGAACACGGCTTCTGCTATATCGGCGTTTATGGCATCTTTTGCAGATATTGATACGGTGTATGCGCCTGCTTTACTTGGTGTCCCAGCCAGCGTAATTCGTTGCTCTCCGGGATGAACGGTGACAATAAGCCCTGGTGCATTGGTTCTTGCTGACAGGGTAACGTCACTCTCGCCATCATCGTTAAATAGGGTGTCAACGGTGAAGCTCGTATCAAACTCAATACCCTGCATCAATTCATTAGTATCGAATATCTTCTGCAATGCTAATTGAGCGTCATCGTTTACTGTTGGTGGAAGATCAGGAGATGTCACGGTTAAAATTAGTTTAGCTGGGCGCGATTTAGCGCCATGAATATCGGTTGCAAATACAAAGTACGTAAAGGTACCGGCAACCGTCGCTTCTGTGGATATTATACTACTACCATCTCCGATGATGCTTAATACAGGACCCTGATCATTGGATTGAATACTATAGGTAATTTGATCGCCATCTTTATCATTGAACCAAGTCGTGAGATCAATTGAATTGGTCATTTGACCGAGTTCAATTGCCACATTCGATAGTTCTTTAAGGTTATTTGGTCGATGGTTCGGGGTAACAATAATGGTACCTTGACCGTCAGAATCGATATTCGGTTGGTAATCAGTAAGCTCATCGGATGTTTTATCTTTGATGGAACCAGCGACTTCTTTCGCTATATCTAAGCCATTATCACCTTGCGCGTGATCAACGAGAGTTTCGCCGATAACTTCAAGGTGTTTGTTACTTTGTTTCACATAGTCACCGAAGACATCTTCAGCTGAAACAACCAAGCCTGCATCCGTGAGGCTTGCGACAACTTGCAGTTTCGCCTCGTCAAGGGGTGTACCCGCTTGTACTTTTTGAACCACGAGGTCAGTTAAAGGCGTAATTACAGTCGAACCTTGCGGAGCCTTTAAATCAAATGCCTTAGCAACAGGGCCACGAGATGAATCAATAGTCTGGTTCATCACAGCGCTGACACAAATTTGATTTTCTTGGTATTTGCTGTCTATGTTTAATTGACCGTTTAAGTCAGTTTGATTTATCAGTACTAAATCACAAATACCATTATTATCAGTGTCCACACTGACAATCGCATTTTGTAAATAACCGTCAATTGCGGTGACGGTAAACGAACCACTGTTAGGCAATGATGAAGTCTCGGAAGAATCCCCACCACATCCACTTAGTACCACTGTAGAAATTGCTGTTGCCAGCAATGTTTTTTTAGACAACCAGATATTGGTCATGTTTAACATCCTGTTTTTCATTAATTATAATTGTAAGCAAGTGTTTATATAAGCCAGACTTGCGGCAAAACTATAAATAACTACATATTAAATATCTATGATTGATGTATGTCATATGCATGATTTTATACGGTTTTGTGCGATTTTGTGTTGTATATCTCGTGAGTGAAAAATAATTAAAATAATATATTGCTTATTACGGTTTCCTTTGTTTTGTTGCCGAGTCTTCTAATTAATTATGATTAATAGATGTGGGTTTTTTATATGGTAGTTAGTTGGTTGTTACGAGAAGTGAGACATAGAAGAAACCACAATGTCTTATATTATCAAAAATAGCCTTGGCTCTTTATTAGAGAAAATCAAAGAACTCCATTCTTCTTATAGATAGGTAAGTATATGCCATGACGAGTGGGCTTTGTTTCCTAAATCA
>NZ_JBFROV010000038.1:57134-197452 GCF_041471725.1 Vibrio sp. 10N.261.51.F12 | reverse complement strand
TTTTAGCTTATCGCTCTTCAAACCACCTCTGTTAGGCCGTCATCTTCGTGCCGACGAGGAGCGTCCAAAGCGTGTGATTTACTTAAACAGAAATGAATCACACCGGAGTAGGTTCACCACGCGCTGATGAAGATCCCCTTTTTCAAGGGGATGACGGGTATTGTAATTTGTGGACACAGGGCTTTTAGCTTATCGCTCTTCAAGCCACCTCTGTTAGGCCGTTATCTTCGTGCCGACGAGGAGCGTCCAAAGCGTGTGATTCACTTAAACAGAAATGAATCACACCGGAGTAGGTTCCCCACGCGCTGATGAAGATCCCCTTTTTCAAGGGGATGACGGGTATTGTAATTTGTGGACACAGGGCTTTTAGCTTATCGCTCTTCAAACCATCTCAATTAGTCCGTCATCTTCGTGCCGACGAGGAGCGTCCAAAGCGTGTGATTCACTTAAATAGAAATGAATCACACCGGAGTAGATTCACCACGCGCTGATGAAGATCCCCTTTTTCAAGGGGATGACGGGTATTGTTTATTTGTGGGTTCAGCGAGCGCTGTCGGTAGGTTCTTTTCTTCAAAGGAATGACGAATTACTGGCTATTTTGATTGCTAATTAAGGACTGCTTTTGTCCAGTAACGTTTTTAAAATTCATCAATCTTAATTGCCATCTTCTTAGGCTTGGTATTCTTGATACACCTAAACATGATCAAGTCTTAGTATTGTCAATGCTGGCTTAAAACGGCATGAAAAATCTATATTACTGATCGAACTATTCTGTCCTATGACTGAATTGGCGATTGTAATTATACTCGCAGACCAGTGGTGAATGACTTCTGTTCCCCATTTCGCACTATTTATTGATGATTTATATCGCTACTATTAAAGGCAAGAATGAAGGACATACGTACTTCATGGTTGAATGTTAGTTAGCATAAGATGGGACATAATGAATCTAACCGAGTCGCTGCTCAGCGACATTAAGATGTGCACGACGTGCTCGGCATCATTGCCATTGGGACCGAGGCCGGTTGTTCAAATGGCGAGTGAATCAAGAATTCTTATAGCAGGGCAGGCACCAGGTAAACGCGTTCATGAAACCGGTGTTCCATTTAATGACCCAAGTGGTGATCGGTTGAGAGAGTGGATGGGGGTGTCAAAAGAGACATTCTATGATCCAAAACAGATGGCTATTGTTCCTATGGGTTTTTGTTACCCCGGAACGGGTAAATCAGGAGATCTCCCACCGAGACCCGAATGTGCTTTAAAGTGGCGAGATCAGGTTTTAGCATCATTACCTAACATTCAGCTAACCCTTGTTATTGGGCAATATGCGATGGCCTTTCACCTTCCCAAGCAAAGTAATACTTTAACTGAGAACGTTGAGCGCTGGGAGGAATATGGACCACATATTATCCCGCTACCTCACCCAAGTCCGAGAAATAATCGCTGGTTAAAGCGTAACCCTTGGTTTGAAGAAACCGTAGTACCCATGTTGAAAAAACGCGTATCTCAAGTGCTTTCTGACTCGTAGCAAATACTAATGTTGTGCTTGTATGCTTGAGAAAAACTGGTGACAGGCTGTTAGGTTCTCGACGATATTGGATGTGCTGGTGGTATACCTGTGCCAATACAGGTTCCCTGTGACATCTATTTTAACTCGCTGAAGTTAAAACAGACTGGCTTTAATACCACCCATAAAAAAACCGCCGTCGGCGGTTTTTTTATGGGTGCAGCGTATTATGCGCAGCACTTTTTATACTTTTTGCCGCTGCCACAAAGACAAGGGTCATTACGATTTGGCGTTTTTTCAAACGTCGTTGTCTTTGGCTTATTAAGTAGCGTTTCAAGTTCAATGATGTTTTCGTCTTGAGAGGCATCAACCGTAATATTTGCGATGATTTTGTGCTCTGCGAGTTGAGCCTCAATTTCATCTTTGCGTTCTGCTGAGGTAACCACGAGTGAAATTGGAGCTTCTTCTGTGCCTGCTTTCACGTCACGGTTTACGTTGTAACCTGACATTACGTGGCTTTGTCTTGCGTCTATGCGACCTTTAAAAAACATTTTTGACATTGGAGACTCACTTACAAGTGGTGGGGTGACATCGTTAGGGCGGCGATTATACCGAACTATTGCGATTGATAAAGCACTATCGCTAATGATAAAACACATCGCGAATGATAAAGCACTAAATGCACTAAATGCACTAAATGCACTAAATTTTTAGATCCTGTTGTTAATCAAGGCAGAGCGACGTGACATGCGCACTTTTAGCGGGCTTTGTTAAAGGTGGTTAAGATGATAAAGATAGTTTATGTGCGTATCTTGAAACATAAAGACAGTGATTTAATAACCAGTTACGTTATCTAAATAACGGTGAACATCATCGTTGTAGCGACAATAGGTAGAAAGGTTCAATGTTCGAATCGCAAAGTTTAGGTTATTATGCAGCATCATCATTGATTGCAGAATACTATGAGTATTGAAATACAGAATATCACCGACGAACCAGAAGTGACGTGCTCAAATTGTCATGCTTGTTGCTGTCGTTTAGAAGTGATGATAATTACTGACACCGGCGTTCCTGAAGAGCACATTGCTTATGATAAATGGGGTGGGGAAACCATGCTCCGTTTAGACGACGGATGGTGTTCAGCACTAGATCGCGAAACCTATATGTGCACTATCTACGAAGTTCGGCCATGGATATGTAGAGAGTTTGAGATGGCTTCGTACGAGTGTAGGGTTGAGCGAGCAGAACAGATGTAACCAAGCTTGTATCAAGTTGATATGAAGTGAATGAGTACGATCGGCACTCATTCACTTTTCTACTTTTGGGCTAACCTGTTTCAGTGATTCGCAGTGAATACGCGAATAAACTCGTCGCTTCAGCTGACCTTCTCTATTATAACGTTCGTTTGATGAAGACACCTTATTGTTAGCATGAGGCGCTTACACAAACGCGTTAGAGAACCGCTCTCATAGAAAGCGTTAATCACGCCCATCATACCTTTTAAATTACCCCGTCTCGTCTCTCTAGACTCGCGAGTCCATTAGATGTCACTCTTATAACGACTGTATAATTCTGAAAGTGTTTTCGGTTTCTGATTCGCTGAGTAGTGGTGGTCTTGGTATTCAGTCATGATCGCTCGTCTATGTGCTTCCGCAGATTTCACAAAGTTAGGGTCAGCCATCGCTTGTTTACGCAGTTCATTGATACGCTCTAGTCTTTCTTGCAACATAACAACACCTCATTAAACACTGTATACAATACCAGTATATGTCGATGCTGTATAAATATCCAGTTATGTGGTGTTGGTGGTGTCTTTATTTCAAGAACAATGACAATTTTAGGCCAGAGTTCTGCACGTATTTGATTGTCATACTGAGGTTATGAGGTCATTAATCGGCCTATAATCGTCAGTGTTGGGCGTGTTTTCTGTCAAATTTTGCCCATGAATGTGAGGATTTATGTGATGAACATCAAATTAACACTATCAATTTATTGGTCATATAATAATCACTTGTCTTGTTTTTTACAAAAATGACGCGATTTATAATTTTTGACCTTCTGACTTAGCAACCTATCTTTATGGGGATCGCCATTTTATTCACTACATTTAACGTACTGATTATTTGGTATTTTAGCTTCGTTAGATTGAGGAAGACGTTTGATGTCCGGTGCTAAAACTAGTGAGCTTTAGTATTGGCAATTATGATGATCATAATGGGAATCATTTCTTTAAGGGTAAATTGTAACAATTTGTAGCACAATGGCCTTGCATGTATAGTCTCCGGCCAATTGATAAACGATGTTCGTAGCAACATGACAGATGGAGAGCTATAACAATGATCACAAATGATGCAGTAATAATGGGGATGCTTGCCTTAATATTGGGTGGCGTTTTCATTACTGAAAACAGCAATAATCCGTTTTGGAAAAAATTCTACACTTTTGTCCCAGGCCTATTGCTGTGCTATTTCATCCCGTCGTTGCTTAATACCACTGGCTTGATCGATGGTTCAAGTTCTAACCTCTATTTTGTAGCCAGTCGTTACCTGCTGCCAGGTGCATTGGTTCTATTGATTGTGTCTGCCGACCTCAGAAAAATATTCGGTCTTGGTTCGAAGGCAATCATTATGTTTTTGACAGGGACGGTCGGTATTATTATCGGCGGTCCAATTGCACTACTTATTATTAACGCGATTAACCCTGACTTAGTGGCCGGTGATGTATGGCGAGGCCTGACTACGGTTGCCGGTTCGTGGATTGGCGGCGGTGCAAATCAAGCGGCGATGAAAGAAGTCTTCGAAGTCGACGATAAACTGTTCTCTGCAATGATTACGGTTGATGTTATCTGCGCTAATATCTGGATGGCGATTTTGCTCATCATGGCGGGCCGTCAAAAGAAAGTCGATGCATGGTTGAAAGCCGATACCACTTCTATTGATGAACTCAAAGAAACCGTTGCGCATTATGAGAAAGAGAATGCACGACCGATTACGACAACCGACATGATGAAAGTCGTGGCGATTGCGTTTGGTCTAACGGGTTTAGCTCACTTCTTTGCTGACTTAATTGCGCCTTGGATTGAAATCAATGCACCAGAATTAGCGAAATACAGCTTAACATCTGGCTTCTTCTGGTTGATCGTTCTAGTGACAACCTTTGCGTTGATTGCCTCGACCTTTAAAGGTGCTCGCACATTGGAGCACGCCGGTGCTTCTAAAATTGGTTCAGCGTTTATTTACATTCTAGTCGCGACGATTGGTATGCAGATGGATGTGACGGCAATATTGGATAACCCTGGTTACTTCTTTATCGGTATCACTTGGCTAACGATTCATGCTGTGTTGATGATTGTTGTAGCGAAAATGATACGTGCGCCGTTGTTCTTCATGGCAGTGGGTAGTCAAGCCAACGTTGGTGGTGCAGCTTCTGCTCCTGTCGTCGCGGCCGCTTTCCATCCAGCACTTGCACCTGTCGGTATTTTGATGGCTGTACTTGGCTATGCTCTTGGAACGTATGGCGCGTATATTTGCGGCATCATTATGCAAGCGGCAGTCAGCGTAGTGGGATAACTATTTTCTGCATTTTGATGTGAAGTAACACTCAGCTTTGCGTGATTTTAAAGGGTAATACGGTTGGTATTACCCTTTTGTGATCGTGAAACTAGTGCTTTAGGTCTCAACGAAAAGTGGCAGAATCAATGAGTAATTTGTGATTGATAGTCGTTTGAAGGTTGATTAATTATTCAATTGAGAGAGAATACTTAGCTTATTGCTAGCGCTACCGGTATCCAATTAACCTGTATTGAGTTAACCCGTACTAGATTGCCATGCTCATCAAGATTTATTCACAAGCAGGGAGGCTTATGAAACCGCAAGTTTTACCTAATAATCCTAATTTTTCTTCAGGACCATGTGCTAAACGGCCTGGCTATGATATTACTCAGCTCAACTTAGCAACGTTAGGACGTTCACATCGTTCCTCGGTTGGTAAACAGGCGCTTGCCGAATCCATCCAGAAAACCAAATCTGTCCTTGGTATCCCTGATGATTATCGAGTAGGAATTGTCCCAGCTTCCGATACGGGTGCGATGGAAATGGTGATGTGGTCGATGTTAGGCCAAAGGCCTGTCGATGTCTTTCATTGGGAGTCGTTTGGGGCAGGTTGGCTCAATGATATTGTAAAACAGCTTAAGCTAACGGACGTTAATTCATACTCCGCCGACTATGGCTTGCTCCCAGATTTATCGCAAGCTAAGGCTGAAAACGACGTGTTGTTTACTTGGAATGGCACAACCTCTGGCGTAAAAGTCCCTAATGGTGATTGGATCAGCGACACTCGCACAGGGCTAACCATATGTGATGCGACTTCCGCTGTATTTGCGATGGACATGCCTTGGGATAAATTAGATGTCACCACGTTTAGTTGGCAAAAAGTGCTTGGAGGCGAGGGCGCTCACGGTGTCATTGTACTGAGCCCTAACGCGGTACAAAGACTTGAGTCATATCAGCCTTCATGGCCGCTACCAAAAATTTTCAGGATGACGCAGGGTGGGAAATTAATTGAGGGTTTATTTAATGGTGCCACCATTAATACACCGTCAATGCTTTGTGTTGCTGATTATTTAGATGCGTTAGAGTGGATCGCCAAAATGGGCGGTGTCGAAGCCACGATTGAGAAATCACAAGCAAACCTTACCGTACTCACGAACTTTGTTGAGACGCGTCCTTGGATTCATTTCTTGGCAAAGGAATCATCCCAGCGTTCTAATACCAGTGTTTGTTTTACCATTGATGCCAGTGAGGCGCAGACAAAAGCTCTGATAAGTTTGTTGGATGCTGAAGGCGCAGCTTACGACGTTGGTGCTTATAAAGACGCACCCGCTGGGCTAAGAATTTGGGCAGGTGCCACGGTTGAGTCTGCGGATTTAGAAGCTTTGCTACCTTGGTTAGATTGGGCTTACCAACAAGTGACTCAAGATAGCTAGCTTAAATAAGTGGGTTGATAGGGATAGGTGACTATCATTAAAAGAGGCCAATCAGTAGATTGGCCTCTTTTGCGTCTATTCAAATAGATCCGTATTTGAGTTGTTTGATGTTTAGCTTAGATTGGATCTCATTATCAAACTACCAATGAACAGGGTTTACTTACTTGTTAGGACGGGTGATTTTTTCTTATCGTAATTTACCTTCATTTTTAAGGCTACATTCACTAAATAGATCAACACCGGCACTTCGATAAGTGGCCCTATTACGCCTGCAAATGCTTGGTCTGAGCTGATTCCAAATACGGCGATTGATACGGCAATAGCCAATTCAAAATTGTTGCCTGTTGCCGTAAACGCGATGGAGGCATTCTTGTCGTATGGAATGCCCATCCTTTTACCAATAAAGAAGCTAATGAAAAACATCGATACGAAATAAATGGTAAGTGGAATCGCGATAAGTACGACATCCATCGGTACTTCGACAATCATTTCACCTTTTAGGCTAAACATTAGCACGATGGTGGCCAGTAACGCGATAAGCGTAATCGGTGATATTTTCGGGATAAATACCGTGTTGTACCAATGCTCACCTTTCTTCGATACTAAGATCTTACGGCTTAAAAAGCCCGCTAAAAATGGGATGCCAAGGTAAATGAGTACGCTGTGGGCAATATCAAGCATGGAGATGTCGACGATCATGCCTTCGTAGCCAAAGACCGGCGGCAGCACACTGATGAACAACCATGCCATAAAACTGTAGCTGACAATTTGGAATGCACTGTTTAACGCGACTAACGCAGCGCCGTACTCTTTGTTGCCGCCACCGATATCATTCCACACCAATACCATGGCAACACAGCGAGCTAAACCAATCAAAATGATACCGACCATGTAACCAGGATGATCACCCAAGAAGACAAGGGCTAACACGAACATCAAAATAGGTCCGACGATCCAGTTCATAATAAGTGACAGTGTAATGGCTTTCTTGTCTTTCACCGTGGCGCCCAGTAAGCGATAGTCAACTTTTGCCAGTGGCGGATACATCATCAGAATAAGACCGATAGCCAAAGGAATATTGGTACTTCCAACAGTAACCGCTTCATTCCACTGTTCAATTTGAGGGAATAGAATGCCGAGTAAGACGCCTAATGCCATCGCAGAAAAAATCCACAAAGTAAGGTATCTATCTAAAAAACTCATTTTTGGTTTCATGACACGTTCCAATATCGTTAATCGTCGAATGACGATTTGGTTGATTGTAATAAATAATAAGTAACGATTACGCTAGCGACAACAGTACTAGTTTAAAATGTTTTGGCTCATCGATTCATAACGGGCAAAGGATTCTCGATTAATGCGGTAACACATTTTAGGGGGAATCGGCTCTGCTGTTATAAACCCAGCTAGTCGTAATATGCGTAAATGTTCCGATACCGTCGATTGAGCGAGCCCAAGTTGTGACACCAGGTCACTATTTAGACACCCGCCAGACTTTTCCAGCAGAGAAAGAATGCTGATGATTCGAATCCTCGCGGGATGTGATAATGCTTTGCACATCGCGGCAAACGTGTGTTCGTCCTTTTCCCTTTCAGGAGAGGGCGTGAAATCAGTTTGCAGAGTAGGCTGGCAAGTCGAGGTCATAAAAACACTCTAATCGTTAAAAGACGATTGAATGATAGGCCTAAATAATTAGCGGGTCAACACCTGTTTTTGTGTTCAAAATAGCAGCTGGGATTATTCATCGTTAAATAACGATGTAAGGTCTTATTTTTGTTGAAATCGTGGCGTTCGCGATTTGTTCTATTTAAATTTCTCCATTTTAATGCGCGAAAATCTAGCCTAGTAAAATAATGCACGTCGCGTCAGGTTAACTTTGGTGCATGTATGACTGGCATATAACAAAAAATTATCAAAATGAAAACTAATGATAATTTCACAAAAGCGAGCACCACGTTATGATATGAGCAATTAAGAGAGCAAAGCGCAGAACTGTGCCACACGCTCTTGCTGCGAATGAGTCTACGAGAGGGTGATTTAAATGAAATTTTTACACACTATGTTACGTGTTGCCGACCTAGAAACCTCCATTGAGTTTTATACTCAAGTACTGGGTATGTCTGTCCTCGATAGAACAGACAATAACGATTATCGCTATACCTTAGTGTTTGTGGGTTACCCTGATCAGCCTAACAGTACCACGATTGAATTGACGTTTAATTGGGATACCGATAGCTATGAGATGGGCAACGCATTCGGGCATATCGCCCTTGGTGCGGAAGACATTTATGCCGTATGTGAAAATATCACACAGCTAGGTGGGCGAGTCACACGTGAGCCGGGGCCTGTAAAAGGTGGCTCAACACATATTGCTTTCGTCACCGACCCAGACGGGTATCAAATCGAACTGATTCAAGTTAATTAATCTAAGGCATTCATTATGAACAAATCTTTATTTCAACCAGTAAAACTGGGCGCTGTAACGCTTAAGAACCGCATTGTCATGCCTCCGATGACTCGTTCTCGTGCGACGCAACCGGGTAATGTTGCCAATGAAATGATGGCTGAATACTATGCGCAGCGCGCGTCAGCAGGTTTGATTGTTGCAGAAGGCACTCAAATTCACCCATTAGGCCAAGGTTATGCGTGGACACCAGGCATTTATTCACCTGAACAGATTGCTGGCTGGAAAAAAGTCACCGATGCAGTACATGACAAAGGCGGGGTTATCTTCGCTCAGCTATGGCATGTTGGTCGTGTGACTCATCCAGATAACATTGGTGGCGCGCAGCCTATTTCATCATCAGCACTTAAGGCTGAAAACGTAAAAGTCTTCATTGATAATGGCACACAAGCCCCAGGGTTTGTTGATGTTGTTGAACCACGTGCAATGACAAAATCTGACATTCTAGAAGTGATCGGCCAATATCGCCAAGCGGCAGTGAATGCGATTGAAGCGGGTTTTGATGGTATTGAACTGCATGCTGCAAACGGATACTTGGTCAACCAGTTTATTGACTCAGAAGCCAATAACCGCACCGATGAATACGGCGGTTCAGTGGAAAACAGATTGCGATTCATGCGTGAAGTGGTTGAAGCTATGAGCGATGCGATTGGCGCAGATCGAGTTGGTGTTCGTCTTGCCCCGTTTACGTCACTTAACGGTACCGTTGATGCTAATCCAGTTGAGACGTACACGGCTGCGGCTAAAATGTTGAACGAACTCAACATCGTTTATCTTCATATCGCAGAAGTGGATTGGGATGATGCACCAGGAACACCTGTTGCGTTTAAGCAAGCGGTTCGTGATGCGTTCAAAGGCGTGTTGATTTATGCTGGGCGTTACAACGCAGAAAAAGCAGAGCAAGCCGTGACTGATGGCATGACTGATCTCGTGGGCTTTGGACGACCATTTGTTGCGAATCCAGATCTGCCTGCTCGTATTAAAAATAACTATCCGCTTGCTGAGCATGATCACAACACCTTGTTTGGTGGCAATGAGAAAGGATTGACGGATTACGCTGAGTATCGTGCGTAACCATTTTCGACATAGACTATGACTCGTCATGAATCGATGTAGTGATAGACTATTTAGATTAAATCGAAAAAAACACGCTTTTTAGCGTGTTTTTTTTCGTCCGTCTACTGAGCCACACAGCCAATCGATTTAACATGTCTTAATGCGGAATGTACTATGCATAATTATGCGTAACATCTTGCAGTTACGAAGCGATATTAATCATCAGCGAAGCATGCCCGAGGAAATAATCGTGTTTAAAACCGGTGATTTACGCTAGCAAGTAATTTTTTTTTATCAAGGAGCCGTTTAACGTCGTATACTACGCGTGATATCACTCTTGTACTGTAGGACTCTCATGTCATTAGACGAACAGAAAAATAACCCTCTTCACGGCCTCAAACTTGAGGAGATGGTGACTGAGCTTGTTGACCATTATGGATGGAGCATTTTAGACGCTGCGATGCGCATGAACTGTTTTCACACCAATCCATCGATCGCAAGTAGCGTAAAATATTTGAAAAAAACAGAATGGGCTCGTGAGAAAGTGGAGATTTTTTACCTTTCTCGTTTTAAGCGCATGCCAAAACCGAGAGAAGACGAGTACGATATCCCACCTCGTATGCGTACGTTTGCTAACGGTATCGAACCTAAAGAGCCGATGAATCTAACGGTTGAATCAATTCATGCATCTCAAGCCAAAGCCGCTTCTACTTATAAAGCGCGGACTTCTGGTGGACGCCACAGAGGACGTTAATCTCTTGGTATAGCGTCCAACCATCTTTAGGGTCCGCTAAGTGTCTCCTATAGATTGGGATGATTTAGGTGCAAGGAAAGCACCTGATCTAACTGGTAGACCTGAATATTTGGCACTCAAAAGAACGGGTGGCGTAGATAACCCTGGCGTATCTTCACCACGGTATTTCACTGCCATCAAAGCTGAAAAACTTACCCGTGTCCCTTGGTGTTAGGGTATCGAGTAATGCCACCAACTGCGTCGCCACATAACTTGCCGCAAAGAGTTTGGCCTTTGGAACATTGCGTTGAAAAGGCGTCGATAGCGCCGTATCTGTAGTTCCGGGATGAAAGGAGAGGACACAGCAGTTGGGGTGTTTATATTGCCACTCAATGCTGATCGTCT
Organism: Vibrio sp. 10N.261.51.F12; assembly: GCF_041471725.1. Taxonomy (NCBI): domain Bacteria; kingdom Pseudomonadati; phylum Pseudomonadota; class Gammaproteobacteria; order Vibrionales; family Vibrionaceae; genus Vibrio; species Vibrio sp. 10N.261.51.F12. The sequence continues at coordinate 186,303 of NZ_JBFROV010000038.1, read as the reverse complement.
TAATCGCCATATTTAACGCCGCCTTAGAGCAGCGGTAACTGACCCATCCCCCCAACTGGTTATCCTCAATACTACCAATACGAGCTGACAGAGCGACAAAGTAAGTGGGCGTGCTTGTTCGAAATCGAGTGGCAAAGTGCTTTGCCAATAACAGGGTAGAGGTGGTATTAAGTTGTATATTTTTTTGGAAAAAATCAGGATCAAATTGAGCGATTGATTTCTCGGGCATGTGTCCTTGTTGATGCAAAAAGCCAACGGCGTTAATGACCATGTCAACGTTTGGGATGGCTCCCGCCAGCGCTTGAACATCTTTTTCTGAAGTCACATCAAGCGAATGCCACATGAGTTTGGGCGAGATGACCTCTGGCGACGTCAGTTGAGGCGAATGGTGGCAGTATGTCGCATGAACCGTTGCCGTTTTATTCGTTGCAATAAAGTGCTCTACCAACGCCAATCCAATGCCACCGGAACCACCAATAATGAGGATGTTCATCCTTGTCTCCTTGTTTAATCCCTTTCGTTTTATCAAAGCCTAATTGTTGGCCGAGCTTGATAACGTCTCTGCTTAACATCTGTTTGATACGCGCCTCTGCTCGTTAAGTGGCAATGTTCATGCTATCAATGTCTGTCATATAACATTCACAAATGCCTGGTTTGTTATGAAATGCATTTGTTTCATCGTTTATGTGTCACGAACGTGTCGCTAATGTGTTTAAATCTGTCGCTTAGTGATTCTAACGTGATTTATTGCGTAACTAAAATGTAATGCATCACGACTAGATTATCCCTCAAACGCAATAAGGTGATTAGGAGGGACAGAATGAACATTAAAGATGTAGCGGCACTTGCCTCTGTTTCACCAGCAACGGTCTCTCGCTATCTAAACAACGAGGCACTGGTTGCGCCAGCGACCGCGAGTAAGATTCGTCGAGTGATTGAGGTCACTCGTTATACGTCAGCGGAAAAAACTGAGGCCTTGACGCTAAATGTGAATCCTACCATTGGTGTCGTCATTCCGAGTTTGCTCAACCCTGTTTTTTCTGAGGTAGTGGCAGGTATCCAAGATCGAGCCCGTCATTTTGGGTTTTCGACCATCATCGTTGATACCCAATACGATAGCACTCAAGAACGACAAGCCATTGTAGACCTGATTAGACAGCGAGTGAGTGGCGTTTTATTGACGATTGCCAGCGTTGAAAATAATGAAGCGCTCGCGATATTGCGGGATTTTAATTTCCCTTATTGCCTATTACATAATGAGTCAACTGACGGAGAGCCGTGTGTTTTTGTCAACAATTACCAAGCGGGTTGGCAGGTAGCGGAGCGCCTGTATCAATGCGGGCACCGACAGCTAGGCATGATTACCGGCCGTTTTGGTACCTCGGATCGCGCCATCAAACGCTATCAAGGGTTCAGTGATTACCTACGCTCTAAAGGAGTGACAATCAGCCATTTATCGGAGGTTGATCAGAGTCAGCTTGACCCTTTTGAAGATACGCCCCTTGATGTTGGCAATATGAATGTCCCAACTGCGTGGTTTTGCAGCAACGATTTATTAGCGCTTAAAGCGATCAATCGACTTCGTCGTAATGGCTTCGCGGTACCGGGTGATATTTCTGTGGTGGGATTTGATGGCATGAACTTGGGCCAGCTTATTCATCCACCGCTTGCCACCGTTGAAATACCTCACTTTCTTATGGGGAAAGTGGCGGTCGATATTTTATTTAATGCCAAAGCAGGGTCGACAATCCAAACCCACATTGCTCTGGATTTTAAACTTCAAATGACAGGGACGATCGCTGAGGCCAAGCGCCATGAGTGTGAGTCTGACAACATCATCAATGAGACTTAGTGGAGAATTAACATGGTAGTTAATCGTCTGGCGACAGTAGCAAAAATTGTAGGATTGAGTTTGGGTTTGGCAGGGGCATCAGTCCAAGCGGTAGCGTCTGACGCTATTTGTTATAACTGCCCACCAGAATGGGCAAATTGGGGTGGGCAATTGCAACTCATCAAAAAGGAGTTAGACATTAATGTGCCTATGGACAATAAGAACTCTGGGCAGTCTCTCTCTCAACTTGTCGCCGAGAAAAACAATCCTGTGGCTGACGTAGTTTATTACGGGGTGTCGTTTGGCATTAATGCGAGCGCACAAGATGTCGTTGAGGCATACAAGCCAGCGAACTGGGATCAAATCCCAGACGGAATGAAAGATCCAGACGGTCATTGGTTTGCCATTCATTCAGGAACGATTGGCTTTTTTGTTAACGAAGATGCGCTTGATGGTGCACCTGTGCCACAAAGTTGGAACGATCTATTAAAGCCAGAGTATCGCGGTATGGTGGGGTATCTTGATCCAACCAGCGCGTTTGTGGGGTACGCCAGTGCCGTAGCAATCAATGAAGCGATGGGCGGCAATATTGATGACTTTTCACCTGCGATTGAATACTTTCAAAAGTTAGCGAAGAATCGCCCAATCGTGCCAAAACAAACGTCTTATGCGCGCGTGTTATCCGGTGAAATCCCCATTTTGTTGGACTATGACTTTAATGCTTATCGAGCGAAGTACAACGATTATGTGAATGCGAGCTTTGTGATTCCGTCTGAAGGTACCATTTCGGTTCCTTATGTTATGAGCAAAGTAAAAGATTCTCCGAATACTGAAAATGGCCAAAAAATACTGGATTTTGTGTTATCTGATAAAGGACAGCAGGTGTGGGCCAATGCTTACCTTCGTCCGGTCATTGCTGGCGTAATGGATGAAGACGCGCAGGCAAAGTTCCTGCCAGATTCTGACTATCAACGTGCAGGTTCGGTTGACTTCCAAAAGATGGCCGCGAACCAAAAAGCATTTGCTGATCAATACCTACGTCAAGTTAACTAATAGAGTGCAGTAGCGAGGTAGCCTAGGCTATCTCGCTGATTTTAAGATGAATAAAAATATTCCTTTGGTACTTATGGTACCTGCCGTTGTCATCAGCTTAGCTTTTTTTATGCTACCCGTGATGCAATTGCTAAAAATATCGGTCACCGATGGTTACGGCACGGTCTACTGGCAAATCCTAACGGAACCTGTGTACATGAAAAGCCTCGTGTCGACAGTCGTTTTGTCGCTTGTGGTGACGTTTGCTAGCCTAGCGGTTGCGACAATCTCTGGTTTGTTTTTAACGCGTTATCAGTTTGTAGGAAAGCAATGGCTGGTGGCCATGTTGAGCTTTCCTCTTGCTTTTCCGGGGGTTGTGATCGGCTTTTTCGTCATTATGTTGGCGGGTAGGCAGGGCCTATTTGCGCAAATTAGCCTCGCGTTGACAGGCGACCGTGTCATGTTTGCATATTCAATAGCAGGTTTGTTTCTTGGTTATTTGTATTTTTCGATCCCGCGAGTAGTCCTGACGGTCATGGCGGCGGCGGAGAAGCTCGATCATAACCTCATTGAGGCAGGTCGTTCATTAGGTGCTAATCGCTGGCAACTGTTTTGCGATGTCACAATACCGGCACTTAAACCGGGCTTGATTTCTTCAGGATCCATTTGTTTTGCAACGTCGATGGGTGCGTTTGGCACCGCGTTTACGCTAGCAACTAATATCAATGTGCTTCCAATGTCTATCTATACCGAGTTCACCCTGAATGCCAACTTTGCAATGGCGGCGGCACTGAGCCTGATTTTGGGTATCGTGACATGGATTTGCTTGGCGGTAGCCAAGCGACAGGGTGCGAACTCTATCAATATGGGAGCTTAATGATGCAAAGAGATAGATATTTTTATGCCCAATTACTGTTTACGCTGTTGGTTTGTTCATTCTTAATTATCCCTGTGTTTATGTCCGTCGCCGCGGGTCTAACCAACAACTATTTCGTTGGCATAAAAAGCGGCTTCACGTTGAGATGGGTAGAACAAGTCTGGGCACTATATTCAGATACTGTTTGGCTGACACTTAGAATTGCCATCGTCACGACGATCATCAATGTGATAGTTGGGGTGCCTTGTGCTTACTACTTGGCGAGCAGCAAGAGCCGTTTTGCGTCTTGGTTTGAAGAGGTATTAACACTGCCAATTGCGGTACCTGGGATGGCGATTTCACTCGGTCTTATTTCTGTATACGGAGGCGTAAGCGATTTTCGTTCCAGTTGGTTGTTCATTCTTGTTGGGCACGTAATTTTCACTTTGCCATTTATGGTGAAGTCAGTTCTTGCTGTACTGCAAAGTATTAACTTTAAAGATTTAGAAGAAGGCGCTGCAAGCTTAGGGGCGGGGTTCAGGCGCCGTTTTTTCGACATCATCGTCCCAAACTGTAAAGCGGGCATCGTCGGCGGAATGTTGATGACATTAACGTTATCCATTGGTGAGTTTAACCTTACATGGATGCTTCACACGCCACTCACTAAAACGCTCCCTGTGGGACTTGCCGATTCTTATGCCTCAATGAGGCTTGAGGTGAGCTCTGCGTATACGTTGGTGTTCCTACTGATGATTTTGCCTTTACTGGTTTTAGCGCAATTGCTTAACCGTAAACCTGTTAACACAAATTGAGAACGTAATTTCTATGACTATTCACACTTCTGGCGTTCAGATTACGCTCAACAATATTACAAAGACCTTTGCTGATGGGACATTGGCGCTCAAGCCAACGGATCTCTCGATACAACCGGGTGAAATTTTAGTCCTTCTGGGGCCTTCAGGTTGCGGGAAAACAACCACATTACGCCTTATTGCTGGTCTTGAGTTTGCTGATGAAAATGACGGGGCAATATGTTTTGGTGAACGTGATGTCACGAGGCTGCCGATTGAACAAAGAAAAGTCGGTATGGTGTTTCAGTCTTACGCGCTTTTCCCCAATATGAACGTGGAGGAAAACATAGAATATGGACTTAAGGTTCGCGGTATTCAGGCAAGAGAACGCCAAGAAAAGCTGGACGAAATGCTTGAAATGTTTGATTTGCAAAAATACGCAAAGCGAGGCATTAACCAGTTGTCGGGAGGCCAGAAGCAACGTGTTGCGCTGGCGCGTGCCATTATTACCGAGCCAGAGGTGTTATTACTTGATGAACCCTTATCGGCACTCGATGCGTTGTTGAAACAAAAATTGCGTGGAAACATTCGAGCGATGCTGAAGAAACTCGGCATCACGGCGGTGTATGTGACTCATGATCAAGAAGAAGCGATGGAGATGGGGGATAGGATCGCGGTACTCGATCACGGAGAGATTGCACAGATTGGTAGCGCTGAAGACATTTATTTGAGACCAAAAAGTGACTTCGTTGCTGACTTCATTGGTCAAATGAACCGTTTTTCCGGCGAGCTAAGTGATGAGGGCTTAACGCTAAGTTCTGGTCAGGTCTTCCCTATTCACCACACTCACGTGGCATCGATCCCTTCACAAACGCATATTGCCATGATGTTAAGGCCTGAAGATATTCGCTTTGTTGCCTCTGAGGGAATGTTGCAAGGGTGTGTTACCGCATCCACATTCTTAGGAGATCGCACTCGTGTCATGTTATCAGGTGTACTAGAGGATGAGTTGTTGACCGTTGATTGTTTTGCAAGAGGCTCCTATAAAACAGGACAGTCTTTGCAACTCAGCTTTGATTCTGAACGTCTTATTCCGTTGCAAGGGTAATCTATGTTAGTCGCACAACTGACCGACCTGCATATAAAGCAGGGAGGTAAACTCGCTTATAAGAAAGTGGATACGCTCAAGTGTTTGCAACGCGCTGTTACGCATATTAATCGCTTGGTGCCGAAGCCGGATTGCACGGTTATTACCGGTGACTTGGGTGATTTTGGTACCGATGCGGAATACGAGATTATTCATCGAGAATTACGGAAGTTCACTATGCCGGTTCATATTGTACCGGGCAACCACGACCATCGAGATAATCTAAGGTGTTCATTGAGTAGCATTGCGGCTTTTGACCATGATACCTATTGTAATTTTGTTCAGCATTATGGCAATCAATGCTTAATTGGCCTTGATTCATCGGTAATAGGTCAACCTTATGGTGAGTTGTCTAATGAAACCCTCGAGTGGTTGCAACAAACCTTGCTAGCAAATGCGGAGTATCAGGTCACTATTTTTGTTCATCATCCGCCGATGACCGTTGGACTAGGACATATGGATGTTCAGAACCTTCGTAATGCCGATGCGCTTTTTGAGGTACTAACATCGTGTCGTACCTTGCAGGGAATAGTGGTTGGGCATTTGCATCGTCCGATATCGGCAATGTGGCGGGGAATACCTGTGTGGGTAGGGCCTTCTCACAGTCATTCGGTTACGCTTGATTTAAATGATAATGCGCCGTCTTCATTTTCCATGGAACCGCCAATGATACGACTCTTGTCTTTAACTGGTGACGGTGTCACTTCTCATTTGAGTTACATTGAGCATTCACAGGGACCATATCCATTCTTTGATGAGAATAAAAACTTGATTGATTAGCCAAGCGCAGGGTTTAACACTAATTATGGTTTAGCGATGTTAATAATAAGATTAGGCATGGATATCATGAGCCTGATAGACACGAAGCTGGTGCGTTCTTTGTGGTATCATCCGCTCTAATTTCATGCCCTAATTTTTACGAACTCAACAGAACAAGGCTTGTTTGTTGCGGACGTTAATGACCGATGATGCTAATTGCCGATGACCCCAAGTAATCTCAATACCAATAAGTTTATTCCATTCTCAGTGAATATCAGTGACTACGCATTGCCGTCATCATTCACCTTCCCGTATTATTACACACCGCATCCCTTAGCCACGATTGCCATGGACGAGTTGCAAGCTTACCTCGAAAAGCAAACGGAATGGCCGCATGACTTTAATCAAATGGGAAAAATGTTTGCGGTGCTGGTGGTGAAAAATAGCCAAGGCGATATCGGTTATCTAGCATCGTTTTGTGATGAACCTAATCAAAGTACTCAAGAGAAACACCCTGAATTTTTTGTTGATGCGATTGCTAACCCATGCCAAACCGATGATCTCAATGATGAGGTTACGTCACTTGGGACCGAGATTACACAACATAAAAACGCGTCAGGTTACTTGCAGTTACAGCATACGGTGAGGCAGAAGCACCTTGAATCTGAGCAGAAGATTGCTGATCTGCAACAGCGTAATGCAAAGGCAAAAGCCACGCGAAAGCAAGCTCGACGGGATATGGAAAGCAAGCTGGGTGTGTCTATTAATGAGGCGCAATTACAGGATTTTATCAGCGATCTCGGTGCGCAAAGTAGTCGAGAGAAAAGAGTACTTAAAGCACTAAAGCAGCAATGGCAAGTTGAGCTAATGACCCTTAATGACGCACTGAAAGCCGAGCAATCTGTCATTGATGATATGGAAAGACAATGGGCGAAACTCAATGGGCAATTAACAATTGAATCACAGAAATCTTGCTTGTTTTTGAATCAAGCGGGGGTAGAGAAGAGTTTGTATGACCTTTTTAACTACCAAAGCCAAAGCCAAAGCCAAGATCAAGAGCAACGACCTATTTCCGGCTCAGTACTGGCCACTAGCTCAGCATCTAATACTAATTCGACACCTGTTATTAGCTCAACACACGTTATGAACTCAACACCCATTGCCAACTCTAGCGAGCAAAACTTGCCTAAATTACTGCAAGCGGCATTCTCGCAACAGCTCACGCCAATAGCGTTAGGCGAGTTTTGGTGGGGCGCTTCACCTTATGCGCAGATACGTCAGCATAAGAACTTGTATCCGGTTTGCCAAAGTAAGTGTTTTGAAATCCTTGAGCATATCCTTGAGGGGATCTCGACGGATCCGAGTCCGTTAGAGCAGACGCCTTCACATAACAAAGCGTTAGACATTGTTTATGAGGATGACACCTTGGTTGTGGTGAATAAACCCGCCGAATTCTTGTCCGTGTCCGGTAAATACATCAGTGATTCTGTTCAGGCTCGTATGCAGGCAAGATACCCAAATGCCACCGGCCCTATGATTGTACATCGACTAGATATGTCGACGTCAGGCTTACTCGTTCTCACCTTGACGGCTGAAGCGAATAAGCATGTGCAAAAACAATTTATTGAACGCTCGGTTGAAAAGCGATATACCGCCTTGCTAGAAGGGGTCATACAACAACAATCTGGGGTGATTACTTTACCAATGTGTGGCGATTTAACCGATAGGCCAAGGCAAATGGTGTGTCATGAACAAGGAAGAGGGGCGGAGACGACGTATCAGGTCGTCAGTACCAAAAATCATCGTACCAAAATACATCTCTTCCCTAAGACGGGACGCACACACCAACTGCGCGTACATTGTGCTCATCAAGCTGGGCTTAATACGCCCATCGTTGGCGATGATCTGTATGGGTTTAAAGACAGTCGTTTACACCTTCATGCCGGGTATCTTAAGTTTGTTCACCCGGTATCTCGAGACACGCTGGAATTCGAAGTAGCGGCTGACTTTTAACTGATTGAGGTGAATGAAACCACCATTCATACCCATTGTTTGCAAGGCGGTAAACTGCGCCAAACAAACTAACAAAGCCATACGCTACAACACTAAAATAGCTCTTATAGGCCTCAATCGTAGAGCTTGTAAGAGCCTTCAATCGCGTGGATCAAGTCAACGATGAGCGTGTTGTACGGAGTAGGAACGCCGTAGATCTTTGCTTGTTCAACAATGGCACCATTGATGGCATCAATCTCCATTTTTACTTGGTTCTGTCGGTCCTGATACATCGATGAGTAACCATGCTTAGCGGATTCGCAGAGTGATTTCACCATATTCAGTGCTTCTCTGCGGTCAAAGTAAGTACCGTCGGCTTCTGCGACTTCTATCGCTTCATAAACCAGTCGCTTGGCAAAGTCCCACGCGTACTGGTTTTTTACCATGTAACCAATTGGAGTTTGGGTGATGGCAGTAAAGGTATTCACTGAGAGGTTAACTAACAACTTACTCCATATGATCCGTTGAATATCTCTTGAAATCTCGAGTTCAATGTCGGCATCACTTAGGGCGTTGTTGACAATATTGAGTATGTCGTTGGCTTGGTGGTTGCTACCAATGGTGGTGATCCCTGCGGCGGAATGGTGCACATGCCCATGACCAAGGTTAACCGCATTGTGGCAACTGGTACCAATGATGATGTTTTCCTTGGTCACGTACTGCTCTAGCTTTTTATCGTTTCCTGCGCCATTTTGCAACGACAGCACAATGGTATCAGGCCGAAATAAAGCTTTGTTTTGTTGAAGAGCTTGCTCGGTATACATCGATTTTACAAACAGGAGCACGATATCAAATGCGTCACAGCACTGTCCTGACATCACGCCTCTCACATTGGGGAACGTCATTGTTTCATGGTCGGTATGGTCAATTTTTATTCCAGATTTTTCGATAGCGTCTATTTGTTGCCTATCGATATCAACCATACAGATGTCATGACACCTACTCAGATAAGCGCCATATAGGCAACCCATGGCTCCCGCTCCAATAATGGCTATCTTCATGCCCAATCCTCTCGTGTTTTTCTGTAATGAAGCATTTTTTGTACCAAAGATAGTGGCTGTCTCAATGAGCGAATACGTTAGGTTTGTATCTGTTATCGAGGTGACGGCCTATCGCCGTCGTAGTCTGCTTGTCCGAAGTTAAAGGGCTGATTTTTAAATTTTTATAGCTAAGGTAAGTTAGCTTTTGGATGTACGGCAGGCAGTCGAAGGGTAGTAGAGTTAGTGCAATGCGCACCAAATCAGGGAATACCGGTAAGGAAGTGATTGATGAGGATGGCGCTCTCGTTTTGGGGTGATCTTGTCACTCAGTCCTTTTTTATAGCTTTGACTGTAAGCTAACAGGGCAAGCTTAAGTTAACCATATCGGTAGCTTTGACCAAAGTTTAGAAACACAGAGAGGGTTTGCGTTTAGTCACTGCGGCATAAGCACACTAAGTGATTTCTGTAATGTTGATATTCGATGTACTGGTATCAATCAAGAAGTTCCACTCTTTATTGAATGCTTCTACAAAAACCGCATATTGGTTAGGAAATCCCTTCAGTGGTGCTGATTTTAGGTTATCAATGTAAGCTGCAGGCACTGAATATTGGTGCTCCATGTACCGTTTTACTTCAATCATGTGGGTAATTTGCATCATTTTTCTCTCTAGTTAATCTAAAAGTGGGGGAGGTCGCCGGTTTCGCTATGACACTCTCGCACTAAGCTTATTAAAGCTGCTTTAACCGTGAGAATAACGGAGGTATATGAATGTTTTATGTACGAACTACCTATATAAATAATCATTCCTCATTATTTACGCTCTTCGATAACGTCAGGCTGCCGCTCATCAGTATCACTGCTGCTGACTTATCTCGCCTGTATGTGTCTTAACGTTCATATAGTTCGAATTAAATTACATCAGCGCACAAGATAAATAAACGTCGTTAAGCCGCCGCTATCATTTATAAAAATGAGTTCAACAAAAGCGTGAGAGTCACTTAACATTTAGCAGGGATGAATTTGCCAATGTAATATCTTTTAAATCAGGGATTTAATTGCGAGTAAAAGACAGAAACATTGAGATGCAGCTTTTTAGGTAGGTATCACGTTCCGTTTTGGTTTGTTTGAGGTCTTCACCTAGATATTTCCAGTACACCGGTTTGCCATGAAACATTAGGAGTAATTGAGCTGCGCTTTCTTGAGCCGAGATATCCAGTTTTATCTCGCCAGTGTTGTGTTTGTTCTGCAAGTAGTCGCCCAGCACGTCTGTCGATTGCTGAGGACCAAATCGTAAGTAGGTAGCTGCAAATTCTGGGTGATTATCAATATTACTGACTGCATTGCGGAAGGTATGAATCGCCCCAGGGTTCAACAGAGTTTCTTGTAAGCCCTGAGCAAATTGTAATAATGCCTCGTCCATAGGTTTAGTCAAATCTAACATACCTTCATCAGCTTGAAATTCTAAGCATTTGGTTTCCATGCAAATTTCAAACAATATGTCTTTCGTTTTAAAGTGAGAGTAAACCGTTTGCTTAGATACATCAGCTAACTTAGCGATGCTCTCCATATTCGCCGCGTAGCCGTGTTCACCAAACAATGTCGTCGCGGCTTCGAGGATTCTTTGGCGCTTTAGTTCACTGGCACTGCTCATGGCTGACTCTAACCTATACTTTGTTCGGGCTGCAAGAATATCAATATCAAACTGGACAGTCCAGTCTTGTTCGTGTCTAATATGCATAAATGAAACTGGACTGCCCAGTTTGATTGTAAACAAAGCGTTTCAAAAATTGATGGAGAAAGATGTTCTATGCAGTATCAAAAACTTTATGCTTTATGCTTCGCGTTTTCTGCGACGTTTTTTTTATCGGCGTGTTCGGAAGCAGATAAAGTTAAAGAACATCCGCATACTTTGCTGACGGTGCAAACTCAGCCAGTAATAGAACACGACAGCTATTCGGTTGCTCGTGAATATGTTGGGACCATCCACTCCACTCAACGAGCAAATCTCGGCTTTGAATTATCAGGTAAGGTTTCTGACATTCGAGTCGACGTCGGTCAAACGGTCACGAAAGGCCAAGAGTTGGTGACCCTTGATACTAAGTTGCTTGCTTCTGAGCTGAAAGAACTGCAAGCCCAGCTTGATGAGGTGAAAGCCCAGCAAAAGCTAACTCAAGCCAACTTAAAGCGTCAGTTTGCGTTGAAGAAAAAAGGCTTCAGCTCCGATTCAGAAATAGATACGTTAATCAGTCAAAAAGAGGCATTGGCAGCCAACCTATTACGCATCCAATCAGCCGTAGAAACCAATCGGCTAAAATTACAAAAATCGACCATTCGCGCCCCGTATGACGGCATTATTAGCAAGCGATTTGTTTCTTTGGGCGATGTTGTCGCGGTCGGGTCATCCACTTTTTCTCTTCTCTCTACCTCAGGAAAAGAAGCCATCATTGGCGTGAATAGCCAAGATTTGGACGATATCCAAGCTCAACATGACTATGTTATTCGCGTAAGAAACCAAGAATATACCGCGCACTTAATCTCCAAAGCATCCAATATTGACGCAAGTTCGCGAAGCATAAGTTTACGTTTTTTATTGGAAGACAATAATGCGGTGTTAGATGGCGAGTTAGCTTACCTTACGTTTGAAAAACACTACCCTGAGAAAGGCTTCTGGCTTCCAACTACGGCGTTGATCGACGGTATTAGAGGTACTTGGAATATCTATTCTCTCAATTCGGTCGAAGGCGAAAACAGAGTAGAACGCCAAGTGATCAGCGTTTTATTTGCCAATAACCAATCGGTATATGTGAAGGGTGAACTCAATAATGGCGATCAGGTCGTTACGACAGGGTTGCACAAAGTCGTGCCCGGTCAGTCTGTGCTAATCGCGAAGTAGGAGGTAGGATGAAATACGCATCGATACTTTCAAATACGCGCCTTATGGTGCTGGTTATCGCGTTCTTAATTGTGAGTGGTTTGTCTGCCTTTAATACGTTACCTCGTGCAGAAGACCCGATTATTTCTAATCGTAATGCTACCATCACAACGGTATTTCCTGGTGCCAGTGCAATACGGGTCGAATCGTTAGTGACTGAGGTGATTGAAAACAAGCTCCGTCAAGTCAATGAGATTAACTTGATTACATCCACCTCCCGTCTTGGCATCGCCGTTATTGGTGTTGAATTACAAGATGAGATTACTGACCCTGAGCCCATTTGGTCAAAAATTCGTGACAAACTTTCCGACGTCGAACGGGAGCTACCCATTGATGCACTTTCACCCGAATTAGATAGCGATCATACTTATGCATTTACCACCATTTTATCGCTTGGTTGGCAAGGTGACGGTGAAGCCGACTTATTGAAACTAGGCCGTTATGGCAAAGAACTCGCGACACGTTTACGGACATTACCTGGTACCGAGTTTGTTGACCAATACGGGCTACCTGATGAAGAAATTGTGGTTAATTTTGATATTAACGACACCGCTACGTTAGGCTTGTCTGCGCAGCAAATTGCGGCAGCGTTAGAGGGCGCTGATGCGAAAAATTCTGCAGGTGAACTACTCAACTCATCGACGCGTTTTGGCTTGGAGCTGTCTTCTAATTTAGACTCCATTGAACGTGTAAGAAACGTGCCAATCTCAATCGATAAAAACGGCCACACGGTGCGTGTGGGCGATGTGGCCAGTGTACAACGAGCCGCTAAAGCGCCCTATGATGAATTAGCCTTGGTGGATGGTAAACCTGGTGTCATTGTGGGTGCTCGGATGCAATCAACATTGCGTGTGGATAAATGGACGCCTGCGGCGATGAAATTAGTGGATGATTTCCGCCTTGAATTACCCAGTAATATTAAATTAAATGTAGTGTATAGCCAGCAAGGTTATACCGAGCAGCGCTTGCTAGAACTGGGGGATAGCTTGCTGATTGGTTTTTGCTTGGTGTTATTTGTACTGCTGTTCACGCTAGGAATTCGTGCTGCCATCATTATCGCCTTGGCATTGCCATTGACCATGCTGTTGACCTTGTCTTTAATGAAATACTTTGCCATTCCAATTAACCAAATGTCCTTGACGGGTTTCATCGTGGCGCTTGGAATTATGGTGGATAATGCCGTTGTGATGGTGGATACCATCCAAAGCTATCGGTTAAAGGGCATGCAAAAACTGGAATCAGCCATGGTGGCAATTCAGCACCTTTGGGTTCCATTGCTTGGCTCAACCTTGACGACGGTATTTGCCTTCGCGCCTATCTTTTTAATGCCAGGTGCGACAGGGGAGTTTGTTGGTGCTATTGCGTTAACGGTATCTTTCTCGCTGGTTGGGTCCTATGTTATTTCGCATACGGTCATCGCGGCGTTGTCATGTGCTTATTTACCTAGTCAACAATCATCTGGTAGTTGGTATCAAACGGGAATTCGTATTCCCGCGATGAGTGTATGGTTTGCAAAATCTGTGGCACTTGCGATTCGTCACCCTTTACTGGCGATTGGTCTTGCATTAGTGCTACCGTTAACTGGCTATTGGAGTATGTCGCAACTGACTGAGCAGTTTTTCCCTGCATCTGACCGTGATATGTTCGAGATCCAAGTCTATATGCCACCGCAAGCGAGCATTTATGCCACAAAAGCGACGACGGAGCAGATTCATCAGTTTATCCTTGAAGATGCCGCCGTTGAGCAAGTGCAGTGGTTGATCGGTGCTTCATTTCCATCATTTTATTACAACCTTGTTGCTGCTCAGCAAAAAGCCCCTTACTTCTCGCAAGCGATGGTGAAAACCACGGATTTTGAAGAAGCGAATCGTTTGATCCCACAATTGCAATCGCAGTTGGACGAACGCTTTCCTCAAGCTCAGATTTTGGTTAGAAAATTGGAACAAGGCCCTCCATTTAATGCGCCTATCGAATTACGAGTCTACGGTCATAACCTAGATACACTGAAAACGATCGGTGAAGATGTACGCCTGATTTTGTCAAAAATCCCATCGGTGACGCATACTCGTGAAAGTTTGTCTTCGGGCATTCCGCAATTTGTCGTTGACGTCGATGAGGAAGCGATACAAATGAACGGAATGAACCTCAATCAATTTTCGGGTTTATTGCAGTCAACCTTAGTGGGCCGAGAGAGTGGTAGCATTATTGAGGGCACAGAGTCGATTCCAGTAAGAGTTCGTGTGCGCGATGAAGAACGTGAAAGTTATAACGATTTGAATAACCTCCGTTTTCCAGCATCAGCTTCAAACTCGAGTGGTAATAACGTTGGGGTGTCGGTTCTTGACTTGTCTACATTAGAGTTATCCCCGAGCACGGGCAGTATTACTCGTCGAAATGGTATTCGTGTGAATACGATTGAAGGCTATATAGACGCTGATGTACTCCCGCAAATGGTACTCGATGAGTTTAAAGAAGCGTTAGAAAGCTATTCGTTCCCCGCCGGCTATCGTGTGGAGTTTGGGGGGGAAGCGGCAGAGCGTGATGAGTCTGTTGCCAAATTAGTCGGTAATATATCGGTCGTCGTGGTTTTGATGATTTTAGTGGTGGTGTTGTCGTTTAATTCATTCCGGTTAAGTGGGATCATCTTCGCAGTGGCTGGCTTAGCGGCAGGGCTGGGCATCTTGTCGGTATGGGTATTTGGCTATCCATTTGGTTTTACCGTGATCATTGCGATGCTCGGTGTGATTGGTCTAGCGATCAATGCTGCAATCGTTATTTTGGCAGAATTGAGAGCAAGCAAAAAAGCCAGTGAGGGCGATCAAGACGCGGTTCTAGAAGCCGTAATGAGTTGTACTCGGCACATTACATCTACGACCATCACGACCATCGGTGGCTTTATGCCACTGATATTAGCCGGTGGTGGATTTTGGCCTCCGTTTGCTGTGGCGATTGCTGGTGGTACCGCGTTGACGACAATTTTGTCGTTCTATTTTGTTCCACCAATGTTTATGTTGGTGACTAAAATGCCAGTACGCATCGCAGCGGTAAGCAACCGTTAAGTCCAGTATTTATTTCTGAGTTTAAAAAGCCATCATTAAGTTGTTTATTGATGGCTTTTTCTATGCCATGCCTTTGCTCTGCTCTTGATTCCATTCGATAGAATTATCTTGCTCTGTTTACCGCAACGCACTTTCATCGTGGTAACAACACCTCCTCAATACAAAGCTTGACACGAAAAAAACGTGCTAATGATTATTTAATGAAAATACCTCGATCATCACGATATTTAATTATATTTGCAATATAAACAATAGCTTAACGAACATTTCTCGACAATGGTTTTTGTTGGGAAGTATTATTTTTGAAGATGGATCTTTGACATTGGATTGAATAAATGTAATTTTATTTTTAATTGAACGTTCAATTAAAAAACATTTGAGTAACAAATATGCCGAAAGTAGGAATGCCAGAGATTCGTCGCCCACAACTAGTAGAGGCGACAATGGCGGTGATTGATGAGGTTGGATTGTCGGGCGCGAGTGTTGCCCTAATCAGTCGCAAAGCAGGGGTGTCCGCTGGGATTATTAACCATTATTTTGGCGGAAAGCATGGTTTGCTCGAAGAAACCATGCGTTCGGTATTGCGTCAGCTATCGGCTACGTCGATTAAGCACCTTCGTGCTGTTGAAGGCCAAGACGTCACTGCACGAGTTAAAGCCATTGTGGCGGCAAATTTCGATGGCTATCAGGTCGAGAGTAAAGTCACCAAAACATGGCTGGCATTCTGGGCTCAGTCGATGCACGACAAAGATTTATATCGATTACAGCGCGTAAATGAGCGCCGATTATTGTCACACCTTCGTCGCGAACTAAAACAGGTGCTACCTGAAGCGCAAGCAAAGTTTGTCGCGCAAGGCATTGCCGCATTAATTGACGGGATCTGGTTAAGAGGCGCATTGAATCCCGACGGGATTTGCGCCCAAAAAGCACAGCTCATTATCGCAGATTACCTCGATAAACAGCTTCCATCTACTTCGGCGTCATCGAAGTAAGTAAACCTATTATGCACGACCCAATATCAAGGACGTTGACAACAATGAAGTCTCTCTACATCCACGGCCAAGCCGTTGACTCCTCATCAAACGAAACCTTTTTTACGCTAAACCCAGCCAATGGTGACAGGATCGCTGAGGTCGATCAGGCGAGTATGAACGATGTTGACCGAGCGGTTGAATCAGCTCAAAAAGGATTCAAAGTGTGGTCGGCAATGAGTGGTATAGAACGCGGACGTATTTTGATGCGAGCCGTTGCCTTGTTGCGGGAGCGCAATGATGAACTGGCGCTGCTCGAAGTTCAAGACACAGGTAAGCCGATTCAAGAAGCCATTGAGGTGGACATTGTAACGGGCGCGGATGTGGTTGAGTACTACGCGGGGCTTGCCGCAACAATACAAGGTCAGCAGCAAGACTTAGGTCATGGTCAGTTTTTCTATACTCGACGCGAGCCATTAGGTGTGTGTGCGGGCATTGGAGCGTGGAACTATCCGATTCAAATCGCCATGTGGAAATCGGCGCCTGCTCTAGCCGCAGGTAACGCGATGGTGTTTAAGCCGTCAGAAGAAACCCCGTTGTCGGTATTGAAACTGGCAGAAATTTATACAGAAGCCGGTGTGCCCGATGGTGTTTTCAATGTGGTTCAAGGGGATTATCGCGTTGGACAGATGCTTTCTCGTCACCCTCATATAGCGAAGGTGTCGTTTACAGGCGAGTCAGGCACTGGCAAAAAAGTCATGGCTGACGCAGCCGGCACGCTAAAAGAGGTCACGATGGAGTTGGGTGGTAAATCACCACTTATTGTGTTTGATGATGCTGAGTTAAATAACGCGGTATCTGCCGCGATGATGGCAAACTTCTATACACAAGGAGAAGTGTGTACTAACGGTACACGCGTTTTCGTTCATGACAATATCTATGACGCATTTATCGAGCAACTAACACGGCGTACAAGCAAGTTGATTGTTGGCGATCCGTCTGATATGTCGACGCAGGTAGGGGCGTTGATCTCAGTTGACCATTTAGAAAAAGTCATGGGCTTTATTGAAGCGGGCAAAGCGTCAGGCGCACGCCTCATTTGTGGTGGCCAACGTGAAGTGAACAATGGGCTCGATAAGGGCTACTTTGTTCAGCCTACTATTTTTGCCGACTGTACGGATGAGATGCCACAAGTCAAAGACGAAATTTTCGGTCCGGTTATGTCTGTGCTGCGCTTTTCTGACGAAGACGAGGTCATTCGTCGCGCCAATGATACTCAGTATGGGCTGGCAGCCGGTTTGTTTACGCAGAACTTGTCTCGCGCTCATCGAGTGATAGCCCAGATCGAAGCGGGGATTTGTTGGGTAAATACTTGGGGTGGCTCGCCTGCCGAAATGCCCGTTGGCGGTTATAAACAATCAGGTATTGGGCGAGAGAACGGCTTAGAAACACTGAATCATTATACCCAAAATAAGAGTGTCATGATTGAACTTGGCGATCTTGAGTGTCCTTATGAGTAATTGAACGGTGCTCATTATGGTGCACGACAATAAGGTAAGGCAGTCTTGTGAATGGATTCAAAGGAAAATGAAATGAACACAAAGTACGACTACATCGTTGTTGGCGCAGGGTCAGCAGGTTGTGTATTGGCTGATAGATTAAGTGCGTCGGGCGATTACTCCGTGTTACTACTCGAGGCGGGCGGCAGTGACAAAAGTATTTTTATCCAGATGCCCACGGCGCTGTCTTACCCGATGAATAGCGAAAAGTACGCGTGGCAGTTTGAAACTCTGCCCGAGTCAGGTCTTGATGATCGTCAGCTGCATTGCCCTCGTGGCCGCGTGCTAGGCGGCAGTTCCTCCATCAACGGCATGGTGTATGTTCGTGGCCATGCTTGTGACTACGATGAATGGGTAGATCAGGGCGCAGCGGGATGGAGTTACCAAGATTGTTTGCCTTATTTTCGTCGAGCAGAGTCTTGGGCGGGCGGTGAAGACACCTATCGTGGCGGTGATGGCCCTGTTGCGACGTGTAACGGCAACAACATGACACTGAATCCGCTTTACCATGCGTTTATCGATGCTGGCCAGCAAGCAGGCTACCCCAAAACTGTTGATTATAATGGCTATCAACAAGAAGGGTTTGGACCAATGCATATGACGGTGGATAAAGGTGTTCGGGCATCGACGTCAAATGCATACCTTCGTCGTGCTAAGAAACGAAGCAACGTTACGGTGAAAACAGGTGTGGTAACACGCCGCGTTATTATTGAAAACAAGCGCGCGATAGGGGTTGAGTTTGATAGTAACGGTCAAACGCAGTCGGTTTATGTGAATAAAGAAGTGGTGCTATCCGCCGGTTCAGTGGGCTCGGTACAATTGCTGCAGCTGTCAGGCATCGGTCCTAAAGCCGTATTAGAAAACGCCGGCATTGAGGTTAACGTCGACTTGCCAGGTGTGGGCGAAAATCTACAAGATCATCTAGAGATCTATTTCCAATATGCGTGTCATCAACCTATCACGTTGAATAGTAAACTTGGCTTGGTGAGCAAGGGATTAATTGGTACGCGTTGGGTTTTACTTAAAGATGGGTTAGGGGCGACGAATCACTTTGAATCCTGTGCCTTTATTCGCTCGCGAGCAGGGCTTAAATGGCCGAATTTGCAGTATCATTTTTTGCCAGCTGCAATGCGATACGATGGGCAAGCCGCATTTGCAGGCCACGGCTTTCAGGTGCATGTTGGGCCAAACAAACCCCAGAGTCGGGGTCGCATATGGTTGACGTCAAACGATCCTTATCAAAAGCCGAATATCGAATTTAACTACATCAGCACTGAGCAAGACAAACAAGATTGGCGAGATTGTATTCGCTTGACCCGTGAAATTTTGGCGCAACCTGCCATGGATAGCTATCGTGGTGAAGAGATCCAGCCGGGTAGTGATATCACCAGTAACGATGCGATTGATGCGTGGGTCCGCCAACATGTCGAAAGTGCTTATCATCCTTCATGCAGCTGCAAAATGGGCGCGGATACTGATCCAATGGCGGTGTTAAATCAGGATTGCCAAGTGAGAGGTGTCAACGCGTTGCGTGTGGTCGATTCTTCGGTCTTCCCAACCATTCCCAATGGCAACTTGAACGCGCCAACGATCATGGTAGCTGAGAAAATGGCGGACGTTATATTAAATCAATCGCCTCTTACCCCGACAGACGCGCCGGTATGGATTGCGCCCAGTTGGGATACAGAGCAGCGCCAAGGTAGGGCAGAAAGAGCAACATTCCCCTGACAAAACCCAGCGAACAATAAAGCCTCAGTTAAGTAGCGAACCCATAACGCACGTCCAAATAACCGATTCTCTATTCACAGAGACTCGGTGAACTGAGCGTCAGTTAAGTGAAGAGAAAGACAAACTCAAGAGAATATTTCATAGGACAGGTTAACGCTTGTCCTACGGGTTGCGACAACCCAAAAAAGGCGGAAGTAATCGACGACCGCCACACAATATTAGTCGCACAATACAAAGGGAAAAGGAAAGTCATGATGACGAACAACACGAATAAGCCTCACGCGAGCAAACGCACCACCATTCGACATACATTGCTAGGCAGCAGCGCACTATTACTGAGTTTATCTGCGTCCTCTGTGTACGCGAACCAGTGCGACACTGTTCGCTTTTCAGATGTCGGTTGGACCGATATCACTGCGACCACCGCTGTCACTACGCAAGTATTACAGGGACTCGGCTATAAGACCTCCACGCAACTGCTTTCAGTGCCTGTGACCTATTCATCAATGGCAAACAAAGACATCGATGTCTTTCTGGGTAACTGGATGCCAACGATGGAAGCCGATATTGCCAAATACTACCAAGATGGTTCGGTGGAAACCGTGCGCGCGAATTTAGAAGGCGCGAAATACACGCTTGCGGTGCCTCAATATGTCTACGACGCAGGTGTGACAAGCTTTGCTGACCTAGCCAAATTTGACGATAGGTTTCGTGGTCGTATCTACGGGATTGAACCCGGTAATGACGGTAACCGTCTGATCCAAGACATGATCGATAACAATGCATTCGACCTCAAAGACTTCAATCTTGTTGAGTCCAGTGAAGCGGGCATGATGTCGCAAGTTAAGCGCGCGGTTAAGCGTGAACAATGGATCGCCTTCCTTGGTTGGGCACCGCACCCAATGAACAGTAATTTTGACATGGTATATCTGGATGGGGGGGATGACTACTTTGGACCAAATTATGGTGGCGCGAGCGTTTACACCAACGTTCGTAAAGATTACCTAAGTACTTGTTCGAATGTGGGGCAGTTACTGCAAAACCTTAGCTTTAGTTTGGAAATGGAAAACCAACTGATGGGCAACATACTTAACGATAACACGAAGCCAGATGCAGCGGCCAAAGCATGGCTCAAAGCGAATCCTGACGTGCTAACAAAGTGGCTGAATAAAGTGACGGCTCGTGATGGCAGCAACGCAGCCGAGGCTGTTAAATCGTATTTAGAGATCTAAACCACGCACTGACTTTGCTCTGCTGGTGTCTGTTCTGGTTGAACGACGGCAGTAGAGCGTACAACCATTGAAGACCATTAAGGAGTAACAATGGACTTTATTACAAATCACAAAATCCCTCTCGGCGATTGGATGGCCACTTTTGTTGATTGGCTAACTTACAATGCAGCGGGCTTTTTTGACTCACTGTCGTATAGCTTAGAATCGATGATCATGATGTTGGTTGACCTATTTAAATGGTTCCCGCCTTCTGTGCCTATCGTCATGACCGCTTTATTGGCTTGGTTTTTACATCGTAGCCTTTCACTGGTCATTTTTGTGGTTGCAGCTTTGCTGCTGATCATGAATTTAGGCTATTGGGAAGAGATGCTAGAAACCTTTGTGTTGGTATTGAGCGCGACCATGATTTCGGTGTTAGTCGGGGTGCCAGTTGGGATCGTGGCGGCGCACAAGCCATGGCTTTACACCATATTGCGCCCGATTTTAGATTTGATGCAGACCATCCCGACTTTTGTTTACCTCATTCCTACGCTGGTTTTATTTGGCTTAGGGGTCGTACCAGGGCTTATCTCTACCATTATTTTTGCTATTGCTGCTCCAATCCGTTTGACCTACTTGGGCATCAGTCGTGTCCCAGAAGAGTTGGTCGAGGCCGGTAAAGCATTCGGTGCCAGTCGAATGAAACTGTTGTTCAATGTTGAACTTCCAGCCGCAATGCCAAACATCATGGCAGGGGTGACGCAATGTATTATGTTGTCGTTATCGATGGTGGTCATCTCTGCTCTCGTGGGTGCAGATGGGTTGGGTAAACCTGTCGTTC
The DNA here is from genome assembly GCF_041471725.1 of Vibrio sp. 10N.261.51.F12. NCBI lineage: Bacteria > Pseudomonadati > Pseudomonadota > Gammaproteobacteria > Vibrionales > Vibrionaceae > Vibrio > Vibrio sp. 10N.261.51.F12. The sequence goes on along the minus strand of NZ_JBFROV010000038.1, from coordinate 164,553 downwards.
GAGCACTGAATACTGTGAATGTCTCGCAAGGTTTTGAGGCCGGATTAGCGATCGTTCTTGTGGCTATCATTCTTGACCGCCTGTGCAAAACCCCTGCAACCCAAAACAGAGAGAGCTAATCATGAGCGCAATTAGTATTCGTCATCTAGACGTTGTGTTTGGTCGTCAGGTGGAAGCGTCGTTTTCGATGCTCGATGATGGTAAAAGCCGTCAGGATATCATTGATGCGACGGGTGATATCGTTGGTGTTCATGATGTGAGTCTTGACATTCAACGCGGTGAAATTTGTGTATTAATGGGGCTATCTGGTTCAGGTAAATCAAGCTTGCTCCGCGCAATTAATGGACTCAACACCGTCAGTCGTGGCTCATTGAAGATAGAAGATGAGGGGCAAACGATTGACCTTGGGAATTGCGATGCTGGCCAGTTACGCCATCTGCGCACTAACCGCATTTCGATGGTATTCCAGAAATTTGCTTTAATGCCTTGGCTCTCTGTACTTGATAACGCAGCATTTGGTTTGAAGATGCAAGGTATAGGCAAGGCGGAGCGCCGGCGTCGTGCAGAAGAGCGTTTGGAAATGGTGGGTTTGGCGGAATGGAAAGACAGTTTTCCGCATGAGTTATCAGGCGGCATGCAGCAACGAGTCGGCCTCGCTCGCGCTTTCACAATGGATAGCGATATCTTATTAATGGATGAGCCTTTCTCTGCACTCGACCCGTTGATTCGCAGCCAACTCCAAGACGAGTTGTTGGCGTTGCAGCAAAAGCTCAATAAAACCATTGTCTTTGTAAGTCACGATTTAGATGAAGCGCTCAAATTAGGCAATAACATTGCCATTATGGAGTCGGGACGATTAATTCAACATGGTAAGCCTGAAGACATTGTCCTTAATCCAAATACAGAATATGTCGCAGAGTTTGTCGCTCACACCAATCCACTAAACGTCTTATGTGGTCGTTCGTTAATGACCGAGGCTGATATGTTATCATCTGAAAATGGTCAGCTTGTTTTAAATCAGCATGAGCAAACCTATATTGGAACGAATGACGCAGGGCAAGTGACGTCGGTAACGCGTCAGGGTAAGTCGTTACCTTTGCAGCAATGGCAAGAAGGGGATTGCTTTGAAACGTTGCAACAAGATAATCAGGTGATTACCAGCCCCGATGTTTCGATGCGCGAGGGTTTAGAAATCCGGTATCGTACAGGACAGCCTGTTTTGCTGGCAGAAGATGGAGAATTGGTTGGAGTATTGGCTGATAATGATTTTTACCATGCCTTGCTTGGTAAGCATTTTACCCCGCCTATAACCGCTTGATGAGCCAGGCGGCGAAGAGGCTACTGTGCTCTTTGCCGCAGCTCATACTGATGGTTTGATGAATAGAATCAGCTTTAGTCTTGGGCTCAAACAGAAGTCGGGCTATTAGACTATGGCACTGTCTACTCCCGCTTCTACTGAGAGTGTTTTCTTGACGGTGTCGGGAATAATACTCCAATGGATACCTTCTAAAGCACCAGCGATGGAATATAAAAGCGTCGCTCCAGGGTGTTTTTGCTGTTGTTGGCATATCGCACGATAAGCATCAACTGGACCGGTCTGGCGCAGTTCTTCTATTGAAGTTATCCCCGCTTTTCTGAGCATTCGTTCTGTTTTGTACTGCATGTTAGGCAAATCTTTGATTCGGGTAGGGGTCGCCTTAATTCGCTGTTGCTCCACGGCTGCATCCCATATATCACCGCATAGAGTAGCGATATGAAGTGTATGACATGCGAGGTCACTCGGGATCTCGTAATAGTTAGTTAAACCGGGATAATTTCTTGTTAAAGAATGCCAGTTAGATTCATAGGGTTTGTAATCAAGCGCTTCAAATGACTGCTTATAGTGGCTATTGACTGCCCTGACATAGAGCTTGTCGCCCTTAATTAGTGCAAACATAATACCTTGTGAAAGGATGCCTTTCCCGCCAAAAACCGACCGAATAGTCAGAGTTTCCAGTGTAGTGTGCTTGTTTAGGGTATCTACAAAGAATTCTAATTGCATGTTCATCTCCTTGAACGCTTCTAAGAGCCGCTGTTGTGCAGTATCAATAGTATCTCTGAACTAGATTGCATTTATTATTCCAACTTTTCGAATGACAGTGGAATTTCTTATGGTGATAAGATTTATATCGGTGAGAGCCATGATACGAAGCGCTTCAAACCGAGCGAAAACGTAGCGTGGTTAGATAAATTGCTACACAGTAAGCAGGGGAGTGATAGAATGATTGTCGATTTCATTTACCTGATTATACAAGGCAGTACCATGAACCCGATTCTTGCTATCCTAAAAGAAAACAATATCAGCGACGCTCAAATTGGCGAACTGTTTCAAACGTTAACTGAGAACCCACTTGCTGCAATGGCTACAATTGGACAACTTGGACTTCCTCAAGAGCAGTTACAGCAGTTGATGGGACAGGTTATGCAAAACCCAACACTGATTAAAGAAGCAGTGGAAGAGCTAGGGCTCGATTTCTCGAAAGTTGAAGCAGCTAAAGCTCAGTTAAATAAATAACGAATACTCGCCGGAACCGTTATAAAATAAAAGTTCCGGCGTTATTCATTTAGCAATGAACCGCATTGATGTTATCCATAGTTGCTAAGCTGATTACTCGTTATTAAGCTAACGGTTCGTTGTTTTCGCTAGCTTGGTATGCTTCGTGACTAATGTTCAAGTGCAAGCTTATAAAAGCTTGTTTGAGCGTAATCGCCTGCCTCCATACCTTCATTTTTACAACGAACTACGCCAGTACTGCACTGATTGTATGCGCCCGCTTTGAAGAAGAACCAATCATTTTTGTATCCAGCATCGTATTTATTGCCTAAATATTTTCCCTTAGAAAGATCCATAGCGAAAGAACGAGTAACTGGCGTTTTGTTATCGAGGTCTTTCGTGAATTCTAGGTACATGACATCACCGACAACGTGGACATCATAAGAAAAAACTTCACCGAGTTTTATACCATCGGTTGGGTCGTTGTGGCCAAATCGTTGTTTAGCTTGCCCGAAAACATTATGCGAGATGTCTAATCTACGATGATAATCCTCTGCTAATGCGTTGTTTTCATAATTCCAGTAAACAGAGCCAAACTCATGGTCAGGAAGTTTGCGATAGAATATTTTTAACGGCTCGTTGGTACCTGCATGAATCTGGCCAATCACAACGGAGAAAGAGTCATTGTGTCGGTGATCGCCACTTTGACTGACATGATCGACAGAAAGCGTTGCGCTCATCCGACCTCCAATAGCGCCGTATTTTTCCGCTTCTGGGTGTGAAGCTAAGACAAAGTTATTTTCTGGTTCGTATGGACCAATGTCATGGTCATCAGCAATCAAGGCATGTAATTCCGAGCGCGCGTTACTTGAGTTTGGCGTCGTCATTGCTTTATTCGGTGCCACGAAGACCATTGCTCCAGAGCTAACATCGGTATAAAACCAGTCCTTGTTGGTAAAACCCTTATTAAGCTCGGCTTTTGATATCTCCATGACTTTGCCTTTCCGCTCTGGTTTATCGTCTTCCATTGGAATCACGATTTTCCAGTGGGTTAGGTCAAAATTGTCTGATGGAGCTTTGGTCGAATCAAGGTTTGCATAGAGACCACTTGAAAAAGTAGCGGTGACGATTAGGCTAAGGATTATTCTATTGCGTGGTTGCATATTATTTCTCTTGTTATAAATGAACGGCTGTCATGCCGGTGGTCTTGGTTTGGGGTAACGGGTGGACAGCATCGTTATTTAAGTTACCTGTGAACTATTATTCTTGGAAATGAGATTAATGGATAACCATAATGCACTTTTAGAATAACCAACCTAGATTTCGACCACTTATTGATAAGTTTGATATAGGTGGTATTAGGCAAAGCGACAGCGACGGATATTCGATAGAGCAATATTTTCTATCGGCTAAATCTCTTGTGACTAATAGCGTTGATTCTTGTGTTATTCACGCATTGTTTACTATGGCAATAGCAAACTATATTCGTCGTGCATCTCCAAATGAACTAGCAAATATTATTTCGTTTCCACACGATATCGACAGGATAGCGAACGCCATGAGAATGGATATAAGCAAAAAGTGGTCAGCAGAAGAATTATGCCAATCGATAAATATGACTTTTTCCCAATTACAGCGAGTGTTACATAAAGAAAATATTACGTTTAGTCAATTGTTGAAAGTCATCAGACTTAAGTACTCATTACGCTTGCTCTATAGCGGAGAGTCAATCAAAACAAGTGCGTATTCGAGTGGATTCTATTGTCCAAATTACTATAGTCGTGTGTTTAAAAAATATTATGGTTTTAGCCCTAGTGAAATAAGAAAGAGTAGGGCGTTATCCTTAATGGTTCCTGAAATGACGTCTTAAGACTACGGGCCTTGGTGATGAGCCCTTCTTGCCTTAGTTGCGACGTTTAGCACTCAATACGGCGAGATAATGGTTATTGGTAGGGTTCAATCTTGTTCGCTACCATTTGATATGACGTCGAGATGTTTGTTTCGCCATCTGATAATTGAACGCTGTTGTTTGACGCTTCAGATTGTAGGGTGCCTTCAATCCAAATAGGGGTATATAAACCCTCAAACTCGAATCCTTTAGGGTAGTGAACCAGCACGATTTGGTTGGCGGGTGGCGGTGGTGTATGGATACACGCTCCGGCTGTTGGTACGAGTAAAAATTGAGTGACAATGTTATTGTCAAACTCTAAGGGCACGATATAACCAGGAAGCCTGCCATCCTGACCAATGAGCGCTTCGTTAATGGACTGTAAAGCCTCCGCGTGTTGCGTCACCATGTTTTCTCGCTGCTTAATCAGCGTGAGAATATCAATATTATCTCCGCTAAAACGCATGAGAGCATCGATGTAGCTTTTGCTATCCTTATCGCTAGCGTCCGCTTGTTGATATTCCATTATGGTCATCAAGTTGTAGCGCTGCTCAGGCGAAAAAGAAAAAAACGGGTCGACAAACTGTTTCGCGCTTTCTGGCAGCAAGGTGTTCCAATCCCATATTTCTTTTGCCTTTAAGGGCGCACTACCAATTAAAGCGCATAACAATATAAGTATCTTGAACACGTTTATTCCTTACTAAGCGACGTTGGGACGATGTTGATAACATTTTTTGCGTTACCTTGTATCGTATTCGAGTTGGTGCGGCCTATAAGGGCGCTTTGCGCGGTATGGTATAGCCGATGAGCAGTCTGGATCAAGCATCAAGGATCCAAGTTCAGCATTAAGCGTACAATAGGAAAGCATCAGGAAACGAAGAGGCGTATTATGCAGCAACTAACCATTTTTTTTGACGGCACGTGCCCACTGTGTAAGCGCGAGATGGGCTCTCTAACAAAGCACGATCGCCACAATCGAATTCGCACGGTAGACATCTACAGTGACGCGTTCAAAGATTTCCCACATGTCGATGCTCAAGCGGCAAATACGATCTTGCATGCGCTCGACCAAGACAATCAGCTTTTCCTTGGGCTAGATGCCACTCATCAGGCTTGGAGCCTGGTTGGAAGAGGGTGGATTTATGCACCGCTTCGTTGGCGTGTAATCAAGCCAATAGCCGATAAGTGCTACCTTTATTTTGCTCGGAATCGTTACCGCATTTCTTTTTGGCTTACTGGCAAGTCTCGCTGTGACAATGGTGTGTGCTCCCGTTAGTTGAGGTAGGAGCGTGGGTAAATAAAAAATGTGACATAAACTGTGGCGGTATTTTTCTCCTTTCATAGCGCTGCAAGAGTCAGACCTGTATATTAATGGCCACTGTTCGTGAGGCATTATTCGTCTTCAGCTATTTAATTTAAAGAGATCACATTGGAATTATTAAACATTGACTGTTTAGGCAAGTCACTTCGCCTTGAAGGTTCTATGGCGGGTTGGCAACAGCTATTTTGGGGTGATGACGTTGTTTCGGTCATCCAAGCTTCGACAGAATATGATGGGATCAAAGAACACCAATTTGAACTCTCGACTCAACCGTCAGCAGAGCTTCAAAGCTCTGACGGCACTGCGCAGTCGGTCGCGGCTCAAACTATCACGGTACGACTCGTGACCGATTTAAAATGGCAGCCATTTCATATTCGCTATCAATTGTTTGTCAATGATAAGCAGATAAACGATGGGGCTCGAAACAGCAAAGATATAGAACAACAAACCCCGGTTACGCCAATCAAAAAGCAAAATAAACTCAGTGTTATTGGGCTGGCTTCCTTAGGTTTTAAGTTACTAAAAAGCGCTAAGGTAATAAAAGTGGTGCTGATGGGGGCCAGTGTCGCGGCGTATTCTTGGCTGTTTTCATTCCAGTTTGCGTTGGCGCTGATTGCTTGCTTAGTTTTCCATGAATATGGTCATATCCGCGCTATGAAGTACTTCGGAATGAAAACCAAAGGGATCTACTTAATCCCTTTTATGGGAGGTCTGGCGCTCAGTGACGAACGAATCAATACTCGCTGGCAAGATGTCGTGATTTCAATCATGGGGCCGACGTTTGGTTTATTGATGTCCCTCGTGTCTCTTGTTGCTTATTGGATTACTGGCTCAGACTTTTTTGCGGGCTTAGCGGCCTTTAATGCCTTATTGAATCTCTTTAATTTGCTGCCAATTTTGCCTCTCGATGGTGGGCATATTCTGAAAAGTATCAGCTTTTCGATGAATTCATTGGTTGGGTTGATATTGTGCATTGGCGGTGCCGCATTTGGCGTTTATTTGAGTTACACCTTAAACCTGACACTGCTTGGTCTAATGCTGTTAATTGGTAGTGTGGAAATTGCGTTTGAATGGCGCGCTCGTCATCACAGTCATTTACTGCCATTGGACAAGTCGGGGCAAATTGTTTCGACGGTTTGGTATGTGATGACCGTTGCCAGCTTGGTGGGCATTATTTGGTATCTAGCTGGTACTGGCAATGACATGCTGGGCCTTCCGTTATTAATCTTACAAAGCTAGACGTTTGATATTACGTTAGTATTTATCTCATCAATCCCCCATTGACTCGACTAGAGTCAGTGGGGGCCCGCCACCCTTTCCCCATACTTAACTCGTCTCACCTGTCTCCCAATTAACATTATCTTAATTGTTTTTTTACATCATCGTTATCACGAGTGGTAATGAGAGTGTGATCTAGGTAGAATACGCCCTCAAAAAAATGACAAGTCTAGCAAGTGAGCACCTTCGAAATGAGCAGAAAAATTGAGTTATTAGCCCCAGGCGGCGATGTAGAAGCTATCAAAGCAGCAATTGTTGCCGGAGCCAACGCGGTTTATTGTGGATTAGATACCTTTAATGCTCGTAACCGAGCGTCTAACTTGTCACTTGATGAGTTGAATGGCGTCATTCGCCTTGCTCATGAGTACGGTTGTGAGGTTTTCCTGACACTGAACGTGGTACTTCTAGAATATGAAATTAAGACCATCGTTAAGCTGCTTAACCAATTAGTGAATACCAAATTAGATGGCATTATTGTTCAAGACTTAGGTTTGTTTGACTTAGTGAAGAAGCATTTCCCATCACTCGATATTCATGCCTCGACTCAGCTAACCACGCACAATGAAGGTCAGATTAAATTCTTATCTAAGATTGGTGCCACTCGCGTGAACTTGTCCCGTGAGCTTAATCTTCCTGAGATTAAAATGTTGACGGAAGTCGCGCACGACCATGATGTCCTAACAGAAGTTTTTGTCCACGGTGCGTTGTGTATCGCGTTCTCTGGCCAATGCTACTCAAGCTCAGTCAGCGTGGGTAACTCGGGTAACCGTGGTCGTTGTAGCCAAGCCTGTCGTGACGAATATGAAATCACAAATGCCGGCAACAAATACCCGTTGAACTTGAAAGACAACTCGGCTTATTACGACCTTCCGGAACTAGTGGATGCCAAGGTAGATTCATTAAAAGTGGAAGGCCGCATCAAAGGCGCACACTATGTTTATACCGTGGTGGATACATGGCGTAAGCAGATTGATAGCTTTGTTGAAAAAGGGCTGTTGATCGAAGATGACTCTAACCTGCATAAAGTTTTCAACCGTGATTTTACGAACTCTTTCTTGAAGGGCAACCTGACCAAAGATATGTTCATTGATAACCCACGTGATTACAGCTCAATCTATGCCGTTGAAAAAGCAACCGAAAAGAAAGGGGCTATTTCAGTGGTGCAGATCCAAGAAGTGAATCAAGAACTGCATGTCGAGAAAAACGCATTGGGTAAAGAGATGCGTGAAAAAATTGAGTTCTTAGACATTCGCAAGACGCCGGTTACCTTGTCATTTAGCGCAAAACTTGGTCAACCTTTAACGGTTACCGTCACGTCAGACAAAGACAGTTTCGTCGTCATGTCTAAGTCGATTCTTTCTGTCGCGGGCGAAAAATCGATTACTCAAGAGTTTTTACAAAAACGTTTTAAATCTTTGAAGAGTGCTGTTCATACCATCGAGCAGTATGATTTCTCTGAACTCGATGCTGATTTATCTATCCCGTTCAAAGAGGCTTCGGTCATTAAAGATGAGATTGACTTCATTTTTAACGGCTCTGTAGACGTCATTAAACATGTTGATGTTCCAGCCCTAGAAAAACATGCCAAGGTTAACGAGAAGCCAGCGTTATCAATGTTGATTGCTGACGAAAGTGATCTTCACCTATGTGACGTGACAGACGCCGATGTCTACTTCAAATTACCAGAAAGCTTCAAAAAGCGTTGTAACAAGTACATCGATATCCTAGCCGCTAACCCGCGTCTTATCCCGTGGTTCCCAGCCGTGTTGATTGGTAAAGACTACGACGAAGCCGTTCGTGTGTTAGAAGAAGTGAAGCCGGCGCGCATTGTCACTAACAATACCGGTATTGCATACAAAGCTTACGAAATGGGGATTGAGTGGGTAGCGGGTCCGTTTATGAATACCACCAACTCTCATGCGTTGATTACGCTAAAAGAAGAGTTGAATTGTTCCGGTGCGTTCATTTCTAATGAAATCAACCACGGGCAGATTCGCAACATTTCGCGTCCAGAAAACTTCAAATTGTTCTACAGCATTTATCACCCTATTTTGATGATGACGAGCAGACAGTGTTTCTTCCAGCGTACCGTGGGTTGTAACAAACCGTCAATTGAAGCGGGTTGTATGCTTAAATGTGAAAAAGCGACGACGATTACTAATGTTAAAGGTATCTCTTTCGCTGTTGATAAGCAGAAGGGTGGCTACCCAAGCATCTATAACCATGAGCAATTCTTAAACTACGATATTGTTAATGACTTGTCTGGATTGTTTGACGAGTTCTTTATCGACCTGACTAACATTGGTGCGGGTTCAAAAGAGCAACAAAATAAAGTTGAACTGATCAAACACTTTGAAGGCTTGCTGAATGGGGTTGAGGGTTCTCAACAACAATTGGATAGCTTAGTCGAGGTCAGAACGAACGCTCAGTACGTTCAAGGTCTGTAACCTCCAACTTCCATACTGGTAGCTCGTGTGTTTAGGGACGACAGTAAAGGTGAGTCAGTACATTTAACATCGGCCGATTTTTAAACGTACTGATTGAAAAGCCACTTATGCCTTCGCGGATAAGTGGCTTTTTTTATGGTTCAATTCGCATCGATGCGAGGGTTAGCGCGCCATGTGTTTAAACTGTAATTCAACAAGTCGCTGATACAACTCGCAGCTCTTCAAGAGCGAGGTGTGGTCACCAACGTCAATCAATTTTCCGTGTTCAAGCACCGCAATGTTGTCGGCATGCTGAATGGTAGAGAGTCGATGAGCAATGATGATGGTGGTTCGGCCTCTCATTAGCTCTTCTAACGCCTGTTGTACATGGTGTTCACTTTCGCTATCGAGTGCGCTGGTGGCCTCATCAAGCAGCAGTATGTTGGGATCTTTTAGAATGGCGCGCGCGATGGCAATCCGTTGTCGTTGACCGCCGGACAATCTCACCCCCCGTTCGCCCAGAAAGCTCTGATACCCCTCAGGGAGCTTCATAATAAACTCATGAGCGTGAGCCTTTTTTGCAGCGTCAATGACTTGTTCATCACTGGCTTGTGGGTTGCCATAACGAATGTTATGAAAGACATCATTGCTGAACAAGGCAGGTTGTTGTGGGACCAAAGCCATCTGCTTACGCAGTTCATGGGGATCAAACTGACGAATATCGACACCACCTAGCGTTACTTTCCCTGATTGAGGGTCATAGAATCGCTGCAACAGCTCAAATAATGTTGTCTTGCCTGCACCAGAAGGGCCAACAAGGGCGAGTACTTTGCCTTCTTGTGCGGTTAAGCTGAGGTGCTGTGTCGCTGCTTGGTCTGGGCGGGAAGGGTAGTGGAACGTCACCTCATCAAATTGAACTTCCGCTGATAATCCTTGAGCTGAAATGGCCTGCTGAGGAGGCGCAACAATGTGGCTTTCAACCTGAAGGATCTCAATTAGCCGTTCAGTGGCTCCTGCCGCGCGTTGCAATTCACCTAATACCTCAGAGATGGTGGCCAGTGATGAGGCAACCATGATGGCGTAAAAGACAAAAGCCCCAAGATCACCCGCAGACATAGTACCGTTGATGACATCACTGCCTCCTACCCATAACATGCCAGAGATTGCACTGAACACGATGACAATCACGCCAGAGATCAAAATCGCTCGCTGCTTTACGCGTTGACGACCAATCTCGTAGGCTTTTTCAACTTCCTTGGCGAATGAATCGCGTTCTTGTGCTTCATGGCTGTAACTCTGTACGGTCTTAATGTGCTCAATGGCTTCTCCTGCGTAGCTGCCAACGTCCGCCATCGAATCTTGGCTTTGACGAGATAACGCCCTAACACGACGCCCGTACATTAAAATAGGTATCAAGATAAATGGAACCGAAGCCAATACAATGAGTGTCAGTTTGATATTAGTGGCAAACAGCATGATGATTGCGCCAATACACATAAGCGCACTGCGCATTGCCATGGAAAATGAAGAACCAATAATGCTTTGCAGCAAGGTTGTATCGGTGGTGATACGCGACATAATATCGCCGCTACCGTTGGTTTCGAAATAACTAGGATGCAGCGTTATCACGTGATTGAACACAGCAAGGCGAATATCGGCGCTGACGCGTTCTCCTACCGATGAGACCAAATAAAAACGAAAGAAAGTACCAATGGATATGAGTACCGTAACAACGAGAATAAAGGTGATGGCGCTGCCCAGATCTTGTAGTGATTGTTGCGAGAACCCCTCATCAATGAGAAGCCTAATACCATGGCCTACTGACAAGGTCAGAGAGGCAGTCAAAATCAATGCGACCAGCGCAGTGACGACTTTCCATTTATAAGGGCGAACGAAGGCCATTAGTTCAAATAAGATACCGAGATTTTTACTTTTCTTCTCTATCGACGGCCCTTGTGCTGGCTGTTCTTTTCTTGGCGGTACCGATGCGTCTGACGTAGGATTGGGTTGCATAAAAACGCCTTAAATGGGTTCATGTTAACTAACACGACAGAATTTTAGCTGACGCACGCTTAACTCGCTAATATAAATCGAGTTATTGATTATTAAGCTATTGGGGTAAGTGGACTTAATCACAACCTTTTGGTGCACAGAAAGGATTGAGTTTTGTCTTTTCAAATGAATGTCAGTTATATTGACGTATAGCCTACCAATATTCATTACTATGCTTCCAACCGATTCTTCACCACCTATTCTTTACTCTTTGCAGCATTGCCCGTATGCCATGCGTGCTCGAATCGCGATATTTAAGTCGCAGCGAGATGTGTTGATACGAGCCATTAAACTCAACAACAAACCAGAAGAGATGTTATCTGCTTCACCAAAGGGAAGTGTACCGGTGTTAGTGGTGAATCAACATGGTGCTAGCGAAGGTGGAGTCATTGGCCAAAGTCCTATGGTGATAGAAGAAAGTCTTGAGGTGATGATTTGGGCGCTGGCGAAAAATGACCCACAAGATTTGATACATAATGAGCAGCAAGGTGCGTTGCCAACGATGGTTAGGGAGATCAGTCAGTTTGAACATGCCTTTGTCCCTGCAATGGAGGCGTACAGTTGTGCGAAGCGTTACCATGACGATAACCTGAAAGAATGTAGAGAGGCATGCGAGGTCTATTTAGCTAAGTTAGAACAACGCTTAAACAGGCATACTTTTTTATTTTCGGATCGTGAAAGTTTACTTGATATTGCCATTATGCCTTTTATTCGTAAATTTGCGCGCATAGAGCGACAGTGGTATTTACAAAGCCCTTACCCAAAGCTTCGTGCTTGGTTAGACGGTTATCTGCAAAGTCGAATGTTTTCTAAAGTGATGGCTAACCATGAACTGTGGCTTGATACAAAAACGAATGTCTTCTTTGGGAATGAATAGTGAGACTGAACCAGACGTCAATATACCGGTATACACTAAACTGTGATGCGACATATTAACGTTAACGCTAAATATATTGCATCACAGCTAACGAATACTGCACTTTTACGCCATGGCTTTTAACTAAGCTTAAAAAATGTGAGTTGTTTCTTAAGGTCTTTGGCAGCGGTTACCATTTCTTGTGTTTGAGAAGCGAGAAGCTCACTAGATTCACTTATTTGAGACGCTGAAAGGTGAATAGTTGAGACGTTTTCGCTCATGTCATTGGATACAACGCCTTGTTGTTCTGCCGCCGCCGCAATTTGCACCACCATACTGCTCGCTTTGTTGAGTTCCTCAACCATATTTTTGAAGATAGCTTCAGTTTTCTGGATGCCGTCAACAGTATCCGTTATGCTCCGATTGTTTGCATTTATAACCGAGACTGCATCACTTGTGTTGCTATTCAGCTCATTAATGGTTTGCTGAACTTGGTTCGTTGATGCTTGGGTTCGACTTGCTAAATTCCGCACTTCATCCGCTACGACAGCAAATCCTCGACCTTTTTCACCCGCTCTAGCGGCTTCTATGGCGGCGTTAAGTGCTAAGAGGTTTGTTTGCTCCGACACCTCTTGAATGACTTGGACTACCTCACCAATGCTATCTACCCCTTGTTTTAATGCATGCATTAAAGCAGTGGTTTCATTGATAGAAGCTGAGATAGAAGAGACATCACATACCGTTGATTGCATGCTTTTACTGCCTATTTGAGCTTGTTGTGTTGCATGGCCTGTCATTTCAGCGCTTGTCTCGGCATTGGTTGCCACATCATTAATGGTCGCTGACATTTCGTTCATTGCGACTGACAGGTGTTCCAATTGTTTATTTTGCGAAGCGATACTATGGGCGGTTTCTTCGCTACTTGATGCGATATTACTTGATAACAAACCGGCTTTGTTAGCCGTAGTTTTTGCGGTTAATAACGTATCTCTTATCGTCGATTGCATTTGGTCTAACTCAACACTGAGTTGTCCTATTTCATCACCTCGATGTTGTTTTATATTGCGAGTGAGATCACCCTCTGCAATGGTTTTGAGATTTTTCAGCAGAACGTCTATAGGCCGAATTACACTATTACTAATGAAAAAACTCGCCACAAATAATAGACTAACCGCAATTAATGTCGTGAGCGATTGCTTTAGTATATTGGTCAAAAATGCAGATTCAATATCTGAAACGAATAAGCCTGAGCCAACAATCCAATCCCAGTTTTCTATATAACTAACATATGATATTTTGTCTAACAGTTCGCCTTCAGGAGACTTCCAAGTATAATCGAGAAACCCCGATTGTTTTGTTCGTGCTATCTGAGACATTTCTTGCCAATGATATTTGCCCGCACCGTCTTGCACTTGACTCATGTCATTACCGACATTGTTAGGCCTTAATGGATGTAACACTAAGTTGTTGTTTGAATCCGTAATCCAAAAATAATTACTGCCTTCGTAACGAAGGTCACCCAGTGCACTGAGCGCTAGAGCTTTGGCTTCTGATTCTGAAATATCTTGATGATTCTGAAAGTGTTTAACTAAAGAAAGTGCCGTCTCTACTTGGTGTTGGAGTTTTTCCTCGCGTTCATTAAGTTGTTGCTCTTTTTGGACAAATAGATTGAAAAGCCCAATAGTCAATATGAGTGCAGCACAGCAAAAAACTAAGAGTTGTAACTTCAATTTTATAGATAAGTTTTTTATTGACACGAGATATACCGAAATTTATTCAATTAAAAATTGAGCTTATTAGAATAAACAGTGATAGCAATATCATTCTCATGATTGCTTGTTATAATCATATATCTACCGTTTTCTTCTCACTATAAAATCACTTTGTTGAAAAAAAGACCGTCGTTGGGTGTTTTCCCATGTGGTTGGTAGGCGTGGAGGTTATTTTTTAATACGTTCTTTAATTAAGATTCCTAAACGATTTATGGCACTGACAATAGTCGTAGACATTTCATGTGAAGCATTTAATCGAAAACAGTGATCGAACTGTTTGTTGGTTGCAAACATTTCGCCTGGCGCAATGCTGATATGCTCTAACAGAGCCGTCTTGTAAAGCTCGGTTGCATTGACGTAATTGGGCAGAACGACCCAAATGAAATAGCCTCCAGTCGAGTAATAAGCATGAGCGCCTTCAGGCAAGGCTGCTTGCAATAACCGCCACGTTTGGAATTTTCGTTGCTCTAGCTTTCGTCGCAATAGGCGCAAATGACTTTCGTAATGTCGAGTTGATAGATAATTCGCGAGGGTCAGTTGGACAGGTGCACTGGTCGATAAGGTACTCATCAGTTGAAGCTTTTGAATTTTTAATGCTTGGCTCCCTGCGGCGACCCAACCGATACGAAAGCCTGCGACGAGTGATTTGGAGAATGATGAACAGTGGAGCGTCATGCCTTGAGTATCAAAGGCTTTGGCTGGTAACGGCTTATCACCGCCATAATATAACTCGCTATAAACGTCGTCTTCGATTAAATGGACGCCGTGGTGTGTAAGGAGTTCAATTAGCTTCTTTTTTTTCTCATTCGATAATGTAAACCCTAACGGGTTTTGGAACGTCGTCATCAACCAACACGCTTTAACGGGATGGGTTTTCAATGCATGCTCCAATGAATCGAGGTCAATGCCGTCTTTGGGGTGAGTATTGACAAAGAGCGCGCGTAAATTGAGACGCTCCAACGATTGTAGTGCGCCATAAAAGGTCGGAGATTCAACAATGACCCAGTCACCGGATTTTGTCACAGACTGCAGGCTTAAGTTCAAGGCTTCTAATGCACCGGCAGTAATAACAATCTCGTCAGGGTTAATGTTCATCCCTTGGAGGGCATATCGCTTTGCTATGGTTTGTCGCAAGATTTCATTGCCTGGAGGAAGGTTATCTAAAGCATAGGAGGTGGGCATAGTACGGGCGGCGTGCATTAAGGATTTGTTTACCTGACGGTGTGGATAAAGGTTAGGATCAGGGTAAGCAAAACCAAAATTGATGACGTCACTATTACGGCTAGCTTGTAAAATATCAAACACAAAATCGTTGATATCAACACTCTCTGACGCTTGAATACTCCTTTGAATGCTTGGTATGGGTACATCTTGAATTTGGGGAGCAACAACATACCCAGAGCGTGAGTGTGATACAACCCATCCCTGACTTTCTAGTAATTGATAAGCATTCATCACGGTCATTAGGCTCAGCCCGGATAACTCAGTTTGTTTTCGTAGAGAAGGCAGTTTACTGCCTATTTCCCAAACATTGTTTCTGATCTGGCGTTTGATTTGCTCAGCAAGCTCAATATATTTAGCCAATGGGACCTCTATACGGGCACATAAATCGATATTATAGCTTGAACTATCTAACTGTTATATCTAAAAAATGGAAATCTGTATCTATTATAGTTTGATGATTCACTGTTATTATTGCCCGTGTAGAGAAGCGATCTTAACAACGATGCAACTAAGATTCATGTTGGGTCTGTCGTGATAAGTATGTGCAGTAAGTGGAGGTCAAGAGGTGTCACGGATACTTGATTTCATTAATAATGTTCGAGTCAAACTCAGTAGGGAATAAGCTAATGACGAGTGTAAACAAACAGCTAAAACTATTTGGTATCGCAGGCGTGATCGCCATATTGAACATTGGCGCGCACCTGTTGGGTGCGAAGATGTTCATTGATTTACCAATGGCTGAAATAACGATGGCGTTGATTCCTGTTGTCATGATTGTTTTGTGCATTGTAGGCTTCAAAATGGCTGATAAAGAGTGATCAAATGTGTGTTTGAACACAATCTTGGTAGATTAAAAACTCTGACTGATGGGTTTTGCCGTATTCGAAGACGTGAATGGGAAACTGTTCTTGGGTTAAGGTTAGGCGGGATTTGCTGGCAGAATGCACAGTGTGTTGGATGGTAGAACCGGTTGCTGTGACAATGACAATGGTAAATTGTCGCTCTGTAGTTCTGAAATCAACAATGTTAGAAGATGGCTCCATTTGGCAGGTGACGGAGAGGCGAGGTAAAGGCTCGTTAGCGCTTGGGGCGGCGTAAACGATGTTGGAGTTGATGAGAATAAGAGCGGCAGGGAGTGCCGCTCTGAAGATACGCATACTATAAACCACGTATTAGTCTTGATTGATGTAAACAGTAGAACCGTTGCTTCGAGTGACTTGTACGTTAGCAAGATCATTATGATTTTGGATAGTTGTTACAGTGTTTCCGCCAGTACTAAATAAACTAACCTCAGCGATGGAGTCGCTTTGAGTTTGGCTGATATAAACGGTGTCGCCCCAAGAGTCATATAGATCAACGTCAGCTTGGTTATCGGCGTCGTTTGCGCCATTACCTTGGGATATTAAGACTGAAGAATCGTACGCCCAATCAGTCTCTACATTTGCTTCGTTGTTCACACCTGTTTGCGTGATGGAGATTTGATTACGGTGCGAATCTTCCATATCAATATCTGCATCGTTACTATCGCCAACTTGGGTAATTGAAGCGGTATTTCTATCAGACCTCGCCATGTCAAAATACGCTTCGTTTGTATCACCGGTTTGTGAAATTGAAGTAGAATTTAGATCAGAGGAGCCTACGATTTCTATATCAGATTCGTTGTTGTTGCCGATCTGGTTAGACCATACAGTGTTACCATCCGATTTGTCATCAACATCAATGTTGGCTTCATTATCATCGCCAGTTTGTAACGCAGAAATTGTGTTTCTATCAGAACGCGCCGTTACTTCGACACTGATGTCATTTCGGTCTCCATCTTGATAGATGTAAGATGACCCACCGTCAGCACCCTTATAGAAAACGTCAACTTCATTGTCACTCGCTACGCCGGACGTGATTTGTTGCACGCTAACACGAACATTATTTGCACGGTCTAATTCAACGTCCGCGTCGTTATCCCATACGTTTGCTGCTTGTGCATTAAACGATAAAGCGACGACAATTGCTGTAGCTAAAGTTAATTTTTTCATGATAGATTTCCTTATTGTCCTTTCCGACACTATTTATCCCATTTTTTGGGTTATTATTTTCCTTGGGTTAGCGAAATATTCGCTGATAGACCATTGTTGATGATGAGTAGCTCACCTCCGTTTTGTGTAAATGACAGCGTATTCTCGACCTGAGCCGTATTCTTCACGTAAGCGATGTTGCCGCAGTCGTTTTGTGTAAGTTCAATATCTGACTCATCGGTACCTGTTTGAACGATAAATGCAGCGTTATAGCTGCCGTCTTGTACAATAGTGGCCGTCTTGTCGCTGCCGAGTTGTGTTGTTGCTGCGATATTGACTGTTCCATGTTGGCTAATGTCACTGGTATTATTACTACCGTGTTGAATGACATAGGCCTTATTTTTTATCCCGGTTTGTTTTATCGTTGCGATATTAGGTTCAATGACGCCAGTGTCATTAATTTGATCCACAACCACGGTTCCTAGAATGGACTCTTCTAGTATCACGGTTGCTTGATTTTGATAATTATGATTGGCCGAATGGGTAACCGTTGAAAAAAAGATAACCGTCAACATAAGCCCAATCGTCGATCTGGTTTTCATCGTATACCTCAGGTTGTTAGGTTTATATTATTATCGACCTTTGCTAGTGGGAATATCTATAAACTATATTGAGTTTTTAAATACGATTACATCAGCCATAGTTTACAGATATATCGTGCTTGTAAACTATTTTATGATTATGAAATGCAGAGTTGATGTAAATCAAAAATTAATGCTTTACACCATGAGTTAACAAGGTAATTGTTTATTATTGTCATGTGATGATAAGGAGCAAAATATGTTGTTTAACTGGGTGTTTTTATTATCAGTTTTTTTTATTTTACTTCCTATCTCAGGAGGCGCTAAAAGTGAAGGGGCTTCTAACGACACAAGTATAAAAATTGAAAAGGAACTTAGTGATGAAAAACGATACGCCACATCGTATAAAAAATTCAATGAAATAAACGGCGTCATTGTTGATCAAACGATGACGCGATTTGGAGAAGATTTTTATAAACCATTTTCGCAATTGATGAATGCTCGATTTGAAAACCTAGAAGTTAACTTGACGGTAAAAGAGCGTCCAACCGCTCTGTCCGGTAGCATTATTTCGGTAATTCATAGAAATACAGTGATATTTAGAACCGCCATCACGCCAGGTAGGAAAAAAACAGAGTTAGAAGCCCAAAGGGCCGTAAGTGTGGTGAGTAGACATATCGATAAATGGGAAGTTAACGAACGCTTCATGGATAGGTTTGATATAGCTCGTGATGAATTCTAAGGAAGGAAGATATGAAAGGCAAGCTTGCAACCATTGTAGGGATATGCGCATTGAGTCTGAGTATTCATGCTACGGGTTCTGAATTACTTTATGAGCCCGTAAACCCCAGTTTTGGTGGTGATCCCTTAAACACCACCCATTTATGGAATCATGCTAACGCGATTAATGACTATGAAGATCCTGATAGTGAACTGTATAGCTATGAGGAAGAAAGTGCCTTAGACAATCTAGCCTCAAGTTTAGAGTCACGACTCATTAGTCAACTGTTGGCCGATATTGGTAATGGCAACACCGGGCAACTTGAAACGGATGACTACTTTTTAAATGTCGTGGACAACAACGGAACGTTGACGGTACAGATTGTCGACAAAATATCCGGTGAGTCATCTGAAATCATGGTCAGTGGGTTAAACCCAGATTGAGGCAAATATGATGAAAAATATATTAATAGTATGTCTGTCGTGTTTAATGATGGCTTGCAGTAACGGATTATCGATGCCCGACATTGAATACCAACCTCAGCTCATGCAAAGAAGCTCAACGTACACTGATTTGGTTAACTTACCCGTTCCTCAGGGACGAATATTAGTGTCCGTGTACGACTTCCGTGACCAAACTGGGCAATATCGTGTGTATCCCGCAAGCAGTTTTTCTACGGCGGTTCCTCAGGGTGGCACAGCGTTGTTAACAACGGCTTTATTAGATTCTAAGTGGTTTATTCCTCTAGAGCGGGAAGGACTACAAAATCTTTTGACAGAAAGAAAGATTATTCGAGCGGCTCAAGACAAAGGCACTCAATTGGCGAATCACAAGAAACATTTACCCTCACTGAATTCTGCTAATATCATGATTGAAGGCGGAATTGTTGCTTATGATTGGAATATAAAAACGGGTGGTGTAGGCGCTAAGTATCTTGGTATTAGTGCAGCAGGCGAATACCGAGCAGACCAAGTTACGGTTAATTTACGCGCAGTTGATGTGCGCACAGGAAGAATTTTATCGAGTGTGACGATTAGTAAGACCATCTTTAGTCATGAGTTGTCGATGGGGGCTTTTCGGTTTATTGACTATCAAGAGTTGCTAGAAGCAGAGCTAGGTTACAGTAACAATGAGCCGGTTAATATTGCACTTATGTCAGCCATCGATGCTGCGGTCATCCATCTGGTGCTTGATGGTGTATCAAAAGGATTATGGAAACCAAGTGATGTGGCTAGTCTTAAAGCAAACCCTGTCGTAGCCAAATATACCAATCAAACTCGTGAAATATTGTAGTGTTACTTCAATATAAAGTGAGTACTATAAATATAACATCCGATGTAAGCCTCTATAATCAAGAGGGCTTTATTTGAAAATGACAATTGAACTCAAAAGAAGATTAAGCGATATTGGCTTGCTCTTCTTTTGGGTTTAATTGTGACCAGTTTACTTAAAATCGCCCTAACAGCATCGCTAAACGGTTTTTTCGGGAGCTTCGTAATCAACGTTCTCACCAAGCCACAGCATAGCTTGTACTCGGTTTTTAACATTGATTTTTTTAAAGATATGGTGCAAGTGCGTTTTTATCGTATTTTCGCTTACAAAAAGATATTCGGATATTTCAAAGTTTGATTTTCCTTGTGCAACGAACGACATAATTTGTTGTTCTCGCGTGGTCAAAATTTGAAATGAACGAATACCTTTCACTTTGTAGTCTTTACGATACAACGTAATAAGTTGCTGTGATAACTCTCGAGTGAACCACATTTCGCCAGATATTATTTTGTCGATGCCTTTAAATAGAGTATCTATTGAATCGGATTGATAGAAAATACCACTTAATGAACGCCACGCGTTCAGGTCTTTAGGTTTTACTTCAGGTGGGCAATTAATGATAATTTCAGGCTTTTGTTTTGTATTAGTGTCTGCGATTTTCTTTGAAATTTCCGGGTGACGAATCATTTCATCATGATCAATGATGATGATGTCGACACTGTGCTCTGATTCGTTACCGTTAAATTTATTGTAGAGTGAAATAGGAGATAGGTGAATTAGCTTGATGTCGGAATTTTCAGTTAATAAATTTTTCAATGATGTTGATTGAATGTTTCTTTGAGTATAGAAAACGCCATGAAAACGATTGCTTTTCATATTTATTCCTTTAAATATAACGCTCGGTTGTTTCATCATAGTGTAAACGATGTGATATATCTAAAATACCATGTTGATATGTTAAAAAGATTCCACATAACTATTGATAATCTAATTGGTTATATAAAATACATATATTTAACATTTATAAGTGTTGGGTTTGGTTATTAAATGGATATTTATGTCGTTTTTTGATTTCCTATTGCTTTACTTAAGAATAAGGCAGAGTGTAAAAATGATAGGCGAACTTTGTTTTTGTATGGGATCATGGCAATCGCAGGTGTGAGCGATTGCCAATTTGTTTTAGGTCATAAAATATATGGGATGCTAGATGAAGTAGGCACTAAAGTTCATTACACTTATCACGTATAATGAACTTTAATGTTATTTCTGTCTCTTCTATTACATCGACTTTTTTATCTTTAAGCCTATGAAAGTAAAGCCAATGCCCTCTATTAGCAACGATATACCAACAAAAGTACCTAACAAAGTCGTCGAGAAGGCTGGGTCATCCAGCAGCATGAAGAAGTAACCGCCAATTAAAACGGATAGAACACCGCTGAGTATAATCACGTTGCTGCTAGGTAAACTACGATTGCTCAAGCCAAACAAGATACGAGTTAAGCCGTTCAATATCATCACGATAACAATCAACATGGTAATGGTGACTAATCCTGCTAGTGGCTTAAATACAATGAATAATCCGCCTACTAGATAGAGTAGGGCGCTCAGTACATACCAGAGTTTTTCGTTCCATGTATGAATGGAGAAGGCGTGATAAGCTTGCGCAATACCACTGAACAGTAACACCACACCAACGACGGTTGAGATGGTGACCCCAGCAAAAATGGGCAAACTGATCGCTCCAACTCCGGCTAGCGCAATGACAACGCCAACGACGACAAAATATTTCCAACCTTTGGATAAAAAATTAGATTGCAAAGAAGAATGACTGTTATCCATCCGATACCTCTTAGTTAGGAATGTATTCCTACCTAGTCTAGTGTAAGAAAAACGTTTGACACATTTCTCTACGTCAACATGGCTAAGGATTTTTTGCGCTGATTTCCTTGGCGCCGATTTCCTTGGCGCTTAGTGACTTGGTTGCCTAGTAGCTCAATTCTTTTGTCATCTAGTCGCTACAGAATATGTAGCAGGCAGCACATTAATCTATTCTGTTGTCAGTATTATAATATCAATATTAAAAAACCACGTGTCCAATCGAGGCTTGTTTCATGGAGTCGAATGAAAAATAGTAGCGTGACACGAAAGTAACAGAGGAAGGGAAATGAAATACAGACGTATGGGTAGCACTGGCTTACAACTCAGTGAAGTGGCGCTAGGATCTTGGGTGACGTTCAATAAGCAAGTAGATTTATCCGCAGCAAAAGAAATCATGCAAAAGGCGTACGATGCAGGCATCAACTTTTTTGATAATGCAGAAGGGTACGAAAGCGGCGAGAGTGAGCGCTTGATGGGACAAGCAATTGCAGAGCTTGGGTGGAGCCGAGATAGCTTTATCGTCTCTAGCAAAGTCTTTTGGGGTGGGGACAAGCCGACACAACGAGGTCTCAGTAGAAAGCATGTGTTTGATGCGTGCCACGCCGCCTTAACGCGTTTGCAAGTTGACTATCTTGATTTGTATTTTTGTCATCGCCCAGATGTTGATACGCCAATTGCGGAAACCGTACGAGCGATGCATGATTTAGTCAGCCAAGGCAAGGTGATGTATTGGGGTACGTCTGAATGGAGCGCACAACAAATTACCGAAGCCTGGGGCATCGCAAAAGCGGAAAACCTCATTGGTCCTTCAATGGAACAACCACAGTATAACCTTTTAGTTAGAGATAAAGTGGAAGCCGATTATCGCCCACTTTATGGGTTAATGGGTCTTGGAACCACAGTATGGTCACCGTTAGCGAGTGGACTTTTGACCGGGAAATACCTTGATGGGGTACCGGAAGATAGCCGACTTAATCTACCTGGGTATGAATGGCTTCGAGATATTTTGGTGGGTGAAGACAACAAGCTAGATCAGATTAGACGTTTGAATGTGTTGGCGGAATCTCTGGGTACTCCGTTACATTATCTGGCATTAAATTGGTGTTTAGCGAATGAAAATGTCAGTTCAGTGATACTGGGTGTGTCACGTTTGTCACAGTTAGAAGATAACTTGGAAGCGATAGCGCACCGCGATTTGGTCACGCCAGAGGTCATGGCTAAAATTGATGCCATTCTTGACAATAAACCTGCTGGGCTAGAGCGCTTTTAATCGATAAGCAAACGGTCCGCTGCAGATGTAACCAGTGTTGCTCTCAGTGGACAATAAAGTTTGAGCTCAAATGTGCCTTTTCAAGTTATTCATAGCCATTAAAAAGATGAAGCTTGACCATTTTGGAGGCACATTGCTTCCAGTAGGCTACGGAAGTAACATTAAAGGTTGTTTAAACCCCTATAGGTGTAGTCCCCATTTTAATGGTTAATATCTAAGATTATGTGGGTGAACTGAAAGAAAGCATGGTTCTTATAGGAACTGTGTTTTCTTTGCTGATTAGGATCGGACAGGGGCGATAATTAACTGATGTAGCCCCCGATCAGATTATAGCTTCTTGAAATGGTACCGTCGATTCGAGCAACAAAGCCCATTCTAGTTGACCACTACACATCGAACTACGCAACATAACCGATAAGTGTCTCGCATGAGGGTGGAATCATTAATTTCATCAACACATTTTATTGCGTTGTGACACGAAAAAAAATCTAGTAAAGGTGTAATTATTTTATTCCTAATTTTTAATAGAGGAAGTAATAAATAACAGTGCCTCTGTAGGTTGTAATGAACAAAACTTCTGTTTCTTTAGTTAATAGTCAAATTTCCTGGCTGCCTTATGGGCCTTTGTCAAAGGCAGAAGTAATCCATGAACTAGGGCAATTTTTAGAGGTAATGGCCAAATGTGCCAAACGTAGGGAGCTTAATCTTGCTTCATTCCTCCATTGGACAAAACCAGCAGTAATTCACAGGCAATACAAATTCTTAAAGCTATCAAGTGACATTGGATTTACTGGATACGTTATATGGGCTTGGGTTGATGATTTAACGCTATCTCATTATATGACTCAGCCTAGATTTTCACTTAAACCAATGAATTGGAATGAGGGAAGAAATCTAATTGTTGTTGATTGGTTTGTTGAAAAGAATAGGGCAAGTCAGTTTAAGGAGCTATATAAGTATGTAATGACGTCGGCGAAAATAAGTAGAAGTGAGATCAATGTTTGTATTCGAGACGAACAAGGAAATGTCATCAAAACGAATAAACGGAGTGTTTATGGCTGCTGAGTTCCTGAAAACACATAAGTGTGCTGAAAAATAATACTCCTTATGTTGATAAATACTTGCCGAAAGAGTCCTTTTCTTTGTTTGATACATACAAAATAAAAGGCGCTGAAATCGTTTGGATTAATAAAGATCTTATACAAGAGTATGGAATTGGACTTGATGAAAATGTCATTAAAAGTAAGTTGATCGAGAACTTTAGTTACGTGCCGAAGGGTTATGCCAAGAAAAATTGAATTATCACTAATGACAAAAAACAGGTTATGGCTGATCAGTACGGTTCTCGACATGAAATATGTAATGGTGGCAGTGCAAGGTGTGGGCTAAATGGCCATTTTCAAATTAAAGGAATTGGGCGTAACCTGTTAGTTGCTACAAATATGTCTGAAAGCCATTCACACGGTAAGTTGTTTATCGATGAAGCGGCAGCCCTCGGTTTCGATGTTAAATCTGTAGGGTTCCCTTTGCGAAAAGCTAAATATTCATCCTTTACCATGCTTCAGGGCCACTTGCATACAAAGTACGACTATCAATCTGTTAGTCTACTTATTAAGTTTTTTATCATAAGTGAGATAATTATGATTGATGTGATAGAAATAATATTAATTGCTACATCTTTAGTGTCATTTATTACTACGCTTGTTTTGTTTGGATGTTACAAACTTGGAAAGTCGAACGGTAAGAATGACGACGACCCAACAGTCTCTGTATTTTTACCTTTTTATAATGAGAACAAAGAGCATTTAGTATGTGCCTTAAACAAGTTAAATGAACAAAATTATTCAAGTCGAATTCAGGTAATTATCATTGATGTTGGCTCGACAAACAATGCAATAACTAGACTTAAAGAGTGGATTTCTGATACCGAAGTAAATCATGATTTCCAGATTGTAGAAAGAGCGGTTAATGGCGGGCGAAAAGGCTTTGCCTTGGCTACTGGAGATGTGTATGTCGTTGTAGACAGCGATACCTATATCGAACCCAATGGAATCTATGAACTGCTCACTAAGCTTTGGTCTGATGAAAAGTACGCCGCCGTCTGTGGTTATATCACTCCGGAGGACCATAAAGACAGCTTTATCGGGAAACTACAACATTATGATCATATAAGCTTTTATGACGCAATAAGAGCCGCGCAAGACAAACTCGGCAGTGTTCCAGTATTAGCAGGAGCCTTTGTCGCTCACCGAACTTCAGTAGTGAAAAAGTTAGGGGGGTGGCGCGAATGGTTAGTCGAAGGCATTACTTGGTGTTTGAAGGTAATATCAAACGGTTATCGAACAGGCTATGCACCTAAAGCAAAAGCGACTACGCGGTGCCCTACTGGTGCAAAGGGCCTGTTTAATCAACGCCGACGCTGGGCTTGTGGACGAGTAGAAGCTTATGTGGAAGCTTGGAATACACATTGGATAGCTGGCTTGTGTGCATCTCCTTGGTTTCTATTCACTGCGGCACAGTATATATTTCCATCTAGCATTATTTTATTTGGATTCATGGTAGCAATGGGTATTTGGATTCCAATAGTAATCGGTGCGGCCAATATAATGCTCTATTTTTTGTTGGTGCAGTCTTATACAAGGGACTTTAACTTACCTTCTGATTTATCAACTCGTCAGGTATTCAACGCACCAATATATTCCGCCATATTAGAAGCAATTACTTGGCTGCCAAGCTTACTTGGTTACTCTGATGAAATTCTAGGAAAGAAAAAAGCTTGCTAACAAGAGAGTTTTTATGAGCGCAGTACTCTTTTACTGTAATTTAAATATAAGGAAATAACTTATGTATAACTTAAGTGTTGATGAATTATCAATGGTTGATGGTGGTGGTGATGGTAGCGTAGGGACTATTGTAGCTAATATCGGCTGTGGGATAGCAGGAACAGTAGTTGGCATAGCGTCGAGAGGTGTGCAAGCAGGGACTGCTGCCGGCATTTTATGCTCTCAAATGGTCAGTAATAGTGCTAGTGCTAACGGCAACAGTGGAAGTAATGGTCGAGGTGGAAGTATGAGTATGAGTAATGTTCAGGGTAATGCAGGCTTCGCAGGAGGTCGAGGGTTATAACTTATAAATATTCCCACTGACATATTGTGGGAACAATTTATGGAGACCGTATGAATATTGTCATAATTGTGATGCTGTTCTCTGATACTTAGATATAAAAATTCCTTCACGCCGAGAAGGTGTGGAGGATGGGAATAAATGCAATGAAAAAATGTCCTTCATGTAAAAATAATGTTAATCTTTTGGGGCTGTTAATTGGTTCCAAATTAGATAAAAAATTTAAGTGTTCCAACTGTGGTTTGAGCTTAAGTATTTCTAAATGGTTTTATCTGTACTTCATGCTACCCCCATTTATTGTTTGGCTATTAAATGAATGTACTGATCTAGGTTGGTTATCTGTAATCACAGTCTCCTTTGTTTTGTCGATGGCTGTCGCATATTTATCGTTAGCTTTGTCTGTTATTCAAAAGTAAATTTCTAGGTAAGTAATGAGTAGCGATAGTTATTTATATAACAAAATAGTTAGAAAGGGATTTTATATTAACTGGGGTTTGATGAATATCCTAACGTAGTTATAAATGGTGAGCTAGCTTCTTCGATTTAATATCAGGGTGATACAATTATGCTTGTTTGATGCCACAATTCACAAGTATATGAAATGTAAAAACTTTGTGATTAACCATTGTTTAAAGTGAACCTATTTATCGACGTGATCCTTATTACCAGTTCGGGACGCCGAGTAAAGTGAGTACAATCACTAGCGAGATAACCCCAGAGACCTTAACATGATTCTATGATCTACGGTTGGCGGCTGGTCTGCGACATCAGTGTTGGACACCAATTTAGGATTTTCAATACTTGTGTTTATTCACGGATTGCTAATGCTCGATTTTGCGTAACTCATTAATAAGATGGTACGCCCCACCCATACGCTAAACTTAACATTGTTAGGTTCAACTGAATAAAGGTGACCATCATGACTACTATTCGTGTTATCGGCATCAATTTAGGAAAAATACATTTCATCTTATAGGCCACGATTATTCAGGCAGAGAAATCTTTAGAAAGAAGCTTAATAGACAAAATTAACTTCAATTATTATCAGTTCATGGACCTGTTATTGTTTCGATGGAAGCCTGTGGTGGTGCTCATTGGTTGGTAAGACGGTGTGAGTCGTATGGGCATCAAGTTAAATTGGTGCCTGCTCAGTATGTTAAACCCTACGTAAAACAAACAAAAATGACTTCATTGATGCTGACGCAATTGCAGAAGCCTCAATGCGCCCTAACATGCGCTTTGTTTCTCCAAAAACGGAATTAGCCCAAGTATGTACCGTCGTTCGAAAAATCAGAACAGGTTACATTAGAGAGAGAACAGCTTGTATGAATAGAATAGGGTCAACCCTTCTAGAATTTGGAATTAGCTTCCCTAGAGGGCATCACAATATGAAGAACCTATTTCAGTACTTAGCCGACAATAAAGAACCCGTTCCTCCAATGTTAATTTTGGAGCTTAGAGATCAGTTAGATCATTACAATCAGTTGAATACATGGATTAAAGAGCAGGAAAAGAAATTAGTAAACTTGCTGAAAGATGATGAATTGTTATCTCTTTTACAAAGTGTTCCAGGAGTTGGGCCAATGACCGCATCTTGTTGTTTGTCAGCGGTTGTGAACCCTCACGATTTTGCTAATGGTCGTAATTTTGCCGCTTGGATTGGTTTAACTCCTCATCAATATTCTACTGGTGGTAAATCAAGAATGCTTGGAATATCGAAGCGGGGAAACAAAGAGCTTAGAGAGTTATTCGTCCATGCAGCGAGGGCTGTTATCTGGAGGGATGGGACGGCTGAACGTTACTTTGGGTCTTGGCTCATTGACTTGAAGCGACGGAAACTATTCAATGTTGCATTGGTCGCTTTAGCGGACAAGTTGGCTCGGATAGCATGGTCGGTAATGGTTACTCATAAGGCTTTTGAAATAAGAGTTTCAGTAAGCTAGCTGTATCGTCGTAGATCGGGTTATTTTTGTTATGCATCCTTTGGTCGCTATTCATTTTCATAATGTATCTTTGTTTTCGGGTACCATTTATTTTTGGTAAGTGTACACTTATCAAATCTACATCGAATATGGATTCTTCGTGAAAGCTAATTCAGATCAAGCACGCCACTGTTGCGGCAGAGGAGGCTCAAGGCCTGGTAGCGGTCGTAAACCAGGCGTGAAAACTCGTCCGGTCCGTTTGCCAGAATGGTTACTTGAGGCGCTCGAACAAATAGATGATCCTCGCCACTGCATTATTAAAGCGTGCGTTGAGCAGTACGGAATTGAACCACCACATAAGAAAGAGTCGAATGAATAAAACACAGTTTTTCGCCCATTATCTGCGCATGAATCGTAAATCGTATCTACTGGCGATTGTGTTCATTTTTCTCGTCAACTGGCTGCAGGTCGAAATCCCACGCTATATTCAATTGGCGATCGATCTGATTGAGGATGCGTCAAGCCTTGGTCATCAACAATTGCAAACCTATGTTGGTATTGTCGTCGCTATGTCGGTGCTGATGGTTGGGGTGCGAATTTTGTCGCGAATTTATGCCCTTAATCCAGGCCGAATAACGGAGGCGGCGTTAAAAAACACGCTTTTACAGAAACTAAATCGCCTTCCAAGCAGCTTTCATACTCGATTTGCATCGGGGCGACTGATCTCTATCATCAACAACGATCTCGCCGGCATCCGACTCATGTTTGGCGTTGGTTTTTTACAGTTTTTTAATGTCCTGCTCGCGTTGTCACTGACCCCCTTGTATATGTGGCGAATCTCGCCTGAGCTCACGCTTTACTCTGTGATTCCAATATCCATTGCGTTTGTTATTTTTCGCATAGGCTTTAAACGTATGAAAGTGTTCCATTTAGAACACATGCAACGCTTACAAAACTTATCAGCTCAACTAATGAGCTACTTATCTGGTATTGACTTAATTAAGAGTCAGCAGATGTCACCTTGGGTCAGGGCTGAGATCGAAAAGCTAAACCAACAACTCCTACGTTGCCGAATGCAAATCACGCGCATCCAAGTCTTCTTTATGCCGGTTCTTGATTACGCCAACGATTTAATGAAGATCTTAATCCTAGGGTTGGGTGGGTATATGTTGATGAACCAAGAGCTTACACTTGGCGAGATCACAGCACTTTTAACATATTCGGTGTTACTGGCGATGCCATTGATGCAACTTGGCCGGATTGCCACCATTTATCAGCGAGGCATGGTGGGTATCCAAAGTGTTCAAACCATTTTGAATGCCGAAGTCCCAGAGCAAGATAAGACCGAATTGTCGTCACCCAACGTGCAACAAATGAAAGGAAAAACCTTTTCAGTTCGTCATTTGAGTTATCGATATCCGGGTGAAGACAGACTAATTCTGGATAACATTAGCTTTGACATTCCAGCCGGCAAAAAAGTCGGCGTTTTAGGAGGGATTGGGGCCGGTAAAACGACGCTCGTTAATTGCTTGAATCACCACTTAGATGTGCCTGAAGAGACTATTTTTCTTGGAGACCGGGATGTGACCACTTTTTCGCGGAATGATTTACGCCGCTTCATCAAAACGGTGACTCAAGACCCCTATTTATTTTCGGCGAGCATAGAAGAGAACATCCGTTTTGGTAGCGCCAACCCGGATGTTGCAAAGAAACAAGTCGATGATGTGCTTCGATTAAGTCAATTTGCAGATGATGTGGCTCACTTTGAAAGTGGCGATCAAACCTTAGTTGGTGAAAAAGGAGTGATGTTGTCAGGAGGTCAAAAGCAACGGTTGAGTATCGCACGTGCGTTGCTTGAACCCGCAGATTTGATCATTATGGACAACGTCTTATCCGCTGTGGATTACGAAACCGAGCGTAAAATTTTAGAAGGGCTCTTTGAACGATTAGAAAATCAGTCGGTGCTGGTGGTCTCACATCGTGTCAATGCACTTGAGTATATGGACGAGATCATCGTATTGAATGAAGGCCAAATTATAGCCAAAGGTGATCATGCTACATTGCTGTCCACATGCTCATATTATTATGAAACGTGGCAACTTCAACAAAATGAAACGGAGACAACAGCATGTTAAAGGGTGTTGACGTTAAATATCTAAAGCACTTCTTTAAATTTGCTAAGAAGTACAAACGCACAGCGATACTTGGTATAGCCATGCTGCCGCTGACTGTCGTAACCAGCCTTTTTTTCCCCTGGCTTATTATTCAAGTGATTGACGTTCATTTGAGTCAGGGTGATATGGAAGGATTGATGCGTAATATTGTTTATTTGATTCTTGTTCTTATTGCCAGTTATGTCGTCGATACTATCTATTCATACAACCTACGGAAAACAGGTCAATACACGATTACCGACATGCGCTCAGTCCTGTTTGAGCGAGTGCTTAAACTCCCTCGGCGTTATTTTGATAATACTCCAACAGGTGTGACGCTTTCTCGATTAACGAGTGATTTGGAGACCATTGGTGAATCGTTTGTGCAATCAATAGTTGGCCTAGTGAAAGACACGATAAACACGATTGCGCTCCTTGTCATGATGCTTTTTATTGATTGGCAATTGACGCTCATTGTTTTGATTGTCATGCCTCCAGTCATGTATTTGACCGTTTATGTGCGTAATCGTCTTCGAGCGATGCACAAGATTACTCGGTCTGCTTTGGCGCGAGGTATCGGTTTTCTACAAGAAGTGCTGCTTGGTATGAATACGGTTCAGATGTATCGAGCAGAAGAGCAAGTTGAGAAAAAGTACAAAGGGTACATAGATGAATTCTTAACCGCCCAAAAGAAAATTAACAAGTATGATGCCGTTTTATTTTCGTTTATTTCTGGGATAACGTCGGTCACGATTGCGTTGATGATTTGGTATGGCTCAGAGCAAGTGATTGCAGGCACGTTAACGCTTGGCGTACTCATCGCGTTTATTAATACGTTAGAAAAGGTATTTGTGCCTATTCGAGATTTCACCTCGCAGATTGCTTCTATTCAAAGTTCATTTGCAGCGTTTGACCATATTGAAGAGCTATTCATCGAACCAACGGAAGAAGAGGGGCGTAATCTACTGCCAAGTCATCAGGTCGAAAACCAGCTTAAGCAATTTGTTCGCTTAGAGTTTAAGAACGTGAGTTTTCGTTATAAACCCGATTCGCCTTATGTGCTTAAAAACGTGTCGTTTGTGTTAGAGAAGGGACACCAGATTGCCTTGGTTGGTTCGACCGGATCGGGTAAGTCAACAATCATGCGTTTGATTTCAAAAACCTACCAAGACTATGAAGGAAGCATTTTACTTAACGGTATTGAGTTGTCTGACATATCTTATGAAAACTCCACCCATTTATTCTCAATGATGATGCAAGATGTCCATCTATTCGCAGAGACCATCCAGTTTAATATCGCTCTGGGGAAAACGGGGATCTCGCGCCAGCAAGTGGAGCAAGCTGCTCGTTATGTTTATGCCGATAAGTTTATTAACCAGCTGCCAGAAACATACGATTTTATTTTGGATAAAAATGGTTCTAACCTTTCGGTGGGACAGACACAATTGATTTCATTTGCACGTGCTGTGGCACAAGGCGGGCAAGTCATGATGCTAGACGAAGCAACGAGCTCGGTGGATTCAATCACTGAAGATTTAATTCAAAAAGCGATGCAGCGTTTGTTTAAAGAAAAGACCGTGATCGCTATTGCCCATCGCCTCAGTACCGTTCGGCATTCTGATAAGATTCTAGTGTTAGAAAGGGGACAGATTGTAGAGCAAGGCAGCCATCAAGAGCTGGTGTCTCATGATGGTATTTATGCCGGTTTATTGAATGAATCAATAGCGCAGCCAACTGGGCTGAATGGTGTGGCGTCATTGTAGGGATACTATCAATCTAGGCGTCGAGTTCGACACGCTTCGTTCAACGTGTTGTTCATGTTTTAAATGACAACTCGATTGATTTGCTCGTTGTGCATAACGGATTGGCTTAGAGCATGTTTATTCGACATGTTGAAATGTAAGGAAGAACACTAATGATTTTTGATGTATCTAGGTTAGAGAATCAAGCAAAATACCGTTTGTTAAATGGCGGTGTGACGCCACGTCCAATCGCTTGGGTGAGTACACGTTCGAACGATAACATAGATAACTTGGCCCCTTATTCGTTTTTTACCGTCGCCAGTTGTAATCCACCAGTGTTGATGTATACCCAAATTACGCAACGAAGTGGTATTGATAAAGATACGTTGCAAAACTTACTTCAAACCGGAGAGTGCGTGGTTAATATTGTTAACCAGGAATTAGTTGAGAAAATGAATCGCACCAGTGCGAGTCTAGATAGCCAAGAAAGTGAATTCGATTTTGCTGGTATTGAAAGTTGTCCTAGTCATCACGTTTCCCCGTTATCGGTCATGCAATCGCCAATTCGATACGAATGTACATTAAGAGACGTCATTGAAGTGAGTGCGCAACCCACGGGCGGGAAAGTCATTATGTTGGATGTTAAACATATTTATGTTCGTGATGACTTATACAGTGAAGGGCAGATTGATCAGGCTCTGCTTGATTCTATTGGCAAAATGGGCGGAGACGATTTTGCCACTACCTCTGAGCAAATTAATTTAACTCGACCTTGATTATATTCCGGCCGTCGAGGGCCGAGGGATTAATCGAATAGCGGAGACGATTTAAACATAGCCGTCATCGCGCCGTGTTCATGCCTGGTTTTCTATACCGGCTTGTCAGTGTTTCTTAAAGTAACGAGTGTGTTTTCAAGTTCGATATTAGTGGATGTTTTTGATTTATCATGTAATAAGCGAAAGCGTATATGATATCCACGCTTTTATATTGCAGCGTAAAAAGGTAAGTTTAGGTTGAAGCCGAAAGGTACCTAAGGCAATGATTGTCTTTTGTTTGTCCCGGAGAAAGCATGTCTACACCTCTCAATGATTGTATTGTACCCATGTATCCTACGATTCAAGCACTTGATGTTAATGGATTAGAGGCAGGAGAACATAAATTTTGGTTTGCAGTGGCTACCGACGCCATTGGTCATCCACAATTATTACCGGTCCGCGTCTTCAAAGGTCAACATCCGGGAAAACGAATTATGATTACCGCCGGTATTCATGGTGATGAACAAAACGGAATTTTGACGGCTCAGCAATTAGCGCGAGAATTGATGGGTCGTATAAATGCAGGTGTTGTGACAATTGTTCCCACCGTCAACTTGTCAGGTATTGTACGTCATAGTCGAGACTTTCATTCTGCCGCACCTGATAGTTCTACGTCTAACTTAAATCGCGTGTTCCCTGGTGATCCTGACGGTGACGACGCCCATAGGTTTGCGCACAGTTTGTGGCAGAATTTGTTAAAACCCAATGCTGATTTAGCGATAGACCTGCATTCACAAACATCTGGTGCGGCGTACCCACTTTATGTATTTGCAGACTACCGGCTCGATGACTCTATTCGCATGGCACGATTGATTGACCCAGATGTGATTTTAAATGACCCAGGCGATCCAGGGATCTTAGAGACCGCCTATAATCGGTCCGGTATTCCTTCTATTACCATCGAGGTCGGTATTGGACGCTATTCTGACCACGTTATGGTAAGCCGAGCAGTGAACGGCGTTTTAAACGTGTTTCGTGCTTATGAAATGATTGATGGTGATGTACAACCTCAAACGGTGAAGTGTACGGAAGGGAATCAAATCGTCAGTATTCGGGCTAATCAAGGTGGTTTTGTGATTAGTCATGTGGCACTTCTTGATGAAGTTACAACAGGACAAAAAGTGGCCACGCAATACAACAGTTTTGGCGACGAAATTGAACATTATTATTCGCCATCTAAAGGTGTGGTGATTAGCCACAATGTTGAGTCAGTTCGAGCGCCAGGATCGTTAGTGGTGAGGTTGATTAGATAATGTGTCATTGTGAATGAAGCGCGGCATTAGACTTGATTGGCTTTAGCATCTTTATTCAACAGACCTTCAAGTAAATGCCGTAGAGCGTCTAATGAGGTTGGTTTTTCCAAACGTCCATCCATTATCGTGTTAATCATGTCTAACTCACTCGCTCCTGATTCACCCGATAGCGCAATGATGGGTGTGTGGGGCGAGTAGGCTTTGATTAGTTGGCTGGCATCAAATCCATTCATTACAGGCATTTGTACATCCATTAAGATTAAGTCGACATGATTCGACTTAAATATGTCTACCGCTTTCTCACCATTGTTTGCTTGCAAACTGTTAACGCCAAGCTGATTTAAGTACATCTGAACAAGCGTGCGTTGCACTTCCTTATCGTCGACGATCAGCACGGTCAGTCCTTGGCTGTTTATGGATTCCTGAAGGTTCAGTGATGTGTTGGGCTCTTGGTGTGGCTCGGTATCCGGCTGGTTGTTTTTCCAATCAGTGAAGTAAGGTGTACGAAGTGTTTCTGCTTTTGGTGCATTAGGAACAATAGGGAAATACAAATGAAATTCGGTAAATTCACCGAGTGTCGATTTACATTCAACCCTGCCACCAAATGAACGCATCACACGCTGGCAATAACCTAACCCTAAACCGCTACCTCCACTTTTTTGGTAAGAATAAAAGTCGTCGAAGATTTTATGAGTAATGGCGTCGTCAATACCCGGACCAGAGTCTCGGAATATTAACACGTTCTCGTACGCGCCTGTTGTGGTGCTTATTTCGATTTGACTGCTTGGATAGGAGTCAAAATAATAAATAGCATTACGTATCAGGTTGAATATGACAAAGTTGAATAAAGTTTCATTCAGGTTAGCAACAAAGTCCGCATGTTGCGGTAACCGTATTCTCTCGATAATTAGGTCATTTTCAAAGCCATAGTGGCTGACTGCTTGATCGACCGCTTTGTGAATGGAGGTCATAGTAATAGGACTTTGCTCAGATGAGCTATCACTGACTTCTCGTAAGATGATGTCAATCAATTGTCGTCCACGTTGAATGGCGGCTTGACCGTTTTCAATATCAAGTTTGAGCTGCTTCGTGGGAGCGTTATGGTCAATATGTTGTTTCAACACCTCAAAATGCAGTTGTACTTGAGCGAGTGGGTTACGCATTTCATGAGCAATAGAGTTTGCGAGTGCGCGGCTTTGACGAATGCGCCTGTCTGCTTCAATAGTACTTTGTACGCGAGTTAACAAAGTCTGTAGCGCGGAGATCTCTTCATTAGAGAACATTTGATTGTTGATTTTGTGCGATGAAACTAATAAATGCGTGACAGATTGTCCCTGACCGAATAGTGGCATGACCAGCGCGGTGTTATTTGAGCTCATCTTTTCATAAAGTGCTTTGATTGAGCGCTTAGTGCGCAATTTATCATTCAGTATTTCAGTCAGCTCATCAAAAACTAATACGGAGTTGTTTGAGGAAAGGTAGTCTTCGTAGAAGGCTTCATTATAGTTGCTATTGACGAGGCGCAGGTTGTCGTTTGGAATGTGTAATAGCCTGCTTAATTGCTCCATTGCGTCATCAATAGATAGCTTGAAATCATCTTCTAACGCAAGGATCTGCTGTACGGGTGTTTTCTTATTCCTGTAAATTAAGAAAGAAGCGTAGCGACTCATACGTTTATAAAGTAAATGCCAGGTTACGCCAATAAGGGCGCAGATAGGGATAGCAATCAGCCATTGGTTACTATCGGTTAGCGGGATGAATATGGCACCAAAAGGTACGACCAAAATTGCGCACACTAACAGCATATTAACGCCGAGGTAAGCGAGGTACTTCACACTGTAGAAACGGGATGTTAATAAGGCATAACCCACGAACAACATCTCACTGATGGATAACGCTGGTGGTAACCAAGTCAGTGAGAAGTCGCCCATGAAATAGGTCATACCGAGATGGATGGTGGCAGTAGAAAGCATGAACACCAAGATACCCGCAATCATATAGTTGGTTCTGGCTAACGTGAGTTTGCTGCTGTTTGATCGCATTGCTACTAGGTTTATCAACGTTAAGACAACAAAGCTCACCAATCCAATAAAGAAGTATGACGTGTGCGGGCCAAACTCAATGACAAACTGACTTGGACCAGTAATGTCGACGTGCTCGACCGTAAGGCCTGGATGAAAGTTGATATAGAGTGAGTAGACCGTTAGGGTGACCAAAATGACTTGTTGCCAGCGGTGGACTTTACCATTACGCAATTGTGCTGCCAGTTGACAAGAAAAGTAATAGGCGAAAGCAAACGCAAAAAAAGCCGCGAGATTGGCAAATTTAGCAGCAAACATAGCCGCAGAAGCACCAAACATCGGCAATAAATCAGTATGGAAGTACGCGTTGCTGCTAATCCAAGCCACAATACAGACTGAATAGGCGATGTAAGTTACATGGTGTGTCCCCAACATGACTTCGTTTTGTTGTTTGAGCCGATAGCAATAATAGAGTAGCCAAATGACCACTACGGCTACTGTCATAAGAAGCACAATCGCTTTCGCGTAAATAAGCGCTTCTAGGTTGATATCAAACATGTTCACCCTTTGCTAGCAAGATACGCTTTCTGCTGCCACGAACCGCGTGCTTATAGCTGCGAAAATCCGTGTCACAGAAGACTTTGGTCATCATTTCGAAATTCCAGAATCCACGATAGGTTTTTATACCATCGTTATTTAGATCGCAATATCCAGAGTGGAAATATGCTGTTTTATCAATGGCCTGATAGAAGTTGAGCATGAACGGTTGCTCGATAATAGTGAAGCCAATTTTGTATCCTACTTGATGTAATACGCTCATGAGTTCTTTTTGAGCAAGATAGAGGAAATAAAGCTTTTGCTGAGTATTACCACTGACTGTTAGACGCAACACCTCACATACCGCCTTTTTATCTGACAATTGTAACTGGAATTGGTCATCAAATTCTGGGAGAGAGTAACATTTTGATAAGGCAGATGGTTTGAAAATGGCACAATTCGTTAGCTGGATGTAACCGTGAGGTGGTAAGCAGTAATGCCAGTGCTCATTACTAAACTGTGCATCATAACTTAACCAAGCTGCCTTCAATGACCAGTCTTGAACGAGCGCAGAAGCGACGAGTGTGGGGAATACTTCGTCGGTAGGGTGCTTTAGTAAAATAAAGTGTTTCCCCGTTTGTGACAGTGACAACAAAGGCAGCATTTCGTACCACTTTTCACCCTGTATGAAGAGCTCAAGGTTGCTTAAAGCGATGGCGTCTTTAATTGGCATTGCTTGCGGATGACTTGGTGTCTTGACCACAAGAGGGGCATTTTCAATTTGTTC
This sequence comes from Vibrio sp. 10N.261.51.F12, assembly GCF_041471725.1. NCBI lineage: Bacteria > Pseudomonadati > Pseudomonadota > Gammaproteobacteria > Vibrionales > Vibrionaceae > Vibrio > Vibrio sp. 10N.261.51.F12. Next base: position 127,119 of record NZ_JBFROV010000038.1, on the reverse strand, counting down.
AATCAAAGCGCCATAGTACGCACTATCTTTTAGAGGGAGCACCACAGAAGAAGGGGAGTTGGCACCCAAAGGGAATTGTTTCTTGATCACGGCAATCTCGCACGCACACCAAAAATCTAACCAATGCATATAGCATTGACTCGCGACTTCTTCGAATAAAGCGCTACCTTCCGATAATGTATTTGGATACTGATGAATGAGGTCGCGATAGTCCAATAATTCAAATAGCATGGAGAGGCTCTTGTTTCTATGCGACGGAAATAGCGACAATAATTGGCTTCTACGGTGGTCAGTGACGGTTTGGAAAAGAGTCGTGCGTTCTTGTGGAAGATAATGACTAATAATGAGGTCAATCAGCGTTTCCTGTTTTTCTTCGATCGGCAGATGACGAGTCGTAAGTAAGCGTAAAGACGACATTAATTCCATTAAGTTAACCCAGCCTAGGTTGATTGAATTCTAAGAGGTCGATATCAGTGACTAAGATATGAGCTGGAGGATAGCCACTTAATCTAGACAATAGCAAAGTCATATGCACTGACGACATTAAAATAAAGTTGCATAATTGTGCGCAAGTCTACTACTTGTGATTATCCTTCACAACTGACTTTGCCAGCTTAAGTTAGTTCATTGATTTCTAATATATAAACGGTTGCTGTGACAATTTTAAAACGTAGCCTGTGCCTATGATATGCCGTTAAGCAATACGTTGCTGCCATTCATTTAAGGCCTCTGACAACCCCAATATCGGGTGTGTTTTTTGTCGCTTTCGAAGTAAACCACAATCCTACTGTCTTGGTGGTATTTTGGCGTGTCGTTGGAACACGAATCATAAAACCGTCATCGAATTCGATCCGTCATCAGTCTGTCGTATTTGTGTCGTCAAAATGCAATTAATCGAAGTCGCGTCCTCTTTATTGGTTTTGCCAATACTCGCTTTCCGGCAATACGATTTGCCAATCGGCTAACCAGTACCTCGATCTCTTGAACTTTCCGACACGCGCTATTTCATGCGGTAACAAAGCACTAAAACGTCATTGTTAGTGAAGCGCACCATTTCCATTGCTAGTCAGGTCTGATTCACACGTCCTTTTCTCTGTCTTAGAGAACATAAAACGATAATTAGCAAAACCACTTGTTATGTTATAACATAACAAGTGGTTTTGCTTGATCAACTTATCGATTGTGTTTTAAGTACGTTGATTAGCTTAACTATGGAGTGAATTGCTCACCAATTACGATGGAATCGGGGTTAATTTGGATTCCATTGTAATTGGTGGATAACTTGTTAAGCGGGGTGCAAGGGCAACTCGATACCACGAGACCTAAGATTACTAGGTGTCAGTTTGTTTTACTTAAGAGAAAAACATGAATCAGAAAAAAATCTCTGTCACCGTGCTGTCTGGGTTTCTTGGGGCAGGAAAGACGACCATTCTTAGCCATATTCTTAATAATCGCCAAGGCAAGCGTGTCGCCGTTATTGTTAATGATATGAGTGAAATCAATATTGATTCTATGACAGTAAAAAATGACGTCTTGCTGGAACACAAAGAAGAAAAGTTAATCGAAATGAGCAACGGCTGCATTTGTTGTACTTTGCGTGAAGATCTGCTTATTGAGGTGAGTCAGTTAGCGAGAGAGGGGCGCTTCGATAATCTGCTTATTGAATCAACAGGGATTGCGGAACCATTGCCTGTGGCTGAAACGTTTACCTTTGCTGACAGTGATGGTGTGTCGCTCTCTGATGTCGCAACACTAGATACCATGGTCACCGTTGTCGATGCCGTTAATTTTTTACGCGATTACGAAGCGGCCCAAGATTTGACTGAAACGGGTGAATATCTGGATGAAGATGATGACCGTAGCGTTACTGAGCTTTTGATAGAGCAAGTTGAGTTTGCCGATGTTTTGTTGATCAGTAAGACGGACTTGGTTACTGAGGATGATATTGCGCGGTTGACTGCCATTCTTACCATGTTGAACACGCGAGCTCGAATCCTCCCAATACGTAATGGGCAGGTCAGTACTGCAGATGTATTAGATACCGGCCTGTTTAATTTTGAGCAGGCACAATCTGCACCGGGCTGGCTAAAAGAACTAAGGGGTGAACATATACCAGAAACGGAGGAGTATGGTATTGCTAGTTTCAGCTACCGAGCTCGACGGCCATTTCATCCTGAAAAGTTCCATCGCTTTCTTCATGATACCGAGCGATTTGGCACATTGCTTCGATCAAAGGGGTATTTTTGGTTGGCGTCACGTCCCGATTTTGCAGGGCAGTGGAGCCAGGCGGGAGGTATTGGAAACCATGGGTTTGCTGGATTGTTTTGGAAAGCGATTCCCGAAGAAGAGTGGCCAACTGACGCTGATGATTTAAAGGCTATTCAACAGAGCTGGGTAGAGCCATTTGGTGATATGCGTCAGGAGCTCGTGTTTATCGGTCAGGGGCTGGATCAGGTCGCAATGACACAAGCACTGAATGATTGCCTATTAAGTGATGAGGAATTGTTGGCTGGTGAATCTCTGTGGCGAACCCTTTCCGATCCTTTTCCTGAATGGGAGTTTGAGGTATGACCTGCCATGTTGTTGCTGATACCGATGTAAATATAACGGAACGACCATTAGCGCAGGGCACTCAACCAAGCGCACTAACGGACATTTATCGTTCAGACCGTAATTTAGCAGTTTGGCAGCGTTCGCTGCCAAATGAGCTAATAAAAAATATTCAACAGATGTTGCAAGAAGGCAAGCCGTTAGCGGTCGTCAAAACCGTGACACCGGATACGGTGGCTGATTTGCTACGAGATAAGTTGGATGGATACGCTTGTGCTGATGACCTCAGTGACGACATAGCATTGATCGTAGATATGTTCTGCTGCCTTTTTGACTTGCAAGAAGTGGGATTACGTTTGACGACATTGGATACGGCCATGTGCCCCAAATTCCACGTCGATCATTTACCGTGTCGGCTTGTCACGACCTATGCGGGTTTTGCTACGCAGTGGTTAAATAACGATGATATTGACCGCAGCAAACTCGGCGCGGGTAGTGCTGGGTTGCCGGATCACCAATCAGGTTTGCTTAAAACTAATGTGTGTATTAACCAATTAAAAAAGGGCGATGTTGCGTTACTGAAAGGCAGCGGTTGGGAAGGGAATGAAGCTACGGGCGTGGTACATCGCTCACCAGAAACAACCGGGACTGAACGACGGTTACTGCTGACGTTAGATATGAGGTAGTTGAAATGCAAGACGTTGAAGCCGTCATTAAGCATGTAGAGAAAAACTGTAAGGCTCAAGGTAAACAACTGACGACCAAGCGTAAGTTGGTTCTCCATGCCTTAATTCATGCCGATAAGGCTTTATCAGCCTATGAACTGGTGGATTATTGTAAAACACACCTTAATCAGAATATTCAAGCGATGTCGGTGTATCGTATTTTAGATTTTCTTGAGAATGAACATTTGGCCCACAAGCTTAAAGTATCGAATAAATACATCGTTTGTTCTCATATCCTTTGCGAGCATGAACACGGAGTTCCTCAATTTCTCATTTGTTCCAAATGCGAAAAAATTAGTGAACAAACGTTAGATGCCTCAATGATTACAGGACTTCAGTCTCAAGCAAGGCAACAGGGTTTTACTGTGATTAGTCCTCAAATCGAAATCAACTGCGTATGCGACGACTGCGCTAAGTAGTCGGCACCGTTCTTGCTGTGCCATTTCCGTACCATTCTATATTTTGCGCCCTCCCTCAGAAGAGAAAAGACAAATGTTAAAAAGAAATCAAAGTGGTTGCATGCGTGATTCGTTGACAAACCACACATTAGTTCAAGGCTATAGGAGAATAGCAAATGAGCTCTAATACCCAATCGATAATAAACATACCGACGAACATTATTACTGGGTTTCTTGGTGTAGGTAAAACGTCTGCAATCTTAAAGTTATTGGAAAACAAACCAAAAGGTGAGCGCTGGGCTGTACTTGTCAATGAGTTTGGTGAAATTGGAGTTGATGGTAGCTTGCTACAAGGCCAACAAACTGCAGACCAGCAAGTGTTTATCCGCGAAGTCCCCGGCGGGTGCATGTGTTGTGCAGCCGGTTTACCGATGCAAATTGCACTCAACCAACTGTTATCAGAGGCAAGGCCAGACCGTTTGCTAATAGAGCCAACGGGGTTAGGGCACCCAAAAGAAGTACTGCAAGTCTTGTCGAGTGAACATTATCGCAAGGTATTATCGCTACAAAAGACCCTAACCTTAGTCGATGCGCGTAAGTTGTCAGACAGTCGTTATACCAGTAACGGCACGTTCAATCAGCAAATTGCGATTGCCGATACGGTTGTCGGTAATAAACAAGATTTGTACCAAGAGGGCGATACAGAGAAATTAGAAGCCTACGTGGCTGAATTAGGTCACCCAATGACGAAAGTAATATTTGCGCACTATGGCGATATTCCGTTGTCGGATTTTGAAGGAGAGACGTTCATTCAAGCACAGTCACCTCATCACCATCATCATGGCCACAAAAAAACGTTGGCCTCTGAGGTCGCGATGCCGGAAAGTGGTGTGATTATGGCAATGAACCAGGGAGAAGGGTTTGAAAGTGTTGGCTGGCGCTTTGCACCAAACAAGCATTTTGATCGTAAACAGGTACTCGATGTCTTAATCGAACTTGATGTGGAGCGCATGAAAGCGGTGTTTATCACTCAAGATGGAGTGTTTAGTTACAATAAGGCTGAAGATGAACTAACAGAAGTCGAATTGAATGACTGCGTTGAAAGCCGTATCGAGATAATTGGCCGCTCGATTGATGCGGGGTTAGAGGAGCGTCTGTTGCAGTGCATTGTCAATTTGCATGCCATTAATTGATCGACATGGAGTTAAGCTTGTTGCAATTAACGTATTGGTAACTGAGTGAACGTTGCCGCCGCAACGTTGATCAAATTTATGGTCTGGTAATAAGCGGTCGGGAATTCTTCATAGAAAAATGGTAATGTTTAGAGCATTCTAAACACGCCTTTATTCTCTCTGTGCCATGCTTTTATTAATAAGAGCACAGTTTTGAAGGTGAGGAAAACTAGGACGATCAAGGAGGTTTCATGCTTAACTCTCTATCGGCTCAATCGGTGATCGATCATGCACTCTTTTTAGGGGCTGATTTCGCTGAGCTATTCGTAGAACATCACCAAACCAACACCGTCCAGATTGCATCTGGTGAAGTGGATAAGGTTAACTCGGGTATCGATTTTGGTATTGGTATCCGCCTCTTCTTCGGCCATAAAGTGTTGTATGGGTACACCAACAGCACGGACGAAGCAGAACTGAAACGTGTGACATCACTGCTTGCGGCAAAAGACAAGCGTGATCAAATCGCCTCTGCCGGTTCATTAAACTTGAACCGCTACCCAGTCCAACATAGTTGTCGTATGCCGTTGAGCAAAGACGCTAATCTGGACTCCAAAATCGCATTCTTGCTTAAAGTCGACCAAGCCGCACGGGCGGAAAGCGAATACATCAGTCAATTCATTGGTAGCGTAGCGCAACGTGAGCAGCGCGTTTCTATCTTCAATTCTGAAGGGCTTCACGTTGATGATACTCGACACTACATTCGTGCATCAGGCAATGTAGTTGCTCAAAAAGGCAATGAGCAGGCTTCGGGTATGGAAGGCCCTGGTGCATTAGCAGGCTGGGAATTCAGTGAAGGTGTGGATGAGCAAGAATTAGGTCAAACTATTGCCAGACAAGCGTTGGTGAAGCTCGGTGCGGACGCGTGTCCGTCAGGTGAAATGCCCGTTATTATTGGTAATGGCTTTGGTGGCGTCATTTTTCACGAAGCCTGTGGTCACTTACTTGAAACGACTTCTGTTGCTAAGAAAGCCTCGGTATTTCACGACAAAATGGGTGACATGATTGCCCACACTGCGGTCAATGCCGTGGATGATGGCACCATGACCAATGAATGGGGTTCAATCCATGTTGATGATGAAGGCATGCCAACCCAGCGCACTCAACTCATTAAAGACGGTCAGCTCACCAGCTTTATGGTTGATAAAATGGGTGGGATGAAAACAGGGTTTGAACCGACAGGCTCCGGTCGTCGACAAAACTATAAGTTCGCGCCAACATCACGCATGCGCAATACCTTCATTGAAGAAGGGGACCATTCCTTGGACGATATGCTCTCGGGTATAGAGCGTGGTATTTACGCCAAAAAGATGGGCGGAGGCTCGGTTCAACCGGGAACGGGCGAGTTTAACTTTGCCGTGCGTGAAGCGTATTTGATTGAGAATGGTAAAATAACCAAACCTCTAAAAACCGCGACATTAATCAGTACGGGTCCAAAAGTGCTCAAAGAAATCAGCATGGTCGGAAAAGACATGGCGCTTGCGCCGGGGATGTGTGGTTCCGTTAGTGGCGCGGTCCCGACGACGGTGGGGCAACCTACGCTGAAAGTAGATAATATTTTGGTTGGAGGGGGTAGCTAATGAGCCAAGAACAACAACTTCTCAATACGATTGAGTACGTGCTCTCAGAAGCACAACGTCAAGGCGCACAAGCTGATGTGATTGTTAACCGCAACAACAGCTTTTCGTTAAAGGCGAACCAAGGCCAACTAGACGAGTACAAAGTCAGCTCGAGCCAAGTCATGGGCGTACGAGTCATTAAAGACGCGCGCGTCGCCACCAGTTATTCTGAGTCACTCGAGCAATCGAGCCTTGATTTGATGTTAACGAACGCATTACAAAGCGCGCGTTTCTCAAAGCAGGATGAGCATCAAACCATTAGCTGTGTGAACAATCAAATCACAACAAATGTCGCTGAAATTGCTCAAGACGACACAACATCCGTCGACGATAAAATTGCGCTTTCTCTAGCGCTTGAGCAAGGCGTGGTCGCTCTGCCTCATGCATCCAGTTCGCCATACAATGGCTACAGTGACGGTGAAGGTCAGTTGATTATTGCCAATACTCAAGGGACGTTGTGTCGCCATTTTGAGCGTTCATTTAGCTGTTATGCGTATACGCTGTTTGAAAAGGACGACAAACAATCCATGGCAGGTAAGGTGTCAGTAGGTCGTCGTTTTGATGAGCTAGACGCGGCTTACTGCATTGACGGAGGGTATAATCTTGCTCGGGATCTGCTCGACGGTGCCCCCGTTGCGACGGGTAATTACTCTGCAATATTCCACGTGAATGCGTTAAGTAGTTTATTTGGTGCCTTTGGCAGCGCGTTTTCTGGTGTAAGCGCAATGATAGGCATTACACCTCTAGCAGACAAGATAGGACAACCCATCGCGAGCGAATTGATTACCTTGATAGATAAGGCGTATGTGCCACAGGGTATGGCCATCGCGGCGTTTGATAGTGAAGGGTTTGCCACTCAAGACAACGCGCTTATTACAGACGGTAAGCTGAATACGTTACTGCATAATAGCCAAACCGCGAGTTACTTAGGTGCGACATTAACGGCAAGTGCGTCACGTGGTGCGAAATCGAGCTTGGATGTATCCGCTAATCATAAATGGATTGCGACAGGTACAAGCAGTCTCTCTGAGGTAAAAGCGGGCGAATATCTAGAGCTTGTCGAACTGCAAGGCGTGCATTCTGGCGCTGATGCGGTCAGTGGTGACTTCTCATTTGGTGCCAGTGGTTTTCTATGTCGAGACGGCCAGCGCATTCAGCCTGTGCGAGGTATCACGGTCGCGGGCAATTTCTATAAGATGTTGCAAGAAGTCGACGCGGTGGGGAATATCCAGTTGAACAACGACAGTCGTACTTTCTTTGCACCCGACGTACGCTTTGCTCGCTTGAGTATTGGTGGAAAATAAAAGTAAGCTTCTAGAATGAAGAGGTGGAATGAAAAAGGACGCGCAAGCGTCCTTTTTCATTCACTCGTTGTCACGTTTGTTATCCATTAAGCAATAACCATTAGCCATTAGCCATTAGCCATTAGCGACTAGACATCAGGCGTTAGACATTAAGTATTACGCCAAAATTTCATTTCGAACAATCGCCGCACCAGCGCTTAATGCGTTGAGCTTTGCTGTTGCAACAGAGCGAGGCAAAGGCGCCATGCCACAGTTCGTGCAAGGGTAGAGGTTTTCTGCATCCACAAACTGAAGGGCTTGTCGTAGAGTTTCCGCAACTTCTTCTGGTGTCTCAATGGTTTCGGTGGCGACATCAATTGCGCCGACCATGACTTTCTTACCTCGAATCAATTCAAGCAGCTCCATTGGAACATGAGAGTTATGGCATTCTAATGAGATAATATCGATATTCGATTGTTGCAGCTTAGGAAACACGGCTTCATATTGTCTCCACTCTGTCCCTAACGTCTTTTTCCAATCGGTATTGGCTTTAATGCCATAGCCATAGCAAATATGTACCGCGGTTTCACATTTCAGCCCTTCGATAGCTCGTTCTAACGTGGCGATACCCCAATCGTTGACCTCGTCAAAAAAGACATTAAAGGCTGGTTCATCAAATTGAATAATATCCACACCCGCAGCTTCTAATTCTTTGGCTTCTTGGTTAAGGATTTTGGCAAATTCCCACGCGAGTTTCTCACGGCTTTTGTAGTGGTCATCAAAAAGCGTATCGATCATGGTCATTGGACCTGGCAGCGCCCATTTAATCGGTTGTTTCGTTTGTTGGCGTAATCGCTTGGCATCGTCGACAAACACGGGCTTTTGACGAGAAACAGCGCCAACCACCGTTGGGACACTCGCGTCATAACGATCACGAATTTTAACGGTTTTTCGTTTTTCAAAATCTACGCCGTTAAGGTGTTCAATAAACGTCGTCACAAAGTGTTGGCGCGTTTGCTCCCCATCGCTGACGATATCAATCCCAGCCTGCTGTTGTTCTTGTAAAGACACGCGCAAAGCGTCGTGTTTACCATCGATTAATTCGTCACCCTGTAACTTCCATGGTGACCACAGTGTTTCAGGTTGTGCAAGCCAAGACGGTTTTGGCAAACTGCCTGCGGTTGACGTGGGTAATAGTCTTTTCATAATCAAGCCTGTTTGTATTTGGGGACATTAAAGAAAGTACTGAGCAGACCATTGTTCAAGAACAAGGTTATAGGGCTTAATAAAGTGTTCTTCGGCAAATTTTCCCTGAGCAATCGCCAACTGGCCGCGTTCTTCTCGGTCATAAATAATCTGAGTAACGGAGTGATCGGCATTCTTCAGGTTGGGTTGATAGCATTGCCCAGCCGCCGCATTCGCATTATAAATCTCAGGTCGGTAGATTTTTTGGAATGTACCCATCGTGCTGACCGTACTGATGAGTTCAAGATTGGTGTAATCATTAAGCAGATCACCAAAGAAATAGAAAGCCAGCGGTGCAACGCTATTTGATGGCATGAAGTAACGAACTTGCAATCCCATTTTTTTAAAATACTGCTCGGTTAACGAGGTGTCATTTGGCTGATATTCAAACCCTAGTACAGGGTGCTGATTGTCAGTACGGTAATAAGTTTTGTTGTCAGAAACACTTAGGCATATTACTGGCGGCTTATTAAAGTGCTTTTTATATGTAGGTGAGTTGACAAAGCAATTAAATAATTTGCCATGCAAATCACCAAAGTCTTCTGGGATACTAAAGTGTGGTTGGTCTTTATTATGCTCAAGGAGCAGGACACTAAAATCATAATCTCGTACATAAGAAGAAAAATTATTACCTAATATCCCTTCAATACGCTCGTTAGTATTATGGTCGATAATATTCGTCTTCAATACTTCAATGGAAGGAAAAGCCTGACCGGACCCTTCAATGTCTATATCGACTGAAATGATGTCAAGTTCAACAGAATATCGCTCACCATTAGGGTTATCCCAATGAGCTAATGCATTGAAACTGTTATTGATCATCGTCAATGCGTTACGCAGATTCTCTTGGCGGCTATCACCTCTAGCCAGATTGGCAAAGTTAGTTGTGATGCGAGTATTGTCTGAAGGTTGATAATGCTCATCGAGACAAATGCTCTTAATGGTAAAGTCGAATTCTGTAGTCATGGTTATCTAGTACCTAAAATTGTTGTCTTATTGTCTCGAATGATCTTAATGAAAAGTACGTTAAGATCTGAGTGAGCATTTATAATGAGGTCGTACAAACTCCGTTGAGTAAGTTTTGACGTTCACTTAAAGGTTTTATTTCCGTTCGATATTTTCCCTTGTGCTTAACGTTTTTATACGGATATAACAGCATGATGAAAAATGGTTTTACTTCACATTCAACATGAAGAATATTCATGATAAATAATTCTTGGTATTGCGATTGAGTAGAGGTGATATTAATAAGGTTAAAAAAGAATTTAACCATATTTATATTGTGGCTTAAGCCCATGAATTACTCAGAGATAAATAAAGGTGAGTGAAATGCTGATATTAATTTATTAACGTGCACTTTTAAGACGTGGCGTTGGTTTTTAGCAGGACGATTAAGCATCGGTGGAGGGTCGATAGGGTACGCCAGTTTAGGTGGCCGTGAGTTTGCATTAACAGATGGCTTTGCTGGGATTGTCTATTTACCGATGCTATTGGGTATTGTAAGTACATCTTAGTGTACTGCCCCTTTCAGCGCCCAAGCCACTCATTATCTGCCCGCTTCAACGATTAAGCAGTGATTTACAGTTCTGATGTTGGTCGTCGCTGTGAATATGGTGGCGAATTAAGCCTCTTCATCGATAGTGTTTATGAAAATTGGTAAAAACCTATAATATTAATGGGTTATGTATCTTTCTTTGATTGAATGATAGGTCTTTCGATTTATGTTTTCGAGCTGAAAGTCTTTATTTGTCTTACCAAACATGAAACCTTCGATTCTACCTATTGCACACGCAAACGTTTACCTGTATTTTCTCGCCACTTAAATTTTTACTAATATCTTGTTGAGCGACCATTTGATGAACGGTTGTCCAACAACAATGAGGAATAACCATGAGTGAGAATACATCCGCTGCAACAGGCAGTTGGCTCGATAACTTCTTTTTGATTTCCAAACGCGGAAGTAACGTTCGTCGTGAGGTTGTTGCGGGCTTAACGACATTTTTGGCGATGGTGTATTCGGTTATCGTCGTACCAAGTATGCTTGGCGTAGCGGGTTTTGACCAAGGGTCGGTATTCATTGCAACGTGTTTAGTGGCTGCGTTTGGTTCTATGCTGATGGGCTTTTGGGCTAACCTACCAATGGCGATTGGTTGTGCTATCTCACTAACGGCATTTACCGCGTTTAGTTTGGTTTTAGGGCAGGGCATTTCGATACCCGTCGCGCTAGGCGCCGTGTTCTTGATGGGGGTTATTTTTACCGCGATTACCGTCACTGGTGTTCGACAATGGATTTTAACCAATCTTCCTGAAGGTATCGCTCACGGTACGGGCATTGGCATTGGTTTATTCTTGCTATTAATCGCAGCGAGTGGTGTTGGTCTAGTCATCAAAAACCCGGTAGAAGGTCTGCCTGTTACGTTAGGTGAGTTCACTTCTTTTCCAGTCATTATGTCCATGTTGGGCCTTGCGGCTATTTTTGGATTAGAGAAGCGCCAGGTTCCTGGTGGGATACTCTTTGTCATCGTTGCGATTTCTGTGTTTGGTCTTATTTTTGATCCTGCTGTGCAATATCAGGGCTTTTTTGCATTACCGAGCATTGGTGGTGAGAATTCTTTGATGGGGACGATGGACATTATGGGGGCACTCAATCCGATTGTATTACCAAGTGTATTAGCATTGGTGATGACAGCAATCTTTGACGCAACCGGGACCATTCGAGCGGTGGCGGGTCAAGCCAATCTTCTTGATAAAGATGGCAACATTATTGATGGTGGTAAAGCGCTCACCTCTGATTCTGTGTCGAGTATTGTTTCTGGCGCCGTGGGCGGTGCTCCAGCAGCCGTTTATATCGAGTCTGCTGCAGGTACGGCTGCTGGTGGTAAAACAGGTCTTACTGCGGTAGTAGTGGGGGTTTTATTCTTATTTTTGTTATTCCTTGCACCTATTAGCTATTTAGTTCCTGCATACGCGACTGCGCCAGCGTTAATGTACGTGGGCCTACTAATGCTAGGTAATGTTCGTAAACTGAATTTTGATGACTCGGTCGATGCATTATCAGGCTTGGTTTGTGCGGTATTCATCGTGCTTACTGGAAACATTGTGACAGGAATAATGCTAGGTTTCTTATGTCTCGTTGTAGGGCGTCTGTTCTCTGGCGAATGGAAGAAGCTTAACCTTGGCATTGTCTTAATTACCATCGTCTTAGTGGCTTTCTATGCGGGCGGTTGGGCGATTTAAATCTTAACGACATCAATTTAGTTTTAATACCCAGTCAATTGGCTGGGTATTTTTAATAAAACTTAAGAGCATGACAGAATCGATTGGTACTTATCCCGTCAAGATCCCTCAGTTTTCTCCTAGTTGAATTTGGCTAGCAATACTCCTAAGGTTTCCATTAGAAAAATTACTGTATAAATTCATCTTTCGTCCACCCTTAATACGCCCAAGCAAGGTTGGGATCAAAGTGGGGTAGAGGAGGGTTGATTAGTTTCAGTGTATTGCGCGAGATTTTAGACGTTTTTGAGGGCTCAGAAACGGTGAAACCCCGATGTTGGTAGCATCGGGGTTTCGAATTTCTTTAGATTACTTAGTTGGTAAGACTGAGAATCTTTTTATGCAAAAGGTTGGATTTATCCAACTAATTCCTTGGTAGGAAATTAGATACGGATGAAGTCCATGTGCTCAACCTTTGGCTTGTACGCGTGACGTTGAACGTCTTGCGGCTTAACCTTAACTTCTGCGCCGTCAATCAATAGAGTGATTGCTTCGTAGAACTCAGGCTTGTCCATTTGGTTGATCACTTCATCGTGCGTAAGCGCGATAGAGATAGGTGCTGCTTCACCACCGTAGATGATTGCTGGGAATTTGCCAGCGTGACGTAGGCGGCGGCTCGCACCCTTACCTAGTTCAGTACGTACTACTGCTTCGAATTTCATAGTATTTACTCTCAATTAGTAAAATTAATAAATGCCGTTCTAATCTTAGCGACCTAGTTAGAACATATATCGTTAAAAAAGCATCAAAGATACTCTCAAAACGAGCGCGGATACTAACATTCAATAGTAGTCTGAGCAATAGATTCGGAGTGATATCTATAGATTTTTTAATCCTTTACTGCTCTTAACGTCAGCGTTGCTTTTAAACCACCCAATTTGCTTAAAGAAAGAACAAGATCGCCACGATAACCATGAGCCATTTCACTGACGATGTTTAGCCCTAGACCTGTACCCGGAGTGGTTTCATCTAGACGTACACCGCGTTTTATCACATCTTGGCATTGTGCCTCTGGGATGCCGACACCGTCATCTTCGATGATGATTTGAATGGCGTCGTTATCCAGTGCGAGAGAGTGAACCCGTATGAGGCTTTCTCCCCACTTGTATGCGTTTTCTATTAAGTTACCCAGCATTTCGTCGAGGTCAGTCTTTTCAACCGCGACGAACAAGTCGGGGTCCAATTCGTTAATAAGCGCAATTTCTCGCTGTGCGTAAACCTTATCAAACGCCAAAGACATTGCGTCTACGCGCTCACTTGGGTTTGCTTTCACCGATAGGATGTTCATTGCACCGGCCATACGTGCTCGGCCTAAGTGGTAATCAATCTGTGATTGAATTTGAAGTAGGGCGGGCGCCAGTTTATTTCTATCGGCTTCGTCTAGGTTCGCTTGCTCGTTTTTCAAGATGGACAACGGAGTTTTTAGTGCGTGAGATAAATTACCCGCGTGGTTTCTTGCTCTGGCGAGTAACTCTTGATAATGGAAAATCAATGCGTTGAGGTCATTCACTAATGGTGCGATCTCTTTTGGATATTGCTCGTCTAAGGATTGACGCTCACCGTTTCGCAACATTTGTAGCTCTTTTTGCATCTTGTTAAGTGGGCGGAGTGACCAGCTAACTTGCGCGACAACGAGGCTGAGAAGGCCTAGCATCATAATGCCGAGTATCACCCATACTTGGTTTGTTAAGGTGTGCAGTGCTTTGTCTATAGGATCTTCGTCTTGTGCGACAATAATAGTGACACCGTCACTTATATCTGGAAGAAACACCGTTCTTTTTATCGCGACAAGGCGCTCATCACGCGCGCCAAAATAAGAAGACGCGTGTGCGCGCTCTTTTTGCGATATATCTTTGTCCCAAAGTGAGCGAGACCGTAGCGTATCGGCAGGGGTTTTGATGTGCCAATACAATCCACTATAAGGTTGGTTAAATCTAGGGTCAGAAAGGCGTGACGACAAAACTAGGCGACCTTGCTTATCTGTTTCTAAGTTGGCCGCAATTTCATCCATAGAGCGTCCCAATTGTGTTTCTAGATCTTGAACCAGATACTCACGAACCAGGCCTGGGATGATGACACCCGCTGCGATGGTTATTACCGACAGCCACAACGACGCTGCAAGAAGTAATCGGGTTTTAAGGCTGAGTTTTTTAAACCCAGCCTTCAGTGATGAAGCTCGAGAAGGAACAATGTCTTGTTTAGGCATTGAGTTGGTATCCAAGACCTCGTACTGTTTTAATAATTTTCGGTGATATCTTTTTGCGGATGCGTCCAATAAACACTTCAACCGTATTTGAATCACGGTCAAAATCTTGTTTATAAATATGCTCGACTAGCTCAGTGCGAGAAATGACTTTATCCGCGTTATGAACAAAATACGCAACGACTTTGTATTCAAGCGCCGTAAGGCTTACGGCCTGACCTTGCCACATGACTTTTGACGATCGCGTATCCAAGCTTAGATCGCCCATCTGTACGATGGGAGAGGCGTTTCCTGATGCTCGGCGCAGTTGAGCTCGAATGCGTGCGATAAGTTCGATCATCTCAAATGGTTTGGTTAAGTAATCATCTGCACCAGCGTTCAACCCTTCCACTCGTTGGCTTAGGGTGTCGCGTGCGCTCAATATCACCACAGGGGTATTGATATTCTCGTCACGAATGCCTTTAAGAACGGTTAACCCATCGATTTTCGGTAATCCTAAGTCTAGGACAATAACGTCCCATTCTTCGGATGTTGCACGGTAAAGTGCATCAATGCCATCTTGTGCGAGTTCAGGCACCCATTCGGCACTCTCGAGCGTTGCTAAAATTTGTTCACCCAATTTAGGGTCATCTTCCACTACAAGAATTTTCATTATTATAATCTCTTCGGTATCTCGTCATAAACTTATGATGACTTATCGTTATGTTGAACGGCCGATATATGGTTTGACGCGCCTATTTTTTTATCACTCTTTGAAGATTATGGCCTTTTATTTCCATTAGCTCCAATGTGGTCGCGTTGTACTCAACCTGAATAACATCTTGTTCGTGCATAAGTTTTAATTCGTAGGTCCACTCATTATCGTCTTCTTCGAGCTCGACTTTGATTACTCGCCCGTTCAGATCATTCTCGACGGTGGCGAATAATTCTGAAAATGGCCGGATTAAGCCATCTTGTACCGCTTCGTACACCTCATCTTGGTCTTCATCAAATTCAATTCGAGCGTCACCAAGAGGGACATCTTGAACGAGCTCATGGCCATTAGGTGAGTCAGAGAAAAACTCGGCATGAACGGTTGCCGGCAGTATCAATATAAAAGATAGCGCGATTAAGGGCAGTTGGGAGTTCAAAAATGATCCTTTTGGTTTAATGGTCATGTTAAGCACCTATCAGAAGAGTTAATGGTTACTGTAATGCAAAGTATAATGTTTTCAATATGAATAGAAGCTGAATGCTATGACTTCAACTCGTCATCAAAGATTTTATCGCGAAGTTTCCAAAAACGACCACTTTTTCGTGCGATGACAAAAGCGGGCAAACGGAATCTATGTTGATTGTTTACAACCTTAGTCGGTGAGGTTGCATCAAATTCTCGGTGCTTATCAGCAAGGTGTGGTCGCACAAACCGGGCAAGGAACCCTTCTTTTTGTTTCTTTGTCGTGAGCGACCAAAACTCACTGACTTGCGCCTCATTCTCACCAATGTAATTCACACGAAGACTACTTTTACCCTTGTTGTCTTTGTGTACAGATAGTGACATATCGATACACTCAAACACGAGCGCGTCTTTTAAATTTAACGCTTCTTTTAGTTTTTTGTCGGGATCAACCAAGGTTGCATCGCATTCATGACAAATTCTCGCTGCGATATCATTATCGGCGCCACATTCGTTACAGTATTTAGCCCTAAATCGATAGTTACAGTGTTCACGCTCTTTGGTGTCTTCATCGGTAAAATATCCTTGGCACTTACGTCCAAAATGCTCGAGCAGGAAACCATTACTGTCGAGCTTGCCCCAAAAGTTATTATTAAATCCACACGCAGGGCAAGGGATGGTAATGATCTCGGAATCCGAATCGGGTTTAGGATTGCCTATCTCGGGTTGATATAAATCGTATGTATTCCCTGCATAATCGAGCACAAGGCATTCCGTTTTTCCTTCCGAAAGGCGAAGGCCTCGTCCAACAATTTGTTGATATAACCCAACGGATTCTGTTGGACGAAGAATGGCAATGAGGTCAACATGCGGTGCGTCAAAGCCTGTTGTTAATACGGAGACATTAACCAAATATTTAATTCGTTTTTCTTTGAAGTCATTGATGATGGAATCGCGATCAGGTGTCGGTGTATCACCGATGACGATTTGGCTGCTATCGGCAGGTAATAATGCGAGTATCTCCTGAGCATGGCGAACGGTTGCTGCAAATATCATGATGCCTTGTTTATCCGCACTGTACCGAATGATTTGCTCGATGATTTGTGGTGTTGCTCGCTTTGACTGTTCAATGACGAGGTCTAACTCTGATTCTTTGTACTTTCCCATACTCGAAGGTTTAAGCTGCGAAAAGTCATAGCTGAGTACCGGTGCATCAATAAGTTTTGCAGGTGTTAAAAATCCTTCATCCAGCAAATATTGAATTGGTAACTCGAAGATGCAGTCTTTAAAAAAACGGGGTTCGTCGCTGCGAACCAGGCCTTTTGTGTGATATTGGTAAATCCAACCAACACCGAGTCGATAGGGGGTTGCTGTTAGCCCGAGTATCTTAATGCCGGGGTTGACTTCGCTTAAGTGAGAAATGACTTTTTGGTAGCTTGAGGTTTTGACTTCAGGCACCCGATGGCATTCGTCAATGACGAGCAGGGAAAATTGGTTCGCAAAGTGGTGTAGGTTTCGTACTACGGATTGAACAGAGGCAAAAACTACTTGTTCAGAGGTTTCCTTCCTTCCTAGTCCGGCCGAAAATATCGAACCACTGAGTCCGTAGTCTTCATATTTCGCGTGGTTCTGTTCGACAAGTTCTTTGACATGAGCAAGAACGAGGACACGACCTCTGGCCAAGCGAGCAAGTTCAGCGATTACGAGGCTTTTGCCCGCTCCAGTAGGCAATACGATGACTGCTGGCGTGTCATTTTTGCGAAAATAGTGGATAACCGCTTTAACGGAATCGGCTTGATACGGACGAAGTGTGTACATATGAGTGAGTTTGACTCTACATCTGGCAGAAAAGCCCATATAATAGCGGACTTAATCAGATTGAGGTATTCATGCGTTTAGATAAATTTTTGTGTGATTCGCTAGGTGTCACCCGTAGAGAAGCAACCATCCTTTTAAGAAAGGGTGAAGTGACCGTTAACGACGAGATAAAAAAAAGCGGTTCCGTTAAGGTAAGCGAGCAATGTCGTGTCGAATGGCAAGAGCGTGAAATTACGGTGAAAGGTCCTCGTTATATCATGTTGTATAAGCCTGAAGGCTTTGTCTGCTCGCATGAAGACGGTTCGAATCAAACGGCGTTTGAGTTACTTGATGAAATCAAAATGGATTCACTTCATTTTGCTGGCCGTTTAGATGTTGATACGACAGGCTTGGTATTGATTACTGATGACGGTCAATGGTCGCACCGTATTACTTCCCCTAAGCATAAGTGCCAAAAAACATATCGTGTATGGTTGGTTGAGCCAGTTGAAGACGATTATGTTGAGAAGTTTAAGCAAGGTATTGAGCTGCGAAGTGAAAAAGCGCCGACACTGCCTGCTCACCTAGAAGTGAGAGCCGAAAAAGAAGTGTTGTTAACTATCCATGAAGGGAAGTATCACCAAGTTAAGCGCATGTTTGCGGCATTAGGCAACAAAGTCGAAGCATTACATCGTGAACGAATCGGTGAAATTGAACTAGATGAAGAATTGGAACTTGGTGAATATCGTTATTTAACCCAAGAAGAAATTGACTCGATCTGGAAAAAGTAATACAAAAGAGAGTGTTATCACTGTGGTGAATCCTTCTTGCCTGTCACCATAGTGTCTGGAATAAGTGTTATGCCTTTCAAATACCATGGCACTTATTTTATTGTTGTGATTTAAAGAGCCGCACTATCACCCCATTGTGAACGACCGTTGTCTAAAGAAATACGATAGAGTTTACAAAGAACGCAGTACGAGTATTCCTAGAGACTTATGTGGCGACAAAGTTATAAGCATACCGTTACTCGTGCTTTCTTACTGCAATGAAACGAGCTCTGTGAGAATAAAAGCAGCTTTTTAGTAACAAAGGCAATGGTCGGCAATGACCTCAATTTGGAATGATTGAGTCTTTTTAGCTTATTTGAATGCATGGAATGCCTGATAATAGCGCAATCAATTAGGAGCGATATGAGTTCTAAACCACTATCGCAGCCCGACATACCCCAGCTAGGCCTTCTTTTATTCCTAGTTCTTGGCGCAATTGGTGCTCTTACACCACTCGCGATCGACATGTACTTGCCTGCAATGCCAACGATTGCACAAGACCTTGGGGTAAATGCCGGTGCTGTTCAAATAACACTTACGGTATACACAGCGGGTTTTGCGCTCGGTCAATTGTTACATGGACCTCTAACCGATAGTTATGGCCGCAGACCAATCTTACTCTTTGGAGTGTTCTTTTTTGGTATCGCTTCAGCGGTAAGTGCTACGACGACGAGTATAGAATCCTTGACGTTAGTACGAACCGCGCAAGGTTTTGCTGGCGCAGCGGCGGCGGTGATTATTCAAGCAATTGTACGCGATATGTTCGACAAAGAAGACTTTGCTCGAACCATGTCGTTTGTAACATTAGTGATTACGCTTGCCCCGTTAGTCGCGCCAATGATCGGCGGACACCTTGCTATTTGGTTCGGCTGGCGCTCAATTTTCTGGGTGTTAACCGCATTTTCTGTTGTCGTTATTGCTGCGGTATTGTGGAAAATACCAGAGACACTAGCACCAGAAAATCGACAACCATTGCGATTTCGAACCACGATAAAAAACTATGCACGTTTGTGTAAAAACCCAGTTGCGATGGGGCTGATGTTTTCAGGCGCCTTTTCGTTTGCAGGTATGTTTGCCTTCTTGACCGCGGGTTCGTTTGTCTACATCGATATTTACGGGGTGACACCCGATCAATTTGGATACCTGTTTGGTTTAAATATCATCACAATGATCATCATGACCAGCATCAACGGCCGCCTCGTCAAGAAAGTGGGTCTGCACGGCATGCTAAAGTTTGGCTTAAGCGTTCAGCTTTTTGCCGGGTTAGGGTTGTTAGCAAGTGGTCTTTTGGATCTTGGTATCTGGGGAATTGTTCCTTTTGTTATGTTGTTTATTGGGACACTCTCCACGATTGGTAGTAACTCAATGGGTCTACTATTGAGTGGTTACCCTAAAATGGCAGGGACGACTTCGTCGCTTGCTGGCACACTAAGATTTGGTACGGGTTCGTTGGTTGGCGCGATTGTTGCGGTTCTTCCGGGCGGATCTATTTGGCCAATGATTGTATTAATGGCCATTTGTTCGGTATTATCCGCGGGCTTATATTGGACACTAGGAAAAAAAGCATAATGTCTGAGTATTATTCAGAAATCCAAAACGTTGTGAACAGTGCACTTGAAGAACTAGAACAAGGGCATGAGAGTGGCAAGGTGATTAACTCACCGACGTCGAACAATTTGTTCCTGCTTCGTTGGGTAACAAAAAGTATTAAATCGCAACGCTTTCATAAAGTCATTGCTGGTGACATTATTCGATGGCAAAAAATGGGTCGTTCGAAAGGTAATGACGCCATGCTTGAATCTACTTTCCGTCGTATCTCTGGGTACTATGGAGAATTCTTTGGTGATGAAACTAAAGTCGTTACCGATGCAATGATTGAAACGTTCCTTGAAGATATGGAACAAGCAGACTGGGGTGTGACCACGTCTGAAGTGTTGACGGACGGCAGCAAGGTTCAATTTTTTACGGATGGCCAAAACTCATTTGCATTGTGTGCGAACCAATGTGATGACTGTTTTGATGGTGAAAAGTTGGTGAAACCAATGAGCTGGTTTGTACGTGGTAATCATGCAGAGTTTATTACCAAAGCGTATGAAGCGGGTTTTATGTTGCATAAGCGTACCGATTACAAATCGAAGGTTAAGTATCATGGGGAGTACCTTGTGTACCCAATGAATCAAGGCCCGCAGCTTGTTGAGATCCCGTTGTCTTATGTGGTTAAGTAAACCACTATAAAATGACGATTCATTATTAAACAACTCGGTTATTAATAATGATTGAGCGTAGATAAAAGAAAAGGTGAACCCTACATGGGCTCACCTTTTTTAATGTTTGTGCTTATCGTCTTAACCAGCAACCAGCAACCAGCAACCAGCAACCAGCAACCAGTAATTAGTGATTAATTAGTTGCAAACCAACGGGTAATGCGTCACCAAAGACTCGTTTTGAATCTGATTCTGATAATACTTGTACTTCGCTGACAAGCGAAATCCAGCTTTCTGGCGCCTTAGTTTGACGAAGTTTCGTTAAGATCTGTTCGCGGTAGTCATCAGCGATATCGAGTGTTCGATCCCCTGTTTTTCGACACATCAATACACACGCAAAGCCTATCATCGACTCTTTTGACCAATCAAGCGCAAGCAATTTAGGTAACCATTGCTCAATTTGTTCTTTAGGGATGACGTTGTGTTGACTGCCATATAATGGCGTGCGAGAACCCAAACGCCCTAAAGCCCAGCAATGAGCTTGTAGGAATTGAGGCTGGTTAATGATTTTGCTGAGATACCAACTCGCCAGCAAAACTTTATCATCCACATACAGGTTCTCCAAACTGGCCGAGAGTCGGACCATTGCCTCATAACCTTTGTCTTTTGCCGCTTGAAAGGTCTTGGCGTTTTTCATCGCGCCAGGGT
Organism: Vibrio sp. 10N.261.51.F12; assembly: GCF_041471725.1. NCBI lineage: Bacteria > Pseudomonadati > Pseudomonadota > Gammaproteobacteria > Vibrionales > Vibrionaceae > Vibrio > Vibrio sp. 10N.261.51.F12. Next base: position 105,899 of record NZ_JBFROV010000038.1, on the reverse strand, counting down.
GCAGGTATTTGGCGATGTCGCTCAGTATGATTTCCTGTTGTTCTTCATTGAGGCCACCAGAAACACGACGCCAAAATACCCACCAATCACTCCAGCCTTGATGGTTTTGAAACTGAATACCTTGCTGATAGATGCCCCAAATTTGTTCCATACGCCATGAATCCGTGGCATCGCCAAACCCAGGACGCATGCAAAAACCGGTAAGACGTAACCAGTTTTTTTCGTGTTGCTCAGAGCGGCGACGACGTTTACGGCCGAGCGTGAAGGTGTCGACAAGCGAACGAAGAGAGTGAAAGTCCCAGGCTTCTTTTTTGCCGAGCTTTTTCTCTAACTCTTTACTGAGCGTTTTAATTTCTTTGGTATCAGCGCTGTTTTTGTTGCCACTGTATAGCCGAGAAACTAACGCCTGACTCACCTCAAGACCTGGGTGGATCTTGATGTCATTTTGTTCGGATTGTTTATTGCGAACTTCAAACTCTAACTCCCAGCGCTGATTGTCATTTTCAACACTGACGCATTCAACTTTTAACGTACCCACTTCAGTTAACTGGCAAGCCAGTTGAACCTCGACGCGTTGCTTTTGATTCTCAGCGAGCGCGACATCGTCACCCTGTAACGTATTTATGTAGGGTGGTAATGGTAAGAACTGATCTGGGTCGATACTCGCTAACATGCCATTTTGTACTTTTTGATGTTGGCCAAAAAAATCATGGGTAGATGTTAACAAGTTAAAGCGAACAGGCTCGCCTAGCGTTAGCGAGAATCGGCGCCCAGACAATCGAATTTCTTGACCCTCATCTGTGCCTTTAGACAGCAAGCACAGTGCCTGACCTAGTTTGTTCTTTTCCTGAAGGTGTAAGAAATAAGAACGAGCACTACCGCCGCCAATCTTTAACTGTGCACCGCGCCGAGCTTTAGCAAACGCAACGGCTCCAAGCGCCACTGACCAATCAGGGTGGGGGTTATTCAGTAGGGTGACAGGCGATCCTTTCCAACCTTCGATAAGCTCGATAACACGCTTGGTCACTAATTGACTGTTAAACACGCCCCCGTTGAGCAAAATGCCGACTGGAATCGCAGGCTCTTTGTCACTGTTTAGGGCGTCTTTTGATACTTCTTGATGCAAATGCAAGAATTCGGAAACGTGTTTACTCACAGCAGGATCAGCCACGTAAGGCAGGCCAAACTCAACAACCGCGCTGCGCTTTTTATCGGGTAACTCACCGAACTCGGTAGTTGGGAAGAACCCATCTAAGGCGATGTTGTGGACTTCGGTTTTGCTTATTGAGATGCTTTTTGTGCCCCCAATGAGACGAGAACCACTTCCTAGCATCGTGATCTTCATTTCATCGGGTGCCGCTTCTGAGAGTAACGCTTCTTTGGCTTTGCGAGTTTGTTGGATAAGCTTAGTCAAGCTCGCGGCATTCAGTTTCTTTGTTTGGTTAAAACGTTGCTCGGCCACGTGGGCGAGGGCTAAGTCGAGGTTGTCTCCGCCCAGCATCAAGTGCTCACCAACCCCAATACGGTTCAATGCTAAGGTATTGTCGTCATCATGTGTTGCTTCAATTAAGCTTAAATCAGTCGTACCACCGCCAACATCACACACCAATATGAGCGGTATTTGAGCCAGCTCTTGTGAAGCCGTTTCTTTATGTCTAGCGTACCAGTCATAACACACCGCTTGTGGTTCCTCGAGTAGATGCACTCGAAGTAGTCCTGCTTTCTTTGCTGCGTCTAAGGTCAGCTTTCGCGCAGTTTCATCAAACGAGGCCGGCACCGTGATGACGACATCTTGGTCTTCAAGCTTGTTGTAATGGTGACGGTGGTTCCACGCTTGGCGAATATGGTTGAGATAACTTGCACTCGCGATAACGGGGGAGACTTTTTCTACATCTTGGGTACCAGCCCATGGCAGAATATCGTCCTCTCGGTCAACGCCTTGGTGTGAGAGCCAGCTTTTAGCGCTGGACACCTGGCGTCCTTCTACTTTCGCACCAAGCTCTCGTGCCCATTCACCAATAATGACCTTGTTGAGATCGCCTGCAACCGGCTGGTGTTCCCATGGAAGCGTTAAATCGGAGTCGGAGACTTGTTGAGAGGCGGGGTGATAGCGAAACGAAGGCAGTAATGTTTTACGCACCACTTCACCGGGCCCGACTAGCTGGTCGATTTCAAATAGTTCAACGGGCACGTTTGAGAGGTCGTCTTGAATTTCACAGAATGCAACGACGGTGTTGGTTGTGCCTAGGTCAATACCAACCAAATATTGAGAAGATGCCATGATGCGCTCCAATCAGATATGAGAAGAGACAAACGGCACTAAAAAGTGCCGTTTGAGATAGGGTGTTTCAAAGGTCAATATGGGTAACCTAAACGCTAGGCGTCTTCACGGACGTCAAATTCAACGTGCCATTTTTGACCATTATCGGCGGCGATAGCTTCGAGGTATAACGTACCGAGCTCCGTGACTCGCGAGGAGAGTGTGACCGGGACTACTTCACCGCTGGTTCTGCCTTCAGACACCGGTAAGGTGACTTGGATTTCTGGCAGTTCTTCTAGCTCTTCAGGCTTCCAATAATCTAGGTGTACGCCAGCATTGTCTTCACGACGTATCGTTGAACCAAAGAATTGGAAGTGAACCGGCTGGCCGATCACTAATCCAAATTCTTGACTAGGAACATCGACACTGCTGCCTTCTTCCATGCCAAATGGTGCGACACAAAGTGCTTCCATTGGTGGTGCCATGCCTGGAATCGCCGGCATCGCACTTTCAATACCGATATAGTAGCTTGATGCAATACCACCACGAATACGAACGCCTTGTCCACGACGTACACTGCCGTAGTATGCCGCGCCGCTTGCTACCGCGAGGTCAAGATCAAGACCAGTCAACATTTTCGCTGAGCTCGCATTCGCGGTTTCTAACCAGCTATTGATGGTGTTAAAAAGACGGTCAGAAAGCAGAGGTGACTTTAATACACCACCGTTGAAAAGTACTGCCGTTGGTTTGATAAACTCAGGCGCGGCTTGCATGCCTGGCATTCCTGCGAAAGCTTGATCCGCTGCGTTACTTTGGCGGCTCAAAAAGGCAGCAATGTGACGTGTCACCGCCGCGTCTTGAGCATAAGGCAGGCCCATTTGCGTCAATGCACCGCGTGAACGCTGTACAGGGTGTTCTTGAATCCCAACTTGCGGGAAGAACCCATCTACCAACGTTTGCTGTACTTCTTCTTGAGTCAACTCAGTTTTGAGCGTTGCGCCAAGCAATTTAGAACCACGGCTTGGTACAACGATTGGGACGGACTGAAGCTCTGAATCATTCAAAAGCGCTTCTTTGGCGTCGCGGCATGCGTGAGTCATCGCTTGAACTTGCCACGGTTGCAGCTCTTTGCCGTCTTGAGCAAGCTTCATTTTAAGGCGATAAGCCAGAGCAAGATCCATATTGTCACCGCCAAGCAAGATATGCTCACCAACAGCAACACGTTCTAGATTTAGGTTTCCTTCGTTTTCAGTAACGGCAACCAAAGACAAATCGGTCGTACCGCCACCCACATCAACGACAAGTACAATGTCGCCCACGTCAACTTCATCGCGCCATGCATCATTGCTATTGTCGATCCAGCTATAAAGTGCCGCTTGTGGCTCTTCAAGTAGTGTTAGATGCATTAAACCAATATTACGCGCCGCTTCTGCCGTGAGATCTCGAGCGGCTGGGTCGAATGAAGCCGGAACCGTGATGGTGACATCTTGTTCTTCGAGCTTAGCGTCTGGATGTACGTGATTCCAAGCGTTTTTAAGATGCTCTAGGTACAATTCTGTGACGCGCAATGGTGATACCTTGACGACTTCTTCTGGGCTGCCTTGTGGCAAAAAGTCTTCTCTACGGTTTACACCACCATGGCATAACCATGATTTCGCACTCGCGACCAAACGAATAGGGGTTTTTGATCCCAAGTTGCGAGCAATGGCACCTACGAGTGCATTGGGTTGTTCCGTCCATGGCAATGTACGTGAGCCATGGCCAAGCTCGTGTTCGTGTGGCTGGTAAAGAAATGAGCCAAGCTGGCTAAGGCTTTCGACGGTGCCAGGTGAGGTCAGTTGAGGAATTGACATCACTTCTACTTCGGCGTTTTCATCCTGCGCGTCAACAAATGACATAACGCAGTGCGTGGTACCAAGGTCGATACCAACACTAAATTTTGCGTTGTGATCCATTATAATTCTACCTCTGCTGGAGCGATGATTGAGGCATCGTAATTTTCAGACAACTTCGGCAAATTAATGTTGTCCGCTTTCCAGCCTTTATGAACTAACACACCAGAGAATGGTGCGTTACCAGTGACATTGCCCGTTAGGCGAATAGCTTGTGGATTAAAGCCTTCTTCAATAGTGAGGCGCGATTCTTCGTCTTCAGTACGAATTGGAGAAAGAACGAAGTAGTCGCCGATGACTTTTTTACCACCAGAATGAACGACTCGCGCTGCTGCGCCAACTTCTTCATCAGAGAAAGCCGTCAGATCTTCTTGGAGGAAGTCAATAATACGCGCTTCCTGTTGCATAAGGGACAGCAGTTGCATTGCTGAATCGGTAGGCGCGGTGGCGAGTTTAGATTCGATTTCGACGACTTTCTCAACAACTTTTTCTACTTCAATAATCTTTTCTACTTCAACGATTTTTTCTACAGGTTTTTCAACCTCAATAATCTTTTCGATAGGTTTCTCTACGATTTTTTCAACGACTTTACTCTTACGAGAAACCGCAATAGCTAAAAGCAGTACGCTGGATGCCGCAAGGCCCGCGTGGAGCATGTCGAAGGTTGTAGGAATAACATTTAGATCGAAGGTCATAGGGGATTCTCTATGTGTCTGTCATTAGGTGCTAACTTTGGGGCGAATTCTAACATAATCAAGACTCTTAGCGCGATGCTTTCACAATAATGTCATTTGAAAGTGAGTTTATTGGTGAATAAATAAGCATATAGTGATGATTTTACAAATTTAAGTGATCTTTGCTGTTTTTCTAACCTTAGTGACTAGGGCGGAAGAAAAAGGCGTGTAAAATCTGATGCATAGGTGAAAAATAAGAGTACACAGTACCGTTATTTTATCTATGCAGTGGTGAAATAAGTCATTCGTGAGTGTGCTGATGGTGGCACATTGGCTGACGGCGTAAATAACAACAATCAGCACTGCTTAAAAAATAATTATTAGCTAGGGCAGTAATTCAGGATGAATACAGGTTTAAATACGGGCGATCATGGAGTGAAGCGATACTCAGTGATGGTCTTCATTATCGGGTTGTTAATAACACTATTTATTACACATATCGTCTACACAGGGCAGCAAAAGCTTGCCGAATCCAATTTTGATTTCCTCATACAAAACCAAGCCGAAAATATTAAAGAACTGGTGATGATGGATGTTAGCTTTATAGGCTCGGGGGCGGGCTTTTATCATGCCACCACTCCGGATGCTTGGCGCAGTTTTGCATCTTTTGCTGAGCCTCTAGTTGCAAGCTCAAAAAGCTTGATCGCTATGCAATGGATGAAAAAAGTGTATCCAGAGCAACTTGATAGCCATGTGGCAAGGGTGCGTGAGCGATTCCCTGATTATGCTATCTATACTGTTCCGAAAGATCAGCCGGTGACGCAGGGATATATTCTTGAAAATGATGCTCCCATCTACGTGGCGAGTGATATTTTTCCGGTTAACACTGCTAACCTAAGAGCTTTGGGGTACTACTCTTCAAGAGAGCGCGTTCGCCGCGTTATCGAAAAGTCGATGCTTGACGGCCAACCCAGTTTATCGGATAAAATTCGATTGTTACAAGATGGGTTTGATCGTTCGATTCCAAAACAAGGCATGTTGGTTTATCACCCGGTATTTGAGCCGGGTGGTGCAGCGTTGCGAGGCGTTGTGATTGGTGTGATTCGGACAACGGTGTATTTTGAACAGATTGTGTCGAGAACATCGATTGACAAGGAAGTCGGGATTCGCGTTGTGGACTTAGGATTCGACGCAGAAGATGATCCTATTATGTATCAAAGTGAATCTTGGAACGCGATACAAGGCGATGAGAAAGTCGTAAAAATAGACTTGTATGACCGCCAATGGAGCCTGCAATTTCGACACGATAGCTCGTTGGCTGGTAACGAGACGCTGATTTTAGTATGCGTGGTGTCTGGCGGGATGATTATTTCATTGCTGCTGGCGTACGTTGTACAGCTTATGCTGCGAGAACAGCGCCGTTTGACAAAACTAGTGAATCGTCGAACCAAAGATCTGCAGTATTTAGTTGAACGTGATCCGTTGACAGAGGTGCATAACCGTCGGGCGTTCAATAGACTGGTTGAGTATCATATATCTTGTAATAAGCCATTCTCGTTGGCGATCTTGGATATTGATTTATTCAAGCGAATTAACGATCAATATGGCCATGTGATTGGCGATGAAATTTTGGTTCAAGTTGCTTCGCATATAAAGCGAAATATGTATCCCGATGACATGCTATTTCGATTAGGAGGAGACGAGTTTGCGATTATCAGTCGCTGTATTGATTATGCGTCGTTACAGCGTTATCTAATGAGCATTTGTGATCAAGTCCGGGGGCTTAACTGGTTGGAGATTGATACTCAATTCCACTGCACACTCAGTATTGGCGCTGCGGTTTATCGTGGAGAGTCGTTAGAGCATCTGATGAATCGTGCCGATGAGCAGTTATACATCAGTAAGGCTAGAGGCCGTGATAAAGCGAATGTTGCTTGATTCTAAAGCAGTTAAGCCCGGAGCTATCGAGGTTTCGATTGTTTTGAGCTACACTTCTGCCCGTTGTTTATTTGATAATCTAAAGTTGCTATGAATTATAACCGCGTCGTTTGTTTTGATCTTGAAATGTGTTGTTGGAATGTTGATGGCGTCGGCACGACTGGAGAGATCATTGAAGTTGGTTTGGCAGAAATAGACCTCGTGACTCAGCAAGTGGTGAAACGGGCTCAATACTATGTGAAGCCAGAAACAGACGAAGTTTCGTTATTCTGCGCTGAGTTAACTGGGATTACCCCGCGAAAAATAGAAAAACAAGGCCGACCATTAGCGGCGGTGATTCAGTCGATGGCCAAAAACTTTGGTGGTCGCAACAAAATATATGCCGCTTGGGGGCGAGATGATGCCATCTTGTTCGAAGAATGCATTGCTAAAGGTATCACCCCCCCGTTCAAAGAGTTTGTGAATCTTGCGACACTCTATCGTATGCAAAATCGACTCAAGGAAAAGCGTATAGGCCACAAAGCTGCGCAAGAAGCAAAAGGTATCGAATGGGAAGGGCGTCAGCATTCTGGTTATGTTGATGCTTATAACCTCGCTAAACTTGCGTTAACGATGTTGTAGTCGATTCAATGTCGCTATTCGTGTTATGAGTCAATCATAAACCGAACAGCCGAGGTGACTCTGGCTGTTCAAAAGACACTGATGCGATACATGACGAGTATGTATTCGCTATTTGTTCACTATTTGAAGTTTTGCTCGAATGAACTCACTGTGATCAACGTACAGAAGTTCGGCGACCTTACGAATCACGGCATCCTCTAACGGGTCAATGATGCCATCTGCGTTAGCCACTTCCCACATGGCTTTAATTAATTCAAATCGTTTCTCTTGAGACAGTTCGCGTAACCCAGATGTGAAATCATAGAGTGATGCTGATTCTTTCACTTTCTCTTTTGCCTGTTGGATCAATAATTGCGCGTCATCATCAGTTAACTCAAGTAAGCGAGCGATGAGCGTTTGTTTCGCTTGCTCCTCTTTTAAGTCGATGTGATGATCGGCATTCGACACTTCGCACAATAGCGCCGCAATGGCAAGATTTGGGCTAATGGTGTTGCTTTGTGATAAATCGCTACCCTCGATCAATTGTTTAAATATAGAGGTGATTGAACTAAACATAGGGGATCCTCATTTGACGCCTAACCATTAATACATAGTGTCTCATGAAGCGAAACTCAAGCACTTTGTGTTTAGGAATGATCATTAATTTCAGGGAAATGTGTTTCAGTGCCGTCGCTGTGTATGACGCAGATTTCGCTTGGCTTACCATCACTATCGAGTTTAAGTCGGCCAATACCGCTACGATTAACCAAGTGGTTCGACGCTGGTGGACTTGGATGGCGCTTAAATATTTTCAACTGCTTACGCTTAGTAAACCAGTTAAGCGGAGAGCGAGGGGTGTAAAGCCACGCATCAAGCTTGCCAAATAGATTGAGCAGTACTGCCGGAAACTCGTTCTTAATGCCACTACAAGTAATTTGATAAATATGAGAGTCGGTTTCTCGATAGCGAAGCGCGATATCATAAACAAAGGAGTAATGAACATCACCGGATAGGATGACAAAGTTTTTCGGCGTTTTTGAATGAGTGAAAATCGATAATAATGTATTCGCACTGCCCGGGTGCGCCATCCAGTTCTCTGCATCGATCATCAGTGGTTTTCCTGCAATCGTCGCCAGACGTTGCATGGTTTCAATGAACTTTACACCGAACATCGGCGCGGCTGATACAACGATGACTGAGTCTTGATCGATCAGCTCGTGTTGAAATTCAACCAAGGCTTCCCAATCCATAAGACCTGAGGGCTTGTTTAGGTTCGACTCCGATCGCCAGCGTCGAGTTCTTGTATCTAACACGACGACTTTTGGCGTTGAGTTGATGGAAAAATGCCAGCGCTCATACCGCAACAAATCATAGATAGTCTCATCAAGAATTTGCTTGTCCAACTGAGCCGAGGGCTCTCCGGGTTTGAATAAGTTCGTTAGTGTACGGTGCCAGTCGGTGTGATAGATGCTCGGGTCGTTTCCCCATGCTTGGCACAATAAATAGGATAATAAGCCATTGCCGATGATCTGTTTTGAAAACGGGTGTTCATAGGCTGCTTTTTCCCATCCCACAGTTAAATTCCAATCATCGGTAATATCATGGTCATCAAAAATCATGTACGTCGGGATATGTGCAAGTACGCGACGCACTTGTGACAAGCCTTCAATGAACTGATTAATGTGCGCTTTTTCTTCATACCATTCTTGCTGGAAATGAAGCGATAGACTTTCACCGTTGACGATGAATTGCGCGTCTTCGAGCCGGTCAATATTGACATGTGTCCATAATTCTGGAGACCACACCAACAGATACATAGCAATGAACTCGGAAAACGTGACGAGATGGTTATGAGCGTCAGTAGAGCTAAAGATAGGGGTGTCGCTGGTATTAAACCTTGTTTGTTGCGGCCTTGCTTTGGGCAACAGCTCATCTCTACGGTAAAGGGTTTTAGGGTGCAGATACAGCGCTTGGCTGTCGGCAACCGACCCCTTAGTAAAGTCTTCATTTGGTAGCTCTAGAAGCTCAATTACTTGGTGAATAGCGTCGAGCATTGGCCCCGCCACATGGTCGGCATAGATCTGGTCGCCATTGAGTAATAACATGTCAGGGCGATGGTGAATGCTCTTTTGTAGCTGAGCATCGATGGCCAATAAACTATCGCCACTGTGGTGGTGGGGGTTCCTGCACGAACCATGGAGTATATGGTCGGCACGATCGGAAACATTAAAGTCAATCCCACGCCCTTCAGAATAAGAAAGGTCTGTTGGTAAAATACTGTTGTTTACCTCGTCAATAAAAATGTCATATCGAGCGTTTATATCCAATCTAAGGTGATGGGCGTCCGTTGCAAGGTTTTGAGTATCGAATGTGAAGTCAGGCTTGAAATGCGCGAGTATGATCCATAACTTGGGACTTAGTTGGTATGACTGTTCGTAGGAAATAGCGAAGTTTTCCGTCGTCTCACCATGTTGCAATGAAATAATTAGACGCGTTGGCTCAACCGACGATGCCATCCACAATGAAAACTCGTGCGGATTGACGCGCCTTAAAATTGGACCTGCAAGAATAGGGGCAAGAGACAACACGTGAGCAGTCATGATAGGTTCTCTTCAAGCGGTTGGGTTTGTAGTGTCGGTTCTTCGGTTGAAGTCAGTGATAGTTCAGGATGATTATCTACGCTATCCATTGATTCAAGTAACTCAACAAATTCACTGCTTGTGGACTCATGTCCGACGAGAAAAAATGCCAACAGTGCATCGATAGTGGTGTCTGAATGCTGAGATTGGGTCACGATGTCAGTCAGTCGAGTCCGTAATAGTTCGATTTCATGATCGACAAAGCCACGCCCTTCAGCGCCATCTTCCCCTTCATCTGGGGCATTATCAAACCCTAAGAATAACAGGTCGTTATCAAGTTTTGCTTCTACAAGACGCTCTGGCAGCCACTTTTCGCCTGTCACGACGTGGCATTCTCTGTCAATTGGCAAAGAATCGAGGATATTTTTTAAATTTGATACTTTCACGATTGGTCTAAATAGTGGAAACTATGTCACCGATAATGTGGTGCTATCGATCAACCGATGGGCCAATCACACTGTCGTGACATATAAATTCAATAAAACTAATAATATAACAACTCTTCTTCTTAGGGGTAGCGGTTGTTAGTATATTTGACATGATGCTTGCCTACCATCGGTAACATCGGTCTATTTTGTTGACACGAGCCCTAGTTTTTGTACTAAGAATGATTATTCGGCTGGAGAAACTGTAAGACATGATAAAGAAAAATCTCGCGTTGGGAGTGGCTGTTATTTTAGGTAGCCCCTCGGCCGCAAATGCAGCGCAAGAGGCAGAATGGGGTATTGCCGCGGTTTGGCGTACAGCAAATATCCCTTTTGAAACGCAGAGTGAAGATTCTACCGTGAGTACGTTCATCCCAATGATGTACTTCAAAAATGACTATGTGTTCCTCGACGGCATGACGGCAGGCGCGCATCTTTATAAAACGGATGATAAACAATTTGAATTGAATGCCATTACTCGACTACGTTTTATTGATATCCCAGCCGATGAACAAAATGCAGCGGGAGGGGATACCCTCGATTATGGTCTGCAATTGCGATACAACTTGGATGAGACGTGGCACCTTGATACAGAATTGATGACTGACAACGAGTTTCGCAAACACGCTAACTTGAGGTTACAAGGGACGCTAGATTACGGCGATCTTGAATTAAAGCCGAATGTCACACTGCGTTACAAAGACTCTGGATTTAATACGGAGTATTACGGTTCTTACAACGGCTATAGCCAAGACATCAATGGGGCGTTCGATTATGCCATGGGTGTTGACGCCAAATATCATGTGGTTTCAAACCTGTACATGTTGGGTTCGACGAACATTCGAATGCTTGATAATGCAGCGTATCATTCCGATGTCATTAAAGATCGATTTGAGGGTGAAGTTTACCTAGGGTTTGGCTTCTTCAATGAGAAGAAAAAAACAACAACATCTAAAGCGAAACAACATAGCCGGGATATCAGCACGAAGCCATACGTGAGAGTCGCGCACGGTTATGCATCGCCATCGGATATGGGTGATATTCTGACGTTCAATGGAAAACGTGACCCATACAATAACCAAGTAACCTCTATTTTTTACGGACACCCGTTAACCGATGAGTTGTTTGGTTTGCCTCTTGATATCTATTTGAGCCCAGGCTATGCGCATCACTGGAGTTCAGAAGTGCAAGAGACAGGCAATGAATTTGTGGCACTTATTAAAGCCTACTACACCTTTAACTGGCCGGTGAAAATGCGACTTGGTGTTGGTAATGGTGTGTCGTATATCGACAACGTGACTTACATTGAACAGCAAGAAATGGATAAGAAAGAAAAACGTGCCAGTCACGTTATGAACTACATTGATATCTCTTATGATGTCAATATTGGTTCAATCTTCAGAAAACCAAAGTGGGAAGCCTTGTGGTTGGGTTATTCATTACATCATCGAAGTGCTATTTTTGAAGCTTCATCGCAGTTCGGTCGAATCAAAGGCGGCAGTAACTACAGTACGGTTTACCTACAGTATGACTTTTAGCCATTTCAGATTTAAGCCGAGAGTTTGTGATTGAGCTAGCGGCATATAAGCTAAAAAGCCTCGCGTAAGCGGGGCTTTTTATTGTCGCCTGAGTTAACGCCAACACTGAGCTGTGCTACAATCCGGCCAGTTTGTAAATCGTAAAATTGAACTAGGAAACGTTTTGACTTCCTCTCTCTCTGAAAACAATAAAAATAATCCGGCGGCTAAAGCCAATAATGCACATTCGTTGAAGAAAGCACTGAATGACTGCATGATTCGCGACCGTTTTCGTCTGCATAAACGCATAAACGGTGCGAGCCGTATTAAGAATGAGCAGTCAAAAACGGCCGTGTTTGATGAAATTGCGATGGATATTGCGCAATCAATGATGAAAGCGCAGCAACGTAGCGCGCACAAAGCGACGATCAACTACCCAGAATTGTTGCCAGTTAGTCAAAAGAAAGATGATATTGCAAAAGCAATATTAGAAAACCAAGTGGTCATCGTTGCCGGTGAGACAGGGTCGGGGAAAACGACTCAGCTACCAAAAATCTGCTCAGAGCTTGGTCGTGGAAAGTTTGGTCTTATTGGCCATACTCAACCACGTCGACTTGCTGCTCGTTCAGTGGCCAACCGCATTGCTGAAGAGATGGACTCCCAATTAGGCGAGTTTGTCGGCTATAAGGTCCGATTTAACGACCAGATTTCAGACAACACGCAAATTAAGCTGATGACCGATGGTATCTTGCTAGCTGAGATCCAACATGACCGTTACCTCAATCAATATGACACCATCATTATCGATGAAGCGCACGAGCGTAGCCTCAACATCGATTTTATCTTGGGTTATCTAAGAGAGTTGTTACCAAAGCGCCCAGACCTCAAGATCATCATCACGTCCGCGACTATCGATCCAGAGCGTTTTTCAAAACACTTCAACGACGCGCCGATTATAGAGGTCTCAGGCCGCACTTACCCAGTTGATACACGTTATCGTCCATTGAATGGCGATGATGACGCCGATCGCGATCAGCTTGAAGGGATCTTTGAAGCCGTTGACGAGTTGTGTGATGAAGGGCTTGGCGACATCCTGATCTTTATGAACGGTGAACGAGAGATTCGTGATACCGCAGATGCGCTCAATAAACGTAACTTGCGTGACACTGAAGTGGTTCCTTTATATGCGCGACTATCATCAGGCGAACAGAACAAGATCTTCCAGTCGCATACCGGTCGACGCATTGTATTAGCAACCAACGTAGCAGAAACGTCATTAACGGTGCTAGGCATTCGTTATGTCATTGACCCAGGTACGGCGAGAATTAGCCGCTATAGCTACCGGACAAAAGTGCAGCGACTGCCAATAGAAGCGATCTCACAAGCCAGTGCCAATCAACGGAAAGGGCGATGTGGCCGTGTGGCTGAAGGTATCTGTATTCGTCTTTACTCAGAAGAAGATTTTGAGTCTCGTAGTGAGTTTACCGATCCTGAGATTTTACGCACCAACCTGGCTTCTGTTATTTTGCAAATGACGGCATTAGGGCTGGGCGATATTGATGCCTTCCCATTCGTTGAAGTGCCAGACAAGCGCAATGTCCAAGATGGTATTCGTTTGCTTGAAGAGTTAGGTGCCATTAACGACAAAGCAACGGATCCACGTAAACGTTTGACGCCAATTGGGCGACAGTTATCCAAATTGCCAATCGATCCAAGACTTGGTCGTATGGTCTTAGAAGCACCAAAGTTAGGGTGCTTGAAAGAAATCATGGTAATTGCGTCAGCGCTATCGATTCAAGACCCGCGTGAAAGACCGAGTGATAAACAACAAGCGTCGGATGAAAAGCATCGTCGATTCTTTGATAAAGAATCAGACTTTATGGCTTTCGTTAATCTATGGGACTACATCCAAGGCAAACAAAAAGAGCTGACAGGCAATCAATTTAGACGTCATTGTAAAACGGATTACCTGAACTACTTGCGCGTGCGTGAATGGCAGGATGTGTATTTTCAAATTCATCAAGCCATGCGTGAAATGGATGGTAAAGTCAATCAAGAACCCGCGAATGAGCAGTCCATTAATACCGCTTTACTTGTCGGTTTGCTGTCCCACATAGGCGTTAAAGACCAAGAGAAGAATGAATACCAAGGTGCTCGTAATGCCCGTTTTCATATCTTCCCAGGGTCAGGGCTGTTTAAGAAACAACCCAAGTGGATCATGTCAGCTGAGTTGGTCGAAACCTCAAAGCTGTGGGGACGAATCATTGCCAAGATTCAGCCAGAATGGATAGAACCTGTTGCGAAGCACTTGGTGAAAACCAGTTACAGCGAGCCGCATTGGTCCAAAAAACAAGCGGCCGTCATGGCTCATGAAAAAGTCATGTTGTACGGGATCCTCATTGTTCCTAAGCGCCTTGTGAACTATAGCAATATCGATCCGGCAGTGAGTCGTGAAATCTTTATTCGCAGTGCATTGGTCGAAGGTGAGTGGGAAACTAAGCATGCGTTTTTTAAGAAAAACCGTAAGTTGCTTCTTGAAGTAGAAGAGCTTGAGCATAAATCTCGTCGTCGCGACATATTGGTTGATGACGATGACCTGTTTGATTTCTATGACCAGCGAGTGGATACCGATGTCGTTTCCGGACGACACTTTGACACTTGGTGGAAAAAAGCCAGTCAAAAGAACAAAGACTTGCTGAATTTTGAGAAAGAACAGTTATTTAAGGGCGATGCTAGCCACGTCACTGAGTTGGATTACCCGAACTTTTGGTATCAAGGCGATTTTAAACTCAAACTGAGTTATCAGTTCGAGCCGGGCGAAGATAACGATGGAGTGACGGTTCACATTCCGTTGCCGATATTAAACCAAATCGACAGTGAAGGGTTTGATTGGCAAATTCCAGGGCTTCGACAAGAACTCATTATTAGCTTGATTAAGTCGCTGCCTAAAACAGTAAGAAAGAACTTTGTACCTGCGCCTAACTATGCCGATGCATTCTTGGCTCGAACGAAAGTGATGGAAGCGCCGCTATTGGACTCGCTGGAAAAAGAACTGCGTCGAATGACGGGCGTTGAGATTCTTAGAGAACAATGGAATCTGTCTCAGTTAACGGATCACTTAAGAATCACTTTTAGAGCGGTGGATCATCGAAACCGTAAACTCAAAGAAAATCGCGACCTTTACGAGCTTAAAGAAAGCCTAAAAGATAAAGTACAAGCAACCTTATCTAAAGTTGCGGATGACGACATCGAACAGCAAGGGTTGCATACTTGGAGTTTTGGTGAGCTTCCTAAGGTTTACTCTCAGAAACGAGGTGGATTCGATGTTAAGGCTTATCCAGCGCTAATGGATAAGAAAGACAGCGTTGAAATTAAGTTGTTCGAGACCGAAGTTGAGCAGGAGTTGGTTATGAAGGAAGGGCAGCGCCGCTTGGTGCTACTCAATGTACCTTCACCGATAAAATACTTGCACACGAACTTACCCAACAAATCTAAACTTGGGTTGTATTTCAACCCATATGGCAAAGTGTTAGACCTTATTGATGATTGTATATCGTGCGGTATTGATAAGTTGATCGAAGAGCAAGGTGGCTTGGTCTGGGATTCTGAGAAATTTGATACATTGAAAGAGCATGTACGTGCAAACTTAGATGAGACAGTGGTGGATATTGCTCAACAGGTCGAGACCATTCTTACCACGGCGTTTAACCTGAACAAAAAACTCAAAGGACGAGTGGATTTATCCATGGCCTTTGCCTTATCTGATGTTAAAGCTCAGATAGAAGGCTTGATTTTTAAAGGGTTTGCGACAGAGTGTGGCTGGAAACGCTTGCCTGATATTTTGCGCTATCTTCGCGCGATTGAACGCCGCTTAGAAAAACTGCCGATCGACCCAAATCGTGACCGTATGCATATTCTGAAAGTGGAATCAGTCACACAAGATTACAAAGAATTACTGAATAAAATTCCGAAAGGGATGAAGATACCTGAGAATGTGAAAGAAGTACGCTGGATGCTTGAAGAGCTTCGAGTGAGTTACTTTGCACAGCAATTAGGCACACCGTATCCTGTGTCTGATAAACGGGTTCGTAATGCCATCGATGCATGTTGATTGTAGATATCAACATGCATTCGATATTTTCATGAAAACAATGAATTAATTCAATAAGTTTGACTTAAATTTGAACTTTTAGCATTCCGTAAAGGGTATGCTATGTGTTATAAAGCTTCGCGGTGGCTTTTATTGGACTCGCCGCTATTTCATAGACAAGAAGGTTAACAATGAAAAAGACTCTTTTAGCGCTTGCGCTTATTGGTGCATCAACGTCAGCATTTGCTGATGCGTGGTTATATGGTGGCGTTTCTGCTGGTCGTGCTGACTATAATGATAACAATGACACACCAATGGGCTTTCATGTTGGTACAGGCATTCTACCAATCATTGGTGTTGAAGGCGGTTACTGGAAGCACGGTAACTTTGATATGACCAATAGAGATACGGGCGCAAGTGGCTACGCTGAACTAGGTTCATGGTACGCGGCGTTAAAGCCAAGTATCGACCTTGGCCCTGTTCAACTTTATGCGAAGGGTGGTCTCCATTACTTTAACGCGGATTACAAAAGTGGCTTGAGTAGCCAAGGCAGCGAGAGCGGTACAGACTTTATGTATGGTCTTGGTGCGGATTATTTTGTGACTGATATGCTATCTATTGGCGCAAGCTGGCAGCGTTTTAACGGTATTAAAACGGTAGCGGGTGGACAAGATCTCGATAGCTTTACTATCAATGCAACGCTTCACATTTTCTAAATTGTTATTGGCTTTGTAAGATAAAAATAGAAGCGGCCGAATTGGTCGCTTTTTATTGTGATGCGATCACGAAGCATCAATACCGCTAGCAGTGTGTTGGGCTGAACATCTGTCAATTTAGTGGCAAGTTAAACATCATAATCGCTTGGGGTGCCTTTGAGGTGTGTTTTTGGCTTACTGTGGAATCAGTGTCGGCATGTCTAAATAAAAGCCTTGAACAAAATCTATATCGAGATGACGTGCTATTTCGAGGTCGCCCGGACTCTCAATGCCTTCAAGAACAATCTTTTGATCGTTGCCTTTAATTAAATGTACTGCCTCAATTAATGGTAATGAGTTACCTTCGCGATATTGTTGTAGTAGCCCAATGTCAATTTTGACAATTTCTGGTTGAATGATTTTTAATCGATTTTCAGTGGAATGCCTTGATCCAAAATCATCTATCGCGACGTTAAAGTTATGGTTTTTCAAAAATTTGATTTTCTGCATTAGTGCTGTAGGGCAACTAGTTTCATTTTCTACAATCTCAACGACAACATTGGCATTACTATAGCTGCTTTGGCTAATACTATGTTTTTTTATACAACGTATCATAACGGGCCAAATTCTCTTGTGTACGCCTAGATACCCTAATGTATTGGGAGCCATGTTCAGAAAGACCTTACCGTGTAAATTGTCTTTGAATGCTCGATAATTTATTACGTGTAAAGTGGTGACCGCAAGATCCATATGGATCTTATTAATGGAAGAAAGTGTTGGCTGGTCAAAAAACGCATTAGGGGAAATGGTGTCCCCTGATGCGTTTTCACATCGGAGTAAAAGCTCGTACCCAAAAGGGGTCGTCGTATTCAAGTTATAAATAGTTTGAAATGCAGACGAAAGGAAGTAGTCGTTATATTGCAACTGAAAAGAAGACCCAGTATGAATGAGTGCTTTGTTAATGTTCATAATTATTAATACTTTAGAATACGGTCATTATTAAAAGCTAACAACGTTCACTCTATTGAGAGCAATTGAGTGAACGTTGTTAGTGTCAGATGGAGAAATTAAATAGAGCGAACTCTACACGATAAAACGATTTAAGGTGCTTTCTTGTTTGTTAACTTGTTCTATTTGCATTTCCATCGCAGTATTGGTTTCACTTGATGCTAGCGCTACCTGTTCACTGAGGTCTTTAATTTTCTTTGTATTGGCATTAATTTCTTTAGCGGCTGATGTTTGCTGTTCAGCTGATGTCGCGATTTGAATGTTCATCTCTGATATTTGTACAATATATTCTCGAATATCAACGAGGGATTGTTCTGCTTTTTGCGCACTTAGAACGGCTTGCTGAGCATTACTTCGACTTAACTCGATTTCGCTGCAGACTTGTGAAGACCCCAGTTTTAGCTCTTCGATTTTTTCATGAATTTCGGTTGTGGCTGCCTGTGTTTTCTGTGCCAGCGTTCGAACTTCATCTGCAACGACGGCAAAACCACGACCAGACTCACCTGCGCGGGCAGCTTCAATTGCGGCATTCAATGCTAATAAATTTGTTTGGTCAGCAATCTGATTGATGACATCAAGTATGCTACTAATGTTATCTGTAGCGATTGACAATTGCTGTACTTCGCTTGATGCCTTCGCGATTTTGTTCGATAACTCATTAATTATATTGTTGGTTTCGATTACAACGGCAGAGCCTTCTTGGCTGACACAGTCTGCCGCTTTGACGTAGTCGGCTGCGTTTCGAGTGTTATTAGCCACTTCCACCGAGGCACTGGTCATTTGGTTGATGGCGGTTGCTAATTGTGAAAGCTGTTGTTGTTGTTCTGACGTAGCAGCATACGAGGTTGAACTTGCTGCTGTTGTTTGGTGTGTTAATGCGAGTACTTCATTAGATACGTGCTTTGAATCAATCATTTGCTTTTGAAGTTTATCCATAAAAGCGTTGAAGTTATTGGCAAGTAAAGAAAATTCCAAATCGGTGTGAGTATCCAATCGTCTTGTCAGATCGCCTTCGCCATTCGCAATGTCGGCAATGGCGAAGTTAAGGTCATTAAGAGGCTTGAAGAGATAGTGGATCAGTAGCGATAACGAGCAGACGATCACTAATATACCGATTATGGCAATTAAGATGACTTGATTTCGCATGTCATCAATACTTGAAAACGCAATGTCGGTGTCAACAATGGACCCAATATAAGCGCCACTTCCGGGCATTTCGATTAGGTTAATAAGCTGATGAGCGTTATCAATTAACAATTCTTGTGGGCCTTCAGTAAGCTTCACACCCGGTGCAAACTGCGTCATGGGCAGACCGTTATAACGGCGGTTAGGGTGCGCAATCGTCATGCCGTCTTCCGTGATTATAAACAGGTAGCCAGCATCAAATAGGTTGGTTTGGTTAATGAGTTCGGCGAGAGGTAATAGAGACACATCAAACACAACGCCTCCGACGAATTCACCTTCTGAGTCAAATAAAGGCGACGAAACAGAGATGATCATTTCTTGTGTCGATGAGTCGACGTACGGATCTGTGACGACTGTCCTCATCGCGTTTTTCATCTCGATATACCACGGCCGTTGCCTAGCATCATAGCTATCGGAGGGTACCCAGTTGTCATTACTAATTAATTGACCGTTACTTTCATATCCAACCCCAATGGCTTGAAAGCTATTTTTGAGAGTAGGGGAAGCAATGATATTTTGAACATAGGCAGAATCATTTGCGCTAATATTCAATGATTCAGTCACTGAATTAGCGAGGTTGTTGTTTGATGTTAACTCATAGGTCACCATATGTTTAACAGCAGTCATTAATTCTTGAATGCTGTTATCGATATGACGCTCTAATTCGTTTCGAGCGGTAATTTGTTGGGTAAAACCTAATGCTGAAATAGTGAGCATTAATAATAAACTAGAGGCAATAACGATTTTTGTTCTGAATTTCATAATAGTATTTTCGTAGCCTAGCGATATCTGATACGTCGCTTATAAATTTATGGCGCTATTATGAACGAATGTTACAAAAAATGGGGGTATAAACAATATAACCATTGGTTATATTGAAAGGGATTTTATTGCCAAGGTGTTGTAATGAAAGGTTAAAGTAAATTATCTTTATTTAAAGAAGGAACCTCATAGTTAGGGTGTTAAATTATAAAGCTTGCAATTTTAATATCTGGCATCAACCCAATGTTGAAGTTTTCTATTAATGGTTTTTCAAAGTAAAATAAAAAATTAGCGATAATTCTATATTACTGTAACTAAACTCTAGTTTATTAGTTCCAGTTTTCTTTGTTTTATAAGGGCGTGGATCTGTATTTATGTTAATGATTACAGTAGATATATACAATATGTTGCTATAAGTATAATTGCATTAATATCGATTAATCGCCTTATTGACTATGTTATGGACCACACCAGAAGATCCGCTCTAGAAATTAAATATTGCTATTGATTACTGTTTTTAATAATTAGTAGTGATAGGCAGGGCTTCAATGATGGCAACGCTGCCTATCATACGAATTAGGATTTAAAACTTATAACCGAAGGTGATGGACAGCTGATCCATATCAACACTTTCAACATTGTAAAAATCGTAGCGTAAGTCAGCATAGACGCCCATATCAAGGGTTGCTCGAACACCGAGTCCACCCATTAATGATGTCTCAGTGAAAGAATCTGGGGTGTAATTGGCGAAGGAAATTGTTTCATCTACTCGCACTAACCCGACAGCACCGTAAGGCTTAATGGACCAACTATCAAGAGTAAACATATACCCTAGGTCTGTATCGAATTTTACATTGTTACCATTGATATCTGCGCCAAATACCGAATTGCTATTATTTTGATACGACAAGTTGATACCTACGATACGGTTGATATCATAACCATACTCCAATTTGATACCATCTCCCCAATCTAAGCCAGAGTTACCCACAACCAAATCGGTGTTTGAGTATCCTAAACCTATCCGGTGACCTGACACGTCGTTGTAATCTTCTGCAAAACTTGAGATTGAAGTGGCAAACAAAAATACAGCAGGAATTAGGTGCTTTGTATATGTCATATAATTAGAACCTTTGTAGTGGTAGCATCCGTTCTAATTAATCCATGATAAGAATGTGTTGACTTGTAAATGACCACCTCTTTAAGAGGAGTAGACGAATTTTCTACGCTCAACTATTTTTATCGTTGTTCGCTTTGTTTTCTTTTTCTGCTTCAGCAAGTTGCTCTTCCAGTTCGCGAATTCTGATTTCAGCCTCTAACTCAGCAACGCGCTTTTCTGCATCGCTACGATGGTCTTGAGATACACCGTCAGCGAGAACTTTTGTATCGCTAGACGATCGTGAGTCATCGAGATCCTTCATTGAACCAGCAACACCACCAGCAACGCCACCCGCTACCGCAGTCTTTGCAGCAAGTCCTGCATCACCTGTTAGAGCGCCCACTGTAGCACCGAGTAAAACCCCACCTGCAGCACCGCGATTGCGCGCAGCATTTTCGTTGTCTGAATCAAAGGCGGGTGAAGCGCATCCTGCAAGTACCATCAATGTTGCTGTGACCAGTGCGGCCTTAGTGTGTTTGATTGTAAATGTCATTTCGTATCTCACTGTGTGTTGTTGGGGCGTAGAGATAATACAAAATGACGTTTACTTTAAGAATTGATTATTCGTTATAGGGCTGATAACCAAATCGAATCACGCTCTGTTTAGGCCAAATTGTGATGCTCGATAGTGGCAGCCTCGTCTTGGTGAGTGGTTTTGACGGGGTATCGCGAGATTAAAACTTATCAAGCAAGAACTCTAGAAACAGTCTGATTCGTTTGGGTTGATATTGACGACTCGCGTAAACCACATTCAGGTCGGAGCTAAATGCCGACGTCGACGTCGTGAAGTTAGCCATGTAATCGTCGAGTACGGTGACTAATCGATGATCATCCAGATCAGCTTGAATATCTAATTGAGATTTTAGTGCTATACCTGCGCCGGCGAGCGCCCAATGACGGACGACTTCTCCATCATCAGAAAAACGGCATGGTAGTAAGGTAATTGAGTGGCGGTCTTCTTCGTTGTGAAAATGCCAAGTTTTTAGTTCTTCATGGCTTCTCAACATTGCCAAACAGTCGTGATTTAACAAATCACGCGGGGTTTTCGGTGTCCCCATTCGCTGTAAATAAGAAGGTGAGGCACAGAGTAAACGCGTACTTGATGCGAGACGCCTTGATACTAGTGAACTGTCAGCGAGCTCTCCATATCGAATGACAATATCGACACCTGACTCGGTTACATTGGACAGGCTGTCGTTGAGGTACAAGTGAGGAATAACATCGGGGTAACGTTGGCAAAATTCATCGAGAATAGGAAGGATCGCCTGTTTGCCGATGTCTTTAGGGGCGGAGACTTTAAGCGTGCCTTTCACCTCTTTTAAGCCATTTTGAAGTAAGTTCTCAGTCTCATTGACGTTTTCAATAATATCCAGACATGCTTGATAGTACAACGCACCTGAGTCGGTTAGTGATAAGTGACGGGTGCTGCGGTTGAGCAGTTTCACGCTATAGCGCTGCTCTAGAGATTGTAAGCGGGCAGTCACCGTTGCTGGAGACAGCCCAAGCTCGCGTCCAGCAGCAGCAAGGCCTTGATGCTTAACAATACTGACGAACAATGTCATGTCTGAGAATTTGTCCATGTCTCTCTCTTAATTCGGCTCAGTTGAATAATGAATTCACATATTAACCAATTATCAAAATAAAGTGAACGAATATACTGGCTGTATTCGATATAGAGAGCGCCAGTAAAGTTAATGATAGCTGGCGATGAGAGATTAAGTGAGATGACAATGAACAAAGATAAAATGCCGCTTCAGGTTTGGATACTAACACTGGCCGCGTTCGCGATTGGTACCGCAGAGTTTGTCATCGCGGGGATTTTACCTCAGATAGCAACGTCACTATTGATTACTGAAGGACAGGCAGGGTATTTGATTAGTGCCTATGCGCTAGCGATTGTCTTCGGTGGACCGATATTGACTATCTATCTCGCTCGGTTCAACAAAAAATGGTCCTGGCGAGCTTGATGGTGTTGTTTATATTGGGGAATGTATTGTCAGCGTTTGCGCCAAACTATGAGGTATTGATGTGGAGCCGAGTTGTTACTGGCTTGGTCCAAGGGCCTTTTTACGGTATTGGCGCTGTCGTTGCTACCAACCTAGTGTCTGAAAAAATGGCTGGTCGAGCGGTTGGGCAAATGTTTGCAGGTTTGACGCTTGCTAATGTCCTTGGCGTACCAGGAGGGACGTGGATTGGGCTACAGTTTGGTTGGCATGTGACGTTTCTTGTTGTTGCGAGTCTTGGCTTGGTTGCGATGTTATTTATACTCGCTGTGGTTCAGTCAACCGGGCATGGCGAAGCGAAGAATATACGAGACCAGTTGTTAGCATTCAAAAATCCAATGCTACTAATGAGTTTGGCGATAACGGTGTTTGCGTGGTCAGGGTTTATGACGTTGTATGGGTATCTTGCTCCAATAGCTATGCACATCACTGGCTTTGACGAAGGTGCGGTCACGTGGATTTTAGTTATTGTGGGTGTTGGGTTAATTGTCGGTAATACATTGGGCGGTCGTTCATCGGATATCAATCTTCAGAAGTCATCCATGTTTTGGGCGATGGCTATGGTCTTGTCCCTCGTACTTGTTGGGTTGTCCGTTGATAGCAAGGTGTTGTTTGTCGCCGCGGCATTTGTGTTTGGTGTCGCCTCGTTTGCCAACGTCCCTGCGATGCAACTTCGAGTAATGAATCATGGTGGAAATGGTCAAGAGTTAGCCGCAACAGCCAATATTTCCGCGTTTAATCTAGCCAATGCATTTGGTGGAATACTTGGTGGTGTAGTGATTGATAGCCAACTGGGCGCAAGTATGATTCCCTTTGCCGCGGTGTTGGTTCCGGTTGTTGGGTTAGCATTTATATTTCAGACCAACAAACGTGAAAAACAGGCATTTGCTAAAGAAGATAATAATTTACATTCGTTGCCACAAACTGACTAGTGAAGGCGCAATATCATTCACTACTTTAGTAAAAGCGAGTGCTGCTTCATGTCATGACCGTATTTTAATGGTAGAAATACGGTCATGAATAGCGCAGGCAGCCTTAAAGATCTTGTTAGAGAGGCCATTAACGTTATCGAAATATTGTTGGTTTTGTTCTCTATAATTACGGAGTGTCTTTATAATTGGTTTTATGTTTTAGTTAATAGCAAGGCCATAAATAAGCAGAAGAGTCATAATACTATCGACGGCAATAATTGATTTCATTGGCGCTCTCAACCTGCCGTTTCCGGTGAATAAAATCGTACCTATTAATAAAGTTTTAGATAAGATAGCGGCTAACGTGATAACGGTCGTCAGTGCTGTATTCTGAGATGCAGTGATCATTAAAGCTCCGAGAATTGCTGTATTGAAGCCCCACGTACGTGAAAATAGGCGCCCTAAGCTTTCAGTCACCGACATTTTATAACTAAGTTGCAAATACTTGTCTAGAAAGATGCCTTGTAACCCAGCTGTAATTGTTATGATTCCGCCCCACAATAATGTGTTAGCTAATACTTCATTCATTTATATTCTTACCATTTTTCTTAGTACTATATGATTCACGTAATGTGAAATAAGATGCGAGATAGTCTTACAGGTATTCATTTTTCCTGAGTTGACTAAGTTTTATTATTGTAATCGCCTTGGCGTTCTATGGTAATTGGATTGCATTGAAAAGTGAGTTTAGTTTTATTCAGTGTTCGAAATGAGCGTGTTTGTAATCACAGAAGAAGCATGTCTGGTTGATCATCGCCAACGACATTTTGCTTTATAAGTAAAGAGAGCATATTTTTGACGCGCATTGAAACGAATTGAAAGGCTGAAAAACAATATCATCATGTTCTTCTACTGTTTTGAATTGCTGCCTGTACTTGCAAATACTCCTATGCCCTAAATGCAAATCAGAGGTTAAAAATAATCTACTCACTCGCCTTTCCTATGTAATCGGTAAACAACATTAATGTTATAAGTGTCGGTGTATTTGGTTACTATGGATACTATCATTGCATTCTTCGCCTATATTTCTCTTGCTGAACGGAATTATCATAAGGCAAGCGATTAAGATCGGAACTCTTGAGTCTTCTCTTAAGAATGAAAATAAAAGTATCTATTGTCCCCACGCTAAACTTGCTTGACGATAGCAAGAGCTTTTGTATCTAGTTGACTAAAGCTTGATGAGTTCAGGTGTTGTTATTAATTTTCTCAAGTAACAGATTTTTCATTTTGAGAATGGAAAGCTTATTCTTTTTAGACTTAGAATATTTGGTTAGATGTTCTTCTGGTCCGAGCTTCTTAATTCTTCGAAAGATTTTTATTAATGCGGCTCTCTCCTTTTTATTGGTTGGGATGAGATACTGAAGTTCGTTTTTACCAGACCAAACAACATTAAGATTGAATTTTCTCTTATCCTCGATAGATCCAAACTCATTGCAACAATAATGTAGGCAATAATCACATTTTGGGTCGTCCATCCAAATGTGGTGGTAATAGCCGCTCGACATTTCATAGAATCCTTGAATACAGTTGAAACCATGCCATTCATAGCAGTCATTTTTAGCATCATATTTTTCTCCCAAATATTCGATTACTTCGTCTTTTGTAAATGGACCTGAGTTGGTTTCTTCTGTCATATTACTTCTCCTTCAGTAAAGCTTGTGACGATGCTCATAATATACAAAGCGGTAACGACAGGTTCTGTCGTCATCAGATGGATAATTGGATATATTGTCTATCCGATTGTAATTACTGAATTAAATTTTATGGAAAGCTTTGAGAACAAGAGAGCAGTGCTCGCAAAAGTACCAATGAAAGGAAAAATCACTGCGCAGAAAATTCAGGAAAAGCTAGAGGCAGAAGGCAACATGTTGTCACTAAGAAGCGTTCAACGCATTCTTAAAAGCCTAGCTAAATACGGCGTTGAGTCAGATACAGGAAAACCGATTGGTTGGTCGCGAGAGCAAGGGCTTGATTTAGGATTAACGGGAATGGATTTAAGTACCGCCATTACCCTAAATCTTGTTGAGAAACACCTAGAGCAGGTTATTCCTCCATCCTTGTTCAGTAATTTGGAATCCCACTTCAACGGCGCTAGACACTATCTTCGATATGAAAACAAAACACCTCGAGGGCTTTGGCCACGCAAAGTGTACATCCATCAAAAAGGTATGCCTTTGCTCCCTTCAAAGCTCGATGCTGAAACGATAAACGTTATTTACAAAGCCGTGCTTGAAGAAATGTGTATCAGACTGGTTTATCGCTCATTGTCTTCTGATAAAGATCAGCGTGTCATTTTCCACCCATTTGGTATCGCCTTGCGCGGAGAGCGGAATTATCTAGTCGGAAAATTTGATGGCTACAGCGATGTTCGCCAACTTTCATTCAACCGTGTAATCAATGCCGAATCCTCTTGTTTTCCAGCCATTGTTGACGAAGGCTTCTCACTAGAGACATACGTTCAACAAGGTGAAATGGGCGTAATACGCAGCTTAGATAAACTTGCGATAACGCTATGGGTAACGCCAGTGTTTGCCAGAATCCTTGATGAAACACCACTAAATGACGTTCAGTCAATTAAACCCAAAGGTGAAGATTTTCTCATCCGCGCGAAAGTGGATGACACCGATGAATTGCGTCATTGGCTCCTATCTGTTTGCAACCATGCAACAGTAGTAGAGCCTTTGGCATTACGTGAAGAAATAAAACAAACCCTTAGAGATAGTATCTCGTGGTATGAGGACTAAAAATGTGTAATTTAGAAAACAAAGCCGTACCTATTATTGATGTTTATTGGAAAGGTCCAATCGCACTAAACGAACTCAAAAAGTTAGAGGAACCTGAGGTGCAAGTGCTTTATCAAATTTATGGGCATCACCCTGTATATGGCCCAGAGAGTCTTCTCTATATCGGGAAAACGGAACAGTTAAATGGGGTGAAGGATAGACTTCCAGAGCATAAATGGATTGATAGTCAATGCGATGAGTGCAAAATTTACTACGCAAGTTGTGCTGAATTTATTGATTGGCAGACGTGGGAAAACTCTGGTGATGAATACCCTAAATATGATTCATTAGAAAATGGAATAACTATTAATGATATTGAATCACTACTCATTTATGCTCACCATCCATCAGGAAACTCACAATCAATCCAAACTTTGGGTATTGATGTTAAGAGGCATTTTCGAGTATTCAATACTGGAAAACGCAAGGCACTTGAGCGAGAGCTAAGTACTCAGTATTTCAACGCTGTTAACTACATAAATAATAGTAAGACTCAGTAACATCATACGACAATTCTTGTCGCAACCTTGTTGCATACTCTCTTCAATTAACTGGAGAGAGTATAAATGTCTTACAACACCTTTCGCTTAGCGGAACACTACACGTCAATTCAGCACCAGATATTCGATGATCGCGATAACATCGGTTCGCTTTATGAAAAACTAGGTGACTGTGTTACCGAGTATTTATTTCTATCTCATTTGGTCAAAAAAATAGAATCAATCTCGTGCGAACAGAATTTGCTTGCGATTATAAGCCAGCTTATTGAGTTTGAATTAGCGCAGTTTCAGCCACTAGGTCTAATCCCAATACATAAAGAAGGGCCTAGATGCTTTAATGGTGAGGCAGTCTACCTGTCTAATGACTGCTTGGTGATCAAAGTGTCTTCTTACCAATTTCCCACATGGCAGGTTTTGTTAACTGTTGTCGCACGAACGATTTACTCAGATTTTCCAAATACGCAGATGCAAACACACTTTGAGTTCTCAGGAGTAACTTTATGAAAGTTTGTCTTGATGGTTTTCGACCTACACCAAATGGTTGGATGAGGGCGTTTATGCAACATCAAACGATTGAAGTACTAAAAGAATACAAAGCAAGTGAACTGAATTATCCATTATTTGAATATATCAGTGATTTATTGTTTTTTGTTGCGCTATGCGTCAAAACCTGTCGCATATCTTATTTACTATTAGTCTCAACAGTTTAATCACGAGAGAAGATGATGGTAAATAACACAGAAAAGAGAAAGATTGTTGTGTTTACAGGCGCAGGTATAAGTGCCGAAAGTGGTTTGCGCACTTTTCGAGATGGTGATGGTTTGTGGGAAAGTTATCCTATTCATGAACTAGCAACGAAAGATGCCTTTGAGCGTAACCCTAAGCTAGTGCTGAGCTTTTACAATCAACGTAAGGTTGCCGCCAAAAATGCACAACCTAACAAAGCTCACATAGCATTAGCTGAATTAGAGGATGTATATGACGTGGTCATCATTACTCAGAATGTCGATGACTTGCATGAAAGAGCGGGCAGTTCGAAAGTTATTCACCTACATGGGCAGTTAAACCGCGCCCAAAGTACCATTGAATCTTCAACTATTTATGACTGGGATAAGCAGATTGAGATTGGTCAACATTGTGAATTAAATAGCCAATTGAGACCTAATATTGTTTGGTTTGGCGAACCAGTGATGTATTTAGAGGAGGCAAGGAAACATATTAAGTCTGCTTACAAAGTACTTGGAGTTGGAAGCTCTCTGTCAGTTCAGCCAGCCGCCAGCTTACTCAATAAAGCGCCATTCAGGGCTGAGAAAATTCTTATTTCCCTTGAAATTAAGGGGAAAGTTCCTTTTGGTTACAAGTTCATGAGAGGCAAGGCAGCAAGTATCGTTCCCGTTATATGCAAGAACTGGCAAGAATTAGGACTCAGTGGTAGATGCAAATGAAGGTCTATTTAGATGATGAGAGACAGGCCCCCGAAGGTTGGTATCGAGTTTATTGGCCAGAAGAGGCGATCGCGCTTTTGAATAAAGGTGATGTCACTGAAATCAGTCTTGATCATGACCTAGGCGATGATGAGCACGGTACTGGTTATGATGTAGTGTTGTGGATCGAAGAAGCTGTTGCTTTGCGAGGTTTCAAACCACCAATTATTCACGTTCATAGCGCCAACTCATCAGCGAGGTATAAGATGTCACTAGGTATAGCCAACATAGAGTTACTTTCATCTGCTCACAGCCAGTTGAATGAATTTTAAGCACAGACCTGATGTATGGTTGGTATTAAATATACGAGAAGCATTATGCGTGGAAGTGAACTGTACCAAGCAATTCGTAAGTTACAACTTTCAGGGCTGACCAGAGAGCAAGCGGCTGCTTATGCTCATGAGCTTTATCTAGCGAAATACTTCCCAAAAACGTATGACTCAAGGAGAGCTTTTAAACGATTTCATAGTGTCGGTTTTTCTGATTCTGTAGCCGATATTTTGGTTAAAATGCTATGGAAACTCAGATGCTGCAGTATCGGTGATTAGAACGAGGGTTGAACGGTGGGAAGAGAATCACGATTAACAATGACGAATCCGTAAGCAGTAGTCAGCCGAGGCCTCGTAATCACCGCTGATTAGTAACAAGCTATTGTGGAGGATGCTTTGCTCAAGTCAGAATGTATATAAGTAATTTTATTTGCCATACTTTCAGGTAATTATTTCTTTGCTAAACTAGAAAAAAGCAACTTGGAATTGTCTACATTTGAGTTAGAGAGCGCTGCTTTGTGTTTGACAAGGAATAAACCAACTTTGCCTTTGGCTTTTTGAGCTTCTACATCAGGCCGTTGTGTTCCTAAGGGGAGTAATACTTGTACTATACTTCTTCTCACTTTGGTTCTACTTGCATAGCAAGTTCTGCAAGCAGAACACTTCAATTTGGTTGACGTCTACCAATCTATAGATAACGATTTCTCAAATGGTCTTGGAAAAACTGTGCGTTTAAGGTTTCTCCAGTGGCCTGACTAACTAGTTCATCAGTAGTTAATAAACTACCTTTACTCCAGATGTTTTCTGATAACCAGGAGAAAATTGGAGAGAGGTCACCGCTTAAAATTGCTGAATCGACATCAACTGTTTTCTTCATTGCAGCCATGAATTGAGCGGCATACATGGCTCCCAGCGTATAGCTAGGGAAATATCCGTAACTTCCATCTGTCCAGTGGAGAATATGACCTGCATCTTTAGGTAGTTACGGCTGTCCAAATTGTTGCTAGCGGGGCGACTTAACTCAGAAATACCCCATTGTAACTATTGCATCCAAACTAATGTCTCGATGATTTGGTAACTTTGATCTACAAATAGTAATGAATGGCAAAAGGCAGACCTATCCTCGCTAGTTCAGTGGCAGCGGGCGCGTCGAGTGTTATACCTCTGGCTGAGACATTGTTTGACTAGTGGGCAGGCCGAGTAGGCTTGTTTTGGTTGTCGCGTGTACGTTTTTTGAAAAAAAAAGCAAAGAGCTTTATCACGCCAATACACAAAAAGGCGGGGACCATGGTCAGCACAGTAAGCTTAACAAATGAGACGCCGAAAATCGCAAACCCAGATAGGTTTCGTTTTCCTTCTTCGGGTGCAAGATCGGCTGCTGCATTATTTATTGTTCCTGCCCAAGTTGATAGCTCTAAGGTCCACATTACTGCACAAATGATAAGCGAGATGATTAAGATAATAGCTGAGCGCTGTTTCCAACGATAAACGAGATATTTCATTATACACCTGCCTTAGTGTTGTGTTTCTGTCTCATTTTGCTGGTCACACCTTTTATCCACTGCCAGTGTAGAGCAAGATGGATACCAAGCATTGGCATCACTAGGTTTCCTAGGTCATGATGTAGCTTGGACCAAACAGGCAGTATTTCTACTGGCATATTGAGCTGAGGTAGCAAAGCTTCGGAAGCTAAGAATCCACTGAGTGTTGCCATCAGCATGACCAAGTAGAACAAAGCATCCCAAACCGCGTTGAATCGATCTTTAGCAGATTGCTTGTGGATGAAGTTTTTTGGAAGAGATACCATCCAGTCCCAATGCAGTAGTAAGTGGATAATCAAAGGAATAATAAACAAAAGGCTCAGCCATTCGTGAGCCGCTACACCTGTTGCTTTGGGAATACAGACAAAGATAAAGCTGACCAGCAGTAGGATGTCCATGACATACTGAGTCTTTACCAAACTATCTTTCCATGTGCGAGTTTGCATGATCAATTGCCTGATAGGTTGTTAAGCCATAAAAAATTCATGATTATAAATTAGCAAGTCGGCAGATTGATTCAATTGATTTTACAGTAATTTACAGTTAGAAATGCCGCGCGTCTTGATAGCACGGCATTTGTGATCGGTTCCAGATAGATTGGGCATCAAGTTAAGCGATTTTTCATGCCTTTAATAATCGGGCTTTGACCAGTTTACATCATGGGATTGATGATTTTTAATCCTAATCACCTAAACTACACACTGAGAGTGTAGTCAATCTCAGTAAAGTCAAACATGTTCAGAGTTGTTATTTCTCTGTGTGATAGGCTTTTGAGACAACAAAGCTGTCTTCAAACCAGTTCCAACTTTGCCTTTTGCATTTTGAACCTTTGCATCAGGCCGTTGTGTTCCTAAGGGGAATAGTACTTGTACAATGCTTCTTCACACTTTGGTTCTACTTGCATAGCAAGTTCTGCAAGCAGAACACTTCAATTTGGTTGACGTCTACTAATCTATAGATGACGATTTTTCAAATGATCTTGGAAAAACTGTGTATTCAGCGTTTCCCCAGTGGCTTGTTTTACCAATTCATCCGTGGTTAATAAGCTGCCCTGCTCCATATGTTGTCTGAAAGCCAAGTGAAGATAGGGGATAGGTCACCGCTTTCAACCACAGCGTTTACATCAACCGTTTTCTTCATTGCTGCCATAAACTGCGCCGCATACATCGCGCCTAAAGTGTAGCTAGGAAAGTAACCAAAAGCACCATCTGTCCAGTGGAGAATGTAACCTGCATTTCTAGTTGGATATTACTTCGGGATCTACAGCGCTAGTCGGCTATCGAAAGATAAGAAACAATGACTGGCGGGGTGCTAGGATGTTATGTGTTATGTGTTATGTGTTATGTTTGCATGTTAGGGTGAGAAGAAGCGTTTCACTACTATGAATTTGCCACGGAGTAGGTAGTAACATCATGGATGAACTCAGTGCGATAAAACAGAAGATATCGGCACTTACATCAGAGCTAGCATTGCTTGAAAGCCAAAAAAGACAGCTTATAGCCTCGAAGAGTATTGAGTCTTCAGACTTTTGCAAGGCCATGTCACCCAAGCTGAAAATTGAGCTATTTCAACGTTACTTTCGCGGAAATTCCCGTTGCTATGCGGTTCGTTGGCAAAACAAGCAAGGACGTTCTGGTTACTCCCTTGCATGCAATAATGAATGGCAGCAAGGGCTTTGTAACAAACCGAAAGTCAAATGCCTTGAATGCCCAAATCAATCGTTCAAGCCTCTTGATGAAACCGCCATATATGATCATTTATCGGGGAAATCTATCGTTGGAATTTACCCGATGGATGCTGATAGCAACTGCTGTTTCCTTGCTATCGATTTCGATAAAAAAGATTGGAAAGAAGCTTCACTGGCTTATGTTGAGGCATGCCGACGTAATGAGATAGATTTCTTGTTTGAACGTTCACGCTCAGGTAATGGTGCTCATGTATGGATTTTCTTTGAAACTAAAGTAGATGCAGCTAGTGCGCGAAAACTGGGTTTTATGCTTCTCGATCAAGCGATGCGAATCCACGGAGCATTGTCCTTTGAATCCTATGATCGTCTCTTTCCTAATCAAGACGTTTTGCCTGTAGCTGGGATAGGAAACTTGATTGCTCTACCACTCCAAAAAGGTGCAAGAGCAGAAGGTAACTCTGAATTTATTGATGAAGAGTTTTCGTCTTATCAAGATCAATGGCAGATACTGGCTTCAACAAAAAAGTTGACTCTCTCTGCTCTGACAAAGCTTGTAACCTCTTATAGTTCTAATCAGTCTACTGATAGTTCTACATCGGATTCCACATTGCCACCGTGGGACCGAAACTTACCAGTTACTTCTTCGGTGATATCAGATTGCCCTGACAGTATTGAAATAACGTTGGCAAACAGAATCTATCTTCCTATCGAAACATTACCTAATGCTCTTATTGCCAGTTTGAAAAAGCTGGCATCGTTTTCAAATCCTAAGTTTTTCAAGGCACAAGGACTGCGGTTATCGACGAACGGAATATCCAGGTACATATCGTTGGCAGAAATCGATAGTGGGTATCTTGTTCTGCCAAGAGGTTGCATTGATGATACTTGTGATTTACTTAAACAGTCTGGGATCAGCTTACTCTTTAATGATAAAAGAAGGTCAGGAGACCGACTGAGCAGCATCCAATTCAGTGGCGAGCTAAGGGAAGAGCAAAAGAAAGCGGTGGATGCGGTTTCTAAATTTGATATTGGCGTGTTGCATGCGCCTACAGCATTTGGAAAGACTATAACGGCAATAGGTCTGTTGTGTAAAAGAAAGGTCAATACCCTAATCCTTGTTCACAATAAGCAACTCGTAGACCAATGGCAGGAAAGGCTAAAGGCATTTACGACGAATGTTGAGATAGGTGTGATTACAGGATCCAAGAAAAAGCCAACGAAGTCTGTTGACGTCGCAACCTATCAAAGCTTGCTTAACCGAAGCGATAATACGGTCAATTCTGTTGTCCATGAATACGGGCAGATCATCATCGACGAATGCCATCACCTGTCAGCACCACAATATGAAAAATTATTGGGAGAGGTGCACGCAAAGTACATACTTGGTATTAGTGCGACTCTGGAACGTAGAGACGGTCACCAGCCAATTATTTTCATGCAGGCGGGGAGGGTAAGGCATACTATTACTTCGTCCAGCTCGGTCAAGTTTACTCAGAGCCTTCAAAAGAAGGAGGTTCATTTTGAACCACCGCTTCAACTAGCAACTCAAGACCCTCGGCCACACATTGCAGATGTGTACAGGTGGTTGATTGAGCATGAAATAAGAAATAAGCTAATCATCAGTGATATTGAAGCTGAAGTGAAAAAAGAGCGCGTACCTATCGTTCTTACAGAGCGCCGAGAGCACGCGAAATTGATGAGTGAAATGCTAACCCAGAGAGCTATTCAGAACGAGGTGCTTGTTGGCGCAATGAAAAAGAAAGATCGAGACGAGGTTAATGAAAAGCTGGCCACAACTCAGGTGCTGGTAGCGACAGGTCGGTTTATTGGGGAAGGCTTTGATTTACCCCGACTTGATACATTAGTTCTCGCATTACCTGTATCCTAGAAAGGAGCGCTTGTTCAATATGTCGGAAGGATACAGCGGGAGTATGACGGTAAGATGGAAATCCGAGTTATCGATTATGTAGACATGAAAATTCCAATGTTGGCAAGAATGTTTTCAAAGCGGAACAGGGGATATAAGGCATTAGGTTTTGTAGAATCAGGTGCATTCAAGCAGGAGAATTTCAAGCTATGAATAGATACGAACTCGATTCATCAGAAACACGATACGAAAATGGGTCACAAGGCAAAGTGCTGGCTAATAAACTAGGCATCATAGATTCTGATGAAATGGATGATGTTGAAGCAATCCTTTTAACAAAGCTGTATGAGAAAGTTTTTGAGCTGGATGATACTGATCTGAAGGTGACGTTTCCTAACGTTATTGATTGGCATAGGCAGTGGCTTGGCAACGTCTACGAATGGGCTGGAATGGTCAGAAATGTCGATATGGGGAAAGGAGGGTTTCAATTTACATCTCCACTTCAGATCGGAAGATGTATTGAGTTATTTGAACAGGACTACTTATCAAAGTTTGAAGCAATCCCTGATATGAGCATTGAAGAGTTAGTATCTTATCTAGCTCGAAGTCACATTGAACTTATTCTGATTCATCCGTTTAGAGAAGGAAACGGAAGAATAAGTCGTCTTCTTATGGACGTGATGTGTAACAAAGCGGGGTTAGGCTTATTAGATTACAGCTTATGGGATAAGCACAAAGACTTTTATATTGCATCAATTCAAGCTGGCGTAGCTCACGAATACCAGTATATGGAAAGATTGGTACGAGATTTAATTAGCTAGTGATAGGCTGCTATACTTTCGTTTACTTGCTTCTAGGCGTTTCTCGATTTTTTGCACAGGGGAGCCTGTTTCGATCGCAGTAGAACTTGCAACTGCACGGTAAATCATTTTTTGGGTAACTTTCGTTTTCTTCTGCGCCATATGTAATTGACCAACTTGGTTACTGCTTCATACCCATATAATACAGCAACATTTGATTTTATGCACCTGCTGTGTCCAAGTGAAAAGTGTCAGTGAACTATACTCAGCCAAGTTCACTGACAAGTGTTTTACAGGTAACGACTTCTCAAATGTTCTTGAAAGAACTGCGCATTCAACGTTTCACCCGTTGCTTGCTTCACTAAATCATCGGTGGTCAGCAAGCTGCCCTTGCTCCAAATATTCGATTCTAACCAAGTGAAGATAGGGGATAGATCACCACTTTCAATCACAGAGTTCACATCCACCGTTTTCTTCATTGAAGCCATGAACTGAGCCGCGTACATCGCACCTAGTGTATAAGATGGGAAGTAACCAAACGCGCCATCTGTCCAGTGAATGTCCTGCATGCACCCATCTTTGTAGTTGTCTTTCGTAGACAACCCTAAATATTGCTGCATTTTGGTGTCCCACAATTCCGGGATATCGTTATAACTAATTTTGCCATTCATAAGGTCGCGTTCTATTTCATAACGCAGAATAACATGAGCAGGGTAGGTGAGCTCGTCAGCATCAACCCGAATAAATCCGGGTTGGACTCTGGTGTAGATTTTTTTCAGGTTGTCAGGAGCAAAGACCGTAGTGTCGTTAGCGGAGAAGTGTTTGCTGGCTAGGGGGGCGAGATTTCCGATAAATGCGTCACTTCGCCCGAGCTGCATTTCAAAAAATAACGACTGAGATTCATGGATACCCATAGAGCGCGCTTGTCCTGCTGGTAATCCAGCCCATTGTAGAGGCAGCCCTTGTTCGTAGCGAGCGTGACCGGTTTCATGAACAATACCCATTAAAGACTGAACGAAATCGTGTTCATCATACCGAGTTGTGATGCGAACATCTTGTTGAACACCCCCACAGAATGGATGAGAGCTGATATCAAGACGGCCATGGTTGAAATCAAAATTCAGTAATGACATCACCTCTAGGCCTAATGCGTTTTGTGCCGCGGTAGAATACGTTTCGTTGGTGGTATGTACCGACTCGAGCTTCTGTTTTTCTTGGACTTGTTGCGTCAATTCAGGCAGCCAAGACGTCAGGTCGCCAAAAATACGATCGAGTTGTTCAGAGTTGACGCCTGGCTCATAGATATCCAGCATAGCGTCATAGGGCGTTAAGCTAGATACCTCACCGCGAATTTGAGCTTCCTCTTGTGAAAGCTGCACCACTTCTTCAAAGTTTTTACAAAAGCCATTCCAGTCGTTTTGACCGCGCTGTGTTCGCCAAGCGTGTTCGCATTTAGAGCCTGCTAGAGACTTCGCTTTGACAAGATCTTCAGGTACAACCGTCGTCAAACGCCATTGCCTCTCCATTTCATTTAGGCTTGCTTGCTGAGATGATGACAAACACTCTTCTTGTGCGTTACTGATGAGATCAGCAAGATGCGGGGCAGTCGAGAGCTGATGAATATGTAAAGACAGCTGAGCCATCGCTTCGGAGCGGGCTTGATTGCCACCTGATGGCATCATTGCGGCGGCATCCCAACCACAAATTGAGGAGAGATGACCGAAATTTGAGATTGTTTTGTAGTGTTCAACGAGCTTGTTGTAGTTTTCCATGTCGGTTGACCTTCCGAGTGAACGATGATTATAAGTTAACACCTACAAGCGTTTACGAAAAGATGAAGCGATGACAGAGTCACGGTTTTTTAGGCCACCATGTGTGACCTAACGCTTTGAGCGTGTTGACGAAGCTGGGTTTCTTTTCCGTGTAAGGTATGGCTATTTGTCGTCGCTTGAGTCAAAATCCGAGACAAGGCTATCAGCTCATTAGTTTTTGAATTAACTTGTACAGTGGACGTTTATGCATATCTTGAATCTTGAAGCTTTTCTTATTGCGATTGTTATCCTAACCATGACGCCGGGTCTAGATACCGCGCTGGTGATTAGAAACACGTCGAGAGGTGGGTTTCATGATGGTGCGTTGACCAGCTTAGGTATTTGCTCGGGTCTATTTGTACATGCCACATTTTCTGCGCTTGGGATCTCTGTGATTCTAACGCAATCTGCAGAGTTGTTTTCATTGGTTAAAGGCATTGGTGCGGCGTACCTTATTTGGCTAGGAATTTCGAGTTTACGTGCACTAAGAGCTTCATCCAATGTGAGTGTTAGCGAAATAGCGACACAGAATTTAAATGCGGGTAAGTCACTGCGCGAGGGCTTTTTGTCTAACGTTCTAAACCCGAAAACGGCGGTGTTCTATCTCGCGTTCTTGCCTCAGTTTATTAATCCAGACTTTTCGCCGTTGATACAATCAATGACCATGGCATCAATCCATTTTGTCATTGCCATGGCTTGGCAGTGCGGCTTATCAGGGATGTTAAACTCTGCGAAAACACTTCTTAAAAATGGTCGTTTTATTCGTTGGATGGAAGGCACAACAGGGGTCGTTTTGATTGCGCTTGGTGTGAAACTGCTGATTGAAGACCCACAAATATAGCGGCGTTAAGACTGTTTGTGCTTAGCTTCAATCAGAGATTTTTGTGTAGCGAGTAGCTTTTTAACCGTCACCGACGGAGCCTTTAAGACATATTGTTCGAAGCATCGGTACGATGAGTCGACTTCGTTGATGTCCTTACAGAAATTTCGGGCGTCAATATTGTGTTGGTATAACTCATGCTCCGTCGCAAACTGGTCGTGTGTCGCACATCCCGCAAGTACAGAAAAGACAACGGTCAAAGATAACAATCTAAACATATTCACTCTTATCAATAGCGTAACTTCATACAATTACACCAAGTATTATAATTATTTATTAGTGAGTTAGTGGCCATTTTCCGCCATAAGTTCCCTCATCATATGAATTTTTGAAACCAACCATAAAGAAATCGGGCAAGTTCTTCCGGCTTTTCTGATGGTAGATCATGAGCATCGCTTGCATAACACATATGTTGTACACCCCATGCTTTCGCTATCGCTAAACCTGCCTGACTACTGACTAATTGATCACTTTCACTTGTAATGACCAATGTTGGGCATCGAGGAGCAATGGCCGGCCCCTTAAATCTCGCGGCTGCGATCAGCTGACGAAGTGCATTCGAAAAACTCACTGGGTGTGATTGCCTCAACGTTAAATAATGATGCAATACGTCTGGCTGGCTAACATGGCGGGGGTAAGTGACGTTGAGGACCGCGGTTTCAAAAGGCTTTGATCCTAGTAACTTTGAGCCACATAAGTAAGGAAGCTTAAGCAAATTAATCCGTTGCCAAAAATGACTATAGCGAGAGAAACTAGGATTAATGAGCGTCAAGCTTGCCACATTATTAGGTAATCGATGTGCCCAAGATGAGGCGAGCATCGAACCCATTGAAATGGCGACAAGGTGGTAGCGCTCGCAGTCACTGGGCAATTGGTGCAGTACGGAGGGCAACATAGACTCAATATTGGTTGGACTACGTTGTTGAAAAAGCGCGCCATTCCCAGGCACGTTTGGTGTGATGATAACCAGGTCAGGGTCGAGAGCAGTGAATGCATCAATCATCCTCTGCCAATGTCCAGACTCCCTAAGCAACCCCCTGACTAAGACGATGGGTACCATAACTTTGTGGCCTTCTTGGTTAATCGACTTTGTTCATCCGCACTCATATTCGTTAATAACTCATTGTCGAGCACCTGCGTGAGATAGCCCAATAATGCACTATGACGACGTTGAACCCGTTTGATGCGATGTGGTTTTGTGGGGTGAAACAGTTGGCTAAATTTTAGCAGTTGCATCGGGTTTTTTTTAACCCAAAGCCACGAACCGAGCTCAAGCGTTAGAGGGACAAAGGGATTCGTTGAGGTCTCATAGTGTTTGAGGTGCATCCAGTCCCAAAAATCCCCGTGAGTGGTGTATTGATGACATTGAGGTTCAAACTGATATAGCTCGTACTGTGCGTAACTTTTGCGAAAGAGAGAGTACAACAAATAAAACTGATGCAGATTGTGTGGGGGATGTTTGTGATGAGCGAAAGGGAACCACAGCCGGTCCCGTGTACCAAAACCGCTATGGAGATCAAGCACAATGGTTGACCGTGCATGCTTCGAAATATTGAGGATATGCGATGACAGCACCTTAAGTTCTTGTTCCATATCGTCAGGATTTCCTCTATACCATGGCAAACGAGCGCTGATCGTTTGGCCCGCATAGAGCTGGTATTTCGTATTGTGAGAGTTAATGGGGGCGTTTCTCATCAAATCGACGCCGTTATGATTAGCGCGAGTGTTTAAGGCGACGCCCCACGGGTTGACGACAGGAACCGTGATGATTTTTATCTTGTCTAGCGTCTCGCTAAGACGTTTATCCCACTGCAACCGTTTAAGCAAATTCCGAATAAAAGAAAGGATGATTTGGCTGCCAATTTTTTCCACGCCGTGTATAGACCCTGTAAGAATTAAGCACGGCGCGGTGGGATCTTCGTTGCCCATTGATAGCATATACAGCGGAAGATTGTGATCACCATGTCCAATATGTGCAAGAGTGGTGAGCGACAGTGCGGAGTAGCGCTCGGCATAGTCTTCAATATGCCTCAGTTCCCGTGGCGTTGCGACAAACATAATTCGACTCGAGTTGGTTTTCTTTAGTCTACTGTCGAGAGTGAATCAGAGGTGTTAAATATTTGTGACCTGTCGTGTGATTAAAACAGGTGTCGGTGAACTTCACTGGGCGTAGTGAGAGCCTAAAGAGAAATTGGAATGAAGGTATTATCGAAGGGTGGGGAGGTGTTGTTTAATGAGAAGTATGATACCAAGCGCATGACAAGATACAAAACGCATGATTAGCCATATGAGGGTTTTACTCAAATGACTGATCATGCGTGGAGTCGGACGCGTTGGTTACCTGAGGCCTTCTGGGTTAAGACTTAGGTTTTTTCCCAACACCATGGTTTTCTTTTAAAGCCAAAGTGAGTTTGCTGAAACCAAGCTTACGGAAATGGTTGTCACGGTAATTACGAACGGACTTAGTGTCTGAAATGGCTTCAATTTGCTGTTCCATTTTTAGAAACTCAGTCAAATCGATGCCTTCCGCTTCCGCAACGGCTTCGTGGATATTACGATGCTGCTGGTAAGAAAACGTCAGTGTTTTGTCTTCTTCTTTATAGGTGTAAAGGATAGTACGTGCCATAGTTTGGACCTGCTTAAAATTTTACGCTAGATTCTGCCCTGAAGTGGGACGATTGTCACGCTTTCGCCTGTTTTTACTGTATCAATGTGGGGGGCAATTTCTATAAGACAATTGGCTTCACTCATTGAACGCAAGATACCAGAGCCTTGTTTGCCGGTTGTACGCACCGTTAGTTGCCCTGATTGCTCATCCATGGTGTAAATCCCTCGGCTGAACTCAGTTCGGCCTTGGCGTGAGCGAAGCGGTGTTTCTGCAATTGCAGAGGCTTTAAATGGTAAGAATTCTCGGATACCTTGCATTTTTTTGATGGCAGGTTCAACGAAGTTGAGAAATGACACCATAACCGCAACAGGGTTACCTGGTAGCCCGAAGAAGGGTTTGTTATTGATATGTCCAAACGCAAGAGGGCGGCCTGGTCGCATATTGATACGCCAGAAGTTTACGTTGCCGCTTTTTTCTAACACATCTTTAATGAAATCGGCGTCTCCCACCGATACGCCACCGGAAGTGATCACGAGATCGGCCGATTCGCTTGCATTTATGATTGCGGCTTCCATGACGGATTCGTCATCTTCTAAAATGCCAAGGTCGACGATATCACAACCGAGCTTTTGCAACATGGCCATGATGGTGAAACGATTAGAGTCGTAAATAGAATTAGATAGTAGCGGTTGTCCAGGAGCTTGCACCTCATCGCCTGTAGAGAAAACTGCGACCTTAAGCTTGCGTTTTACCTCTACCTCACCGAAGCCTAGAGAGCCAATCATGCCAAGTTCAGGGGCTTCAATTAATGTGCCTTTCTTGAACACGGCTTGGCCCATTGCAAGATCTTCACCGGCCTGACGTACATTTTGTCCTGAAGAAATCGAGGTCGAACCAAATGTGACACTATCACTGCTGTGGTTTGCTTGTTCACGCATGACGACCGTGTCCGCCCCGTCAGGCATCGGCGCACCCGTCATAATTTGTGCGGCTTGGCCATGAGTTAACGTGCCATCAAAGCCATGTCCAGCCATAATACTGGCGACAACCTTGAAATCCTCGTGACCAATGTCGTCACCGCGTATGGCAAACCCATCCATTGCTGAATTGGTGAACGCAGGGACATTGATTGGTGAAATGATGTCTTGTGCAAGCACGCGCCCATAGGCTGACATCAAGGGCAGCACCTCGGTGATTGGTGATGACAAGACGGCATCTAATATCTTTGCTTGTCCTTGTTGGACGGACAATAACGCAGGGGATAGCGTATCGCAGCAAGCCGCGGGCGTGTCCACGTTGTGCTCAGGCTTGACGTAATTGAGTATAAATTGAGTGATGGCTTCTAAGTCGTTGATGTTCATAGTAGGAATCGCAACATTTAAGTCGTCATCGTTACTATCACTTGCAATCGCAATGATGTTGTCATCGTTAGGGTGCAACCAAGGTTTGCCGACTTCTTGTCTGTTCAATTCGATCTTAGGAAAGGCAATGTTTTTGCAGCCTTCAACTAAGATAAGATCTAATGCCGAATGATCAAAGCGAGAGAGCAGGTATTCAAAATTTGCCTCTTCTTCAGGGGTTTCGGTCATGAGTGCATGACGATAGCGAGAGGAGATCAGCATTTGGCTCGCTCCCGCTTTACGCAAGCGGTAGCTGTCTTTGCCTGGCTTATCCACATCAAAATTATGATGTGCGTGTTTGAGTACGCCAATCTTAAGCCCTGCTGCGGTTAATTTAGGCAGTAGGATTTCTAATAATGTGGTTTTACCGGTGCCGCTATAAGCAGCAAAGCCGAGTAGTGGAATGTTTTTGATTTTTTTTATGGTCATAACAAACTCTGATTACGGTAATAGTATTAACGATGATAAGTATTAACGACGATACATCGTTAATGATTCAATAGCTAAACGCCGTGCGACTCATATTAATACTTACAATTACAAGATGCGGTTGGCGCGTTGATAAAGCGTGAACATCGTATGAACAATAGGCGCTGCATCGAATCACTTTTGTTTGGCGAGCTTAGCCAACTCTTCGGGCGTATTGAGGTTGATGAAACACTCTGGTGAGTCAGAGAAATCAACATACTCAGTATGACAATCTTTATAGAGAAGAATGATTTTCCTATCGCCGCGCTCTAAGAACGCTTCTAACTTTGGTAGCACACGTTGGTGAAACATGGTGAACACGGGTTGATGGAAATCTCCGTCGTGTGCCACTAATATATCTGTTTCATTAGTGACCGCGTCACAAAATCGTTGAATCAATGAGGTATCGATAAAGGGGCTATCACAAGGAACAAACCCTACCCAATCGGTTGTTGCTGCAGTAAGCCCGGCGTGCATGCCACCAAGAGGGCCAGGATAATCAGGGAAAGTATCACTGATGACAGGGGCATATTGTTGATAACGTTCGTGATTGCGGTTGGCATTGATGGTGATGTTGTTAGTTTGAACGGACAACTTTTCTAGTACATGCTCAATTAAAGGTCGGCCATCGAGCTCAATCAGCCCTTTGTCATTACCGCCCATTCGTGAGGCTTGACCTCCTGCGAGGACAACCCAGCTAGTCTGCTCTGGATGCAGCATAAGTACTCTCTTGATTCGTGTTATTTCTATCGATAACTTGCAGTAACGGTGATTCTATCAAGGTACAATCTTTTATCCACCACTGTTTTCGACACAACGCCGTGAGTTCATTAGCTTGGTGGCTAGTGACAACAATACTGGACCCTAAATCCAACAAACTCCGCGCCATCGATACTAGTCGCTCTATCGATTCCTGGTCGAGCGAAGCACTGGGTTCATCCATGAGTAGGATTGACGGTTTTAAAACCCAAGCTCGCGCCATTGCTACGCGTTGCTTTTCGCCTCCTGATAGCACGGATACATGTTCATCAGCAAGCGTCTCTAGGCCAACGAGTCTAAGCGCGGCAATAACATCTGCCCGTTTGTCATGGGCGTTCTGCGTTCGATGCTTCAGCCCATACACCACGTTTTGATAAACGCTACCGTCAAAAAGATAAGCTGACTGGTGGAGGTATATGACATCTTTACGACCAGAAGTTGCAAAGAACCGACTGAGTAGCCCTTTCTTTCTCGGTTCAATATCGCCCGAACTGGGTTTCAGCAAGCCGGCTAATATTTTAAGTAACGTTGTCTTTCCGACGCCATTTGCCCCTTTCAAATAGACAGCTTCATTGGGGCCAATAGTTAAGCTGGGGATATGAAAGAGTACACGGGTATTAAATCGCATGGAAATCTGCTTTGCTTTCAGTTGTATCGTCATTATTTTTATCGTCCTAAAGCAGAATCTTAGAATAAGTATAGTGGTTGAGCATCACTTTGTATGAATCAGATTTATTGCCAATTGAGTCGCTTCTACGCGCTTTAGTCTCAGTCATGCCTGATGTTTAAGGGCCAGTGATTAATGACTGGTTTCTAGTGCGTTCGCAGTACGCCTTTGCCTCGCATTGAAGAGAGTACAAAATTTAAAATTAGTGCTAGTAGCAACAATACAATCCCAAGTGCCACACCCTGGGCAAACGCCCCCTTATGACTTTCCATTGCAATGGCCGTAGGGATATTACGGGTCAACCCCATAATATTGCCGCCGACCATCATTGAGCAGCCGACTTCTGTGACAATTCGAGAAAACCCAGCAACAACCGCGGCGAGTAATGGGAAGCGAGATTCCCAAATTAATGTCATTAGTGTTCTAGTTCGTGAAACGCCAAGCGTAATTGACGTTTCCATTGCGCGTCGGTCGGTACTTTGAAGCGCACCATGCATCATTGACACCAGTACTGGGAAACAAATCAGTATCTGACCGATAATCATCGCTTTTTGGGTAAACAGCATCTGCCAATCGCCTAATGGACCAGATCGTGACAGCATCATGTAGAGTAATAATCCAATAACGACCGTTGGAATGGCTTGCAGTGTGTTGACTAACGACAGCAACATCCATTTCCCTGGAAAATTGGTATAAGCGAGCAGGTAAGAACAGAGGATCGCAGGTAAGACGACTAAGGACACCGCCGAAACGGAGACACTAAAAGAGACCGCGACGATTTTCCAAAGCTCGCGGTCTAGGCTAAATAGGAGGCTAAACGCCTCCATGGTTGTTTCTGTGATACTCATTACTGACCGGATTTATCTGCGTTTGCTACAAACAATTGCTCGCCCATTTTACGGTAACTGTTGATCATAGATTGTCCTTTATCTGATACCAACCACTGGCTTAATGCTTTTGCGCCTTCGGTGTTTAAAGTAGGGAAGCGCTCGGGGTTAACTAAGATAACTTGGTATGGGTTAAACAGTTCTTTGTCGCCTTCAAACACAATTTTTAGGTCAAGCTTTGCTTGGTAAGCTAACCATGTGCCTCGATCGGTCATCGTGTAGCCTTGCATTTCTGAGGCCATGTTAAGTGTTGGCCCCATTCCTTGACCTACTGAACGATAGCCACCAAAGTTTGGTTCAATTTTACTTTGTTGCCAAATCTGTAGTTCTTTTTTATGTGTACCAGAATCGTCACCTCGTGAGATGAAAATAGCGTTAGTCTTGGCGATGCTCTCAAAGACGCTATCAATGGTTTTTTGATCATGGATGTGGGCAGGGTCACTTTTAGGTCCAACAATCACAAAGTCGTTATACATCACTTTGTGAGGCTCAATCCCATAGCCAGCAGAAACAAAGGCGGCTTCGGCTTTTGGTGCATGAGTCATGACGACATCAACATCACCATTTTCGCCCATTCTGAGCGATTTGCCTGTACCTGCGGCGATAATATCTACTTGATAGCCGCTTTCTTTTGTAAATTCAGGCAGTAAATAGTCGAGTAAACCGGAGTGATACGTACTCGTGGTAGTAGCAAGTTTAATGCGAGGGAGTTCGGTATTATTGG
Source organism: Vibrio sp. 10N.261.51.F12 (assembly GCF_041471725.1). Classification (NCBI taxonomy): domain Bacteria; kingdom Pseudomonadati; phylum Pseudomonadota; class Gammaproteobacteria; order Vibrionales; family Vibrionaceae; genus Vibrio; species Vibrio sp. 10N.261.51.F12. The sequence continues at coordinate 60,946 of NZ_JBFROV010000038.1, read as the reverse complement.
TTTCTGCATAAGCCGTTACAGAAAGCGTTGCCACAGAAAGGGCTGAAACCATCAACTGAGGGAGTTTCATAATAATGTCCATTTTGTTTATTTTTTAGGTGAGCAGTTTGCTCTTGATTACACATCATGTAAGCAAAGACAATGCCATAATTTTTAAAGGAAAAAAGTGGTAAAGTGCGACATTTTGTTAAAAACTTTTGTAGGTCAACTACAATTAATTTGAGCTGAGACAAAATGTCGCAATTCTAATAAGGATATTTTGACTCAGATTGGTACACTCTGTCTCAAATAGGAATAATAACAAGTATTTATGGCATTCTTTGACCCCTCAGAAAAAACACAGTCTCATGTTTCTCCTTATCTCGCGTTTTCGGCGTTAGTTGTCGACGATGAAGTAGGCATGCAAACCGTTCTTAAAAAAGCGCTCAGAAAAGCCTTTGGTCATGTTGAAACCGCGGGTAGCGTTGAAGAAGCAGAGGAGTTAAGACTCAAACACCATTATGACCTCATCATTCTTGATATTAATTTGCCTGGTCGTTCTGGGATCGAATGGGAAGAAGCATTTAGCGATTTAGACCGTAAGGCCGACATCATTTTCATGACAGGTTATGCTGATTTGGACGTCGCAATTAGTGCGTTAAAACTAGGCGCATCAGACTTCATATTAAAGCCATTTAATCTCCAGCAAATGTTACAAGCAGTACAACGCTGCATGGATAAGCGGCTAGCAGAACGAGTCACGGTGGCATTGAGTCACGATATTAGTCGAAGGGTATCAAAAGATTTAATCGGGTCTTCGGTCAAAACCACACAACTTAAACAGTTGATTAGTCAGTTCGCACCATCTAAGGCGTCAGTTTTGATTGAGGGTGAGTCTGGCACGGGCAAAGAATTGGTGGCGCGTGGGCTTCATGATGCCAGTAAAAGACAGGGCCCTTATGTGGCAATAAATTGTGGTGCGTTGGCGCCTGAATTACTGGAAAGTGAGTTATTTGGCCATACTGCTGGTGCATTTACTGGGGCGAAAAAGAGTCGTGAAGGGTTGTTTCGGGTTGCAAGTGGTGGGACGTTATTTCTAGATGAGATTGGTGAAATGCCCTTAGCGATGCAGGCTTCACTGCTTCGCGTGTTAGAGCAACGCACTGTGAGGCCAGTTGGAACTGAGCGAGAAGTCAGTATCGATGTTCGAGTTGTTGCTGCGACGAATCGAAATCTGCGACAACAAGTTGAACAGGGTAAGTTTAGACAAGATCTGTTCTATCGCTTGAACGTGTTGAAGATTGAAGTGCCATCGTTGCGCAGCCGATTGTCGGATTTAAATGAACTGGTGCCTTATTTGACAAGACGTTTAGCGAAAGAGCTGGGTGTGGTCGAGCCTAAATGGGCCCACGAAGATATGTTTGCGATGCAAGATTACGATTGGCCCGGTAATGTGCGGGAACTGAAAAACATGCTAGAGCGATGTATTTTACTGAACAAACCGCCCGCCCATTATTTTAGGGAACTCAATGGAGGACCGGTTAATGCTTCCATTACGCTGTCTGCGAATGATATGTCGACTATGCCAGCCGTGGCGATTAATGGCGATGTACAATTTGGCTATCCCGACTCATGGTCGTTGAAAGATGTTGAAAAAGCGCATATTCAACAAGTAATGGATTTTCACTCGGGTAACAAATCTGCAGCGTCGCGTGACTTGGGTGTCGCTCGGAAAACATTAGAGCGAAAATACAAAGAGTGGGACGACAATGAGCTATCGAATGAAAGCTGATGGCAATATATTGAGCCGACTACGCTTTCGCACCCAAGCCATGGTGCGTTATCGTCTTCTGTTTCTCACCTCCGCACCGATTATTCTAACGTTGATTGCCATGTTTGCGATTACTGCGTATTGGTCAATTCACTATACGTGGCAAAGTGCCTTGGTGGATGTTGATGAGCGGCTCAACATCGTTACCGATAAGATGGAAAGCCTTCAGGTTGAGCAGTATGACCACCTGAGCGCTTTCTCTGAGTCTTATGAATTTCGAACACGTCTTCAGCACATCCAAACCGCTCAAGAATTTGATGATTGGGTCAAAGCACAAAATCTTCGCTACCAGCTCGACTACCTAAGGTGGATTCCGGTAGATGCTGATGCGTCAACCTTGAGACATGATGATTCTGCTGCTTATCGTAAAATGGCAGATCAACGTTCGTTTTTCGATGTACTTACTCGCGCGGATGCATTTAATTTAGCCCCCCAATTGTCCGAACACTCAGAAGTGCGTCATCAAGACAATCATCGTCTAGAAACCCGTTCATTGGTCAGTCGTTCCGTTATTGCTGTTTATGACGATAGCAGTGCACTCATTGGTTATCTCGATGGCGGTGTACTTCTCAATAATAACTTGGGTTTGGTTGATATGATCCGCGATACCATTTATCCAGTATCCGACGAAGCTCATCATGTAAAAGGTACGGTAACTATTTTCTTAGATGATCTTCGAGTCGCCACCAATGTGCCTATTGAAGCCTCGTATCAAGGTAGAAGAGCGGTAGGGACGATGGTCTCTGATTCGGTGAGTAAAAGTGTTCTTGAAGAGGGACATCGCTGGATCGATAACGCCTACGTCTATGACACATGGTACATCGCGGGCTACGACCCGTTGCGCGATATCAACGATAACATTGTCGGTATTGTTTACACCGGCTATCGGTCGTGGCCTTTGTTAAAAACCTATTTAACGAATTTAGGTGAGGTCACGGTATTAATTGTCAGTATCTTGTTTATCTCAGGGTTCATTGTGTATCGCGGTGCTAGAGGGTTATTTAAACCAATCGAACAAATTCATCGGGTGGTTAAAATGGTTCAGCTGGGTAAAGACGATGAGCGAATCGGGGATATAGGGCTCAACAATCAGCATGAATTGAGTCAGTTGGCTAAGCAGTTTGACAACATGCTAAATCAGCTTCAATTTCGAAACGAACAGATTCAAGAAGCCGCTCATGAACTTGAAGCAAAAGTGGCATCTCGAACCGCAAGCTTGAAAGAAAAAACGGAACAGCTTGAGTTACATATCCACCTTTTGAATCAAACCAAAGACAAACTAATTGTTAATGAAAAGCTTGCGGCGTTAGGTGAATTGACCGCAGGCATTGCTCATGAGATCAATAACCCAACCGCGGTGATTTTAGGTAATGTCGAACTGTTGAAGTTCGAATTAGGTGAAAATTCGGCAGCGGTAGAAGAGGAAGTCGATGCGATTCTTGTTCAGATTGACCGAATTCGTAATATTACCCGCAGTTTGTTGCAATACAGCCGACAGGGGGGGGTTCAAGATGAAGTGACGTGGCAACACGTCAACCCGATTGTTGATGAGAGCGTCACCTTGGTAAGAACCGGCGCTAAGAAGCGGGGTATTGAGTTCTATGTCGACTTGCATGCCAAAACACCTGTTGAGATCAATCGTCATCAACTATTACAGATATTAGTTAACTTACAAATGAACGCGATACATGCCATGCAAGGGAAAGGGCGCCTTACTGTTTTAAGTGAAGACTGGGTTGATGGTAAGGAACGTATTGGGGCACTGATTCATATTATTGATGAAGGCTGTGGAATATCTGATGTGAACTTAAAACGTATATTTGATCCATTTTTTACCACCAAACGAGATGGTACGGGGTTGGGTCTGTCCGTTTCTCAAAGTATATTGAGTCAGACAGGAGGAGAAATCAAAGTGACCTCTACGCTAGGGAAAGGCAGTCAATTTACCTTGTATCTTCCTAACAAGGCCGATCAGCATCTGCTGGTTAGTGGTTAGTGGTTA